>CAZFQC010000033.1:0-3601 GCA_964520795.1 uncultured Brevundimonas sp.
GAGGGCGGATTGAGCACGGCGGCGACGGCGTCCCGGCCCGGATTGGAGATGGCCGTCGGGGGCAGGCCATCGATCTGGTAGGTGTTCCAGGGGTTCGGCCGGTCCAGCTCGGACCGTCTCAGACCCCGGCGCAGGGGCACGCCGCGGGTGATGCCGTATTCGATGGTCGGATCGCTCTCCAGCCGCATGCCGGCGCGCAGTCGGTTGGTGAAGACGGCGGCGACGCGTGGGCGCTCGGCGGCGACGCCGGTCTCCTTCTCAACGATGGAGGCGAGGATCAGGGCCTCTTCCGGCGTGCGGACCACGGTGGCGGGGCTGCGCGCGGCCCACAGACGGGCGAGGTTCTCGTCACGCGCGCGGCGCATCCGGGCGATGACCGAGGCGCGGGTCTCGCCGCGGCTGATCTCATAGGTGTCGGGCCAGAGACTGGCCTCGTCCGGGATGGCGTCGATCGTCCCGGTCAGAATGGCCTGTTTGTTCAGGATCTCGACCGCCTGGGCCGAGGACCAGCCTTCAGGCAGGGTGACGTAGTGGCGGACCACGCGGCCCTCGACCAGCAGAACGATGACCGAGCGCAGCGAGGCCTTGCTCGGCACCTCATATTCGCCGGCGCGCAGCTTTCGGTCGGCGCCGGTCAGGGTGGCGGCGGCCTTGAACATGTCGGTCGAGCGGATCACGCCGGCAGACTTCAGCGTGGCGGCGATGGCGCTGACGCCGGCGCCGCTGGGCAGGCTGATGATGGTCGACTCCCCTTCCCGCGCCACGGGACCGGGCGCGTAGAAGACACTCCAGGCGGCGACGAGGGCGATGATCAGGAAGGTGCTGAAGGTGGCGGTGGCGGCCAGAAACGCGGTCTTGCGTCCGGAACGATGCTCCACCGACATCAGGCGACCTTCCGGAAGATGACCGAGGCGTTGGTGCCGCCAAAGCCGAAGCTGTTGGACATGGCCACGTCGATCTCCATCGGCTGGCCCTTGCCGCGCACCAGGTTCAGGGGCGTCTCGCGCTCGGGATTGTCGAGGTTGATGGTCGGCGGAGCGATCTGGTCGCGGATGGCCAGGATGCAGAAGATGGCCTCGATGGCCCCGGCGGCGCCGAGCAGATGGCCGGTCATCGACTTGGTCGAGGACAGGGCGACGTTCGGTGCATGGTCGCCCATCAGCCTCTCGATTGCGCCGGCCTCGATCCAGTCGGCCATGGTCGAGGTGCCGTGGGCGTTGACGTAGTCGATGTCGGCGACCGTGATCCCGGCCCGCTTCACCGCCATCTGCATGGCGCGATAGCCACCGTCGCCGTCCTCGGCCGGGGCGGTGATGTGGTAGGCGTCCCCGCTCAGGCCGTAGCCGGCGACCTCGGCATAGATGGTCGCGCCCCGCGCCTTGGCATGCTCGTACTCTTCCAGCACCACAATGCCGGCACCCTCGCCCATGACGAAGCCGGAATGGTCCTTGTCCCACGGCCGCGAGGCTTTTTCAGGCGTGTCATTGTAGGCGGTGCACAGGGCCTTGCAGGCCAGAAAGCCGGCGATGCCGATGGGGACGATGGAGCTTTCCGCACCGCCCGCGACCATGACGTCGGCGTCGTCCAGCATGATCATCCGCGCCGCGTCGCCGATGGCGTGGGCGCCGGTGGCGCAGGCGGTGACGACCGAGTGATTCGGGCCCTTGAGGCCGTGGCGGATCGAGATCTGGCCGCTGGTCAGGTTGATCAGGGCCGAAGGAATGAAGAAGGGACTGACCCGACGGGGGCCCTGTTCCTTGAGAATGACGGCGGTGTCGGCGATGGGGCCGAGGCCACCGATGCCGGAGCCGACCATGACGCCGGTGCGTTCGCGCTGTTCCTCGGTCTCGGGCTTCCATCCGGCGTCGGCCAGGGCCTCGTCGGCGGCGGCGATGGCGTAGACGATGAAGTCGTCGACCCGCTTGCGGTCCTTGGGCGACATGACCTTTTCATGGTCGAACACGCCCGGCTGGCCGGGGGCCCCGCCGCCACGGCCGTCGACCGACGGGATTTCGCCGGCGATGGTGCAGCCATAGCCCTCGGTGTCGAAATTGGTGATCGGGCCGATGCCGGAACGGCCCTCGAGGATGCCTTTCCAGTTATGCTCCACGCCCCAGCCGAGCGGGGTGAGCAGACCGAGGCCGGTGACGACGACGCGGCGCATGAGCGCTCCTGCTACAGAATCCTTGGCCTTAAACAGTAATGGCCGCCGGGCGGCCCCGCTAGGGGGACGCCTCGGCGGCCATCAATGCCGTTCGAAAAGGGCGGCGATCAGCCGGCCAGCTTCTCGTCGATGAACTTCACGGCGTCGCCGACCGTCTGGATGTGTTCGGCAGCGTCGTCCGGGATTTCGATGTCGAATTCTTCCTCGAAGGCCATGACCAGTTCGACGTTGTCGAGCGAGTCAGCGCCCAGGTCGTCGATGAAGCTGGCCTTTTCAACGACCTTTTCCGGATCGGCGTCCAGGTGGTCGATGACGATCTTGCGGACGCGTTCCAGGGTGTCGGACATGGGTGTCTCTGCTTTCAGGGCCGCCGCGGCGGCTGTTGTCTCAAATCCTGCCGTATGACGACGGCGACGGCGACGCAAGTCTTGAACGCAGACTCACACCAACCGGATGCCGAGGCTTTAGCACGGCGGCGCGGGCGGAAAATAGCCCGTTACCGGGATTGAACGCCCCGGTTCACCCACCAGACCAGCCCGCCGCCCGCAAGGGCCAGGGGCGCGCCATAGATGGCCCAGATAATCTGGCCGGTCATGAAGCTGCCCGGCAGGATATTGAGCCCCTGCAGGACCCAGATGATGCCGATCAGGAGCATGGGGCCGCTGAGGATGGTGGCGAGGATGCGGAGGATTTTCATCAGATCATCGCCATGCCGCCGTTCACGTGCAGGGTCTGGCCCGTGACATAGGCGGCTTCATCCGAGGACAGATAGACGGCGGCGGCGGCGATCTCGTCGCCCGTGCCCAGGCGGCCGAGCGGGATGGTCTTCAGGATGGTCTCGCGCTGCTGGTCGTTGAGCACGTCGGTCATCGGCGAGGTGATGAAACCCGGGGCGATGCAGTTGACCGTGATGCCGCGGCTGCCGACCTCCTGCGCCAGCGACTTGGAGAAGCCGATCATGCCGGCCTTGGAGGCAGCATAGTTGGTCTGGCCCGGGTTGCCCGTGACGCCGACCACCGAGGTGATACCGATAATCCGGCCCGAGCGTCGCTTCATCATCCCCTTCATGGCGGCGCGCGACAGGCGGAAATAGCTTTCCAGATTGACCCGGATCACGTCCTGGAAATCCTCATCCTTCATCCGCATCAGCAGGCCGTCCTTGGTGATGCCGGCGTTGGCGACGAGGATGTCGAGCGGGTTGCCCGCGGCTTCTTCGGCCCGGGCCACCAGGCCGTCGACCGAGTCGGGATCGGACAGGTTGGCGGCGGCGGCGAAGGCGCGCTCGCCCAGTTCCCCGGCCAGCTCCTGCAGCACGGCCTCGCGGGTGCCGGAGAGGACGACGGTCGCCCCCTGGGCGTGCAGCGCCCGGGCGATGGCCCCGCCGATGCCGCCGGTCGCGCCGGTGACGAGGGCGGTCTTGCCGGTGAGATTGAACAT
>CAZFQC010000033.1:3701-8107 GCA_964520795.1 uncultured Brevundimonas sp.
GTTCAGCGACTGGCTCTCGGCGTCCGGGGCGATCCGCTTGGCCATGCCGGCCAGCACCTTGCCCGAGCCGATCTCGGCGAAGCGGGTGACGCCGCCCTCTCCGGCCATCCATTCCATCGACTCGCGCCAGCGGACGCGGCCGGTGACCTGTTCGACCAGCAGGCGGCGCAGGACCTCGGGGTCGCGTTCGGGGCGGGCGGTGACATTGGCGACGACCGCGACCGAGGGGGCGACGATGGTCGCGGAGGCGAGGGCCGTGGCCATTTCGTCGGCGGCGGGCTGCATCAGGGGGCAGTGGAAGGGCGCCGAGACGTTCAGCGGAATGGCGCGGGCACCCAGTTCCTTGGCCTTTTCGATGGCGCGGTCGACGGCGGCCTTGTCGCCCGAGATGACGATATTGCCGGCGTTGTTGTCATTGGCGACGACGCAGACGCCGACCTCGGAGCCCGCGGCGGCGGCGGCCTCGGCCAGGGCCAGGTCGGTCTTCGGTCCGATCAGCGAGGCCATGGCACCGCGACCGACGGGAACAGCACGCTGCATGGCCTGACCGCGCAGCTTCAGCAGCCGGGCGGTGTCGGCCAGGGTGATCGAGCCGGCGGCGCACAGGGCGGAATATTCGCCGAGCGAATGGCCGGCGACGAAGCCGGCGCGGCTGACGTCGACGCCGAACTCGGCCTTCAGCACCCGGGCGGCGGCCAGCGACACCGCCATCAGGGCGGGCTGGGCGTTCTCGGTCAGGGTCAGCTGGTCCTCCGGGCCCTCGCGCATCAACACCGACAGCTTCTGGCCCAGCGCCTCGTCGATCTCGGCATAGACCTCACGCGCCGAGGCGAAGGCGTCGGCCAGCGCCACCCCCATGCCGACCGACTGGCTGCCTTGTCCGGGGAACAGCAGGGCGAGGGTCATGAAGGGGCTCCGGCGGTGTTGAATCGAGCCGGAGGGGTAGGACGATCAGACCGCAGGGGCAAGCCGGGCCTAGAACAGCACCGCCGGGTTCATGATGCGGTGCGGGTCGATCGCCGCTCGCACCGCCTGCATGGTCCGGATCTCCAGCGGCGACTTGTAGCGTCGCGCCTCGTCGGTCTTGAGGCGGCCAAGGCCGTGTTCGGCGGAGATGGAGCCGTCGTATCGGGCGACGATGTCGTGGACGATCTGCGAGCCCTCGGCCCAGCGGGCGAGGAAGGCTTTCAGGTCCCCGCCGGCTGGGCACAGCACGTCATAGTGCAGGTTGCCGTCGCCGACGTGGCCGAAGGCGCTGACCCGGGCACCGGGGTGGAAGCGTTCGACGGCGGCCGTGGCCTCTTCAAGGAAGTCGGCGATGCGGGACAGCGGGACGGAGACGTCGTGCTTCCAGCCGCCGCCCTCGGGCTTCTGGGCGGCGGACTGTTCCTCGCGCACCTTCCAGAAGGCGGCGCGCTGGGCGTCGTTCTGGGCGATGGCGGCGTCATTGATCAGCCCGGACTCGAAGGCGTGGGTCAGCAGTCGCTCCATGGCCGCATCGGCCGCACCGGGCTCGCCGGAGACCAGTTCGATCAGCACGTACCAGGGCGGCCTGCTGTCCAGCGGCTCGCGCGTGTCGGGGATGTTGGCGAGCACGAAGCCCATGCCGATCCGCTTCATCAGCTCGAAGGCCTCGACCCCGCCGCCCGTCTCGGCCCGGGCGCGGGCCAGCAGTTCAATGGCGGCGTCGGGCGCGTCCAGCCCGACCATGGCGGTGGCGCGGCTGCGCATGACGGGGAACAGTTTCAGCGTCGCGGCGGTGACCACGCCGAGCGTGCCCTCGGCCCCGATCAGCAGCTGTTTGAGGTCGTAGCCGGTGTTGTCCTTGCGCAGGCGTTTGAGGCCGTTGAAGACCTCGCCGTCCGGCATCACCGCCTCGATGCCCAGCACCAGATCGCGCATCATGCCGTAGCGGAGCACGGCGGTACCGCCGGCATTGGTCGAGATGACCCCGCCGATCGTGGCCGTACCCTCGGCGGCGAGGCTGAGCGGAAACAGGCGGTCGGCGGCGGCGGCGGCCTGCTGGGCCTCCAGCAGGGTGATCCCGGCCTCGACGGTCATGGCGTCGTCCAGCGGGGTGACGTCGCGGACGGCGCGCAGTTTGCGGGTCGAGAGCAGGACCTCGCCATAGGGTATCTGGCCGCCGACGAGGCCGGTGTCCCCGCCCTGGGGGACGATGGCGATGCGGTGTTCGGCGCAGACGCGGACGGCGGCCGCCACCTCGGCGGTCGAACGGGGCGTCAGCATCAGGGGCGAATGCCCGTGCCAGCGGCCGCGCCATTCGGTCAGCCACGGTGCGATTTCGGCCGGATCAACGGTCCAGCCGGCGTCGCCGACAGCAGATTTCAGGGCGGCGAGGGCCGCGGGAGACGGGGAGGTCATGAAACCCTTGTCTCAAAGTCATGGGCGCGGCGAAAGGGCCGTGTCAGGGTTATCCGATGATCGCTCCCCTGCCCGCCCCCGTCCCCGCCGTCGGCGTCGTCTGCCTGCGGGACGATTCGGTCCTGCTGATCCGACGCGGGACACCGCCGCGGCAGGGCGAGTGGAGCCTGCCCGGCGGCCGGATCGAGCCCGGTGAACGGGCTGTGGACGCTGCCCTGCGGGAGTTGCGCGAGGAGACGGGGGTCGAGGCGGAGATCACGGGGCTGATCGATGTGGTTGACGGGCTCTTCCCCGAGGCAGGGCGGCACTATGTGCTGGTCGACTATGCTGCGCGATGGATTTCGGGCGAGCCGGTGGCCGGTGACGACGCCAAGGAGGCACGGTTCGTGGCGCTGGACGAGGTCGAGGCCCTGATCGACTGGTCCGAGACGCGGCGGATCATCCGGATGGCCGCCGAGGCGCGCTGAACAGGCGAGATTACGCGGATGTCATCTGCGCCGTGTCCGGTTTCTGTGGCGCGCGGGCCACAGGGTGCTAACCTGACCGGGACAGGGAGATATTATGGACACCTCGCTTCTATTCACGGTCGCACTGGTGGTGCTGGCCTTTGTGCTGCTGTTCAGCGTGGTCAAGATCGTGCCCCAGGGCCGCGAGATGACCGTCGAACGGTTCGGCAAATACACCCGGACGCTCGCGCCCGGGATCAGCATCCTGACGCCGTTCGTCGAGCGCATCGGCCGCCGCATGAACATGATGGAACAGGTGCTTGATGTGCCCCAGCAGGAGGTCATCACCAAGGACAACGCCATGGTGAAGGTCGACGCCATCGTCTTCATCCAGGTGATGGAGGCCTCGGCCGCCGCCTACCGGATCGAGAACCTGCCCTACGCCATCACCCAGCTGTGCTCGACCAATCTGCGCACCGTGGTCGGTTCGATGGAGCTGGACGAGGTGCTGTTCCAGCGTGACTCGATCAACTCCCGCCTGCTGACCGTGATCGACGCGGCGACCGAGCCCTGGGGCGTCAAGGTCAACCGGATCGAGATCAAGGACCTGACCCCGCCCGCCGACATCACCAACGCCATGGCGCGCCAGATGAAGGCCGAGCGCGAGCGTCGCGCCGTCATCACCGAGGCCGACGGCGAGAAACAGGCCGCCATCGCCCGCGCCGAGGGCGCCAAACAGGCCGCCATCCTGGAAGCCGAAGGCCGCCGCGAGGCCGCCTTCCGCGACGCCGAGGCCCGCGAGCGCGAGGCCGAGGCCGAGGCCAAGGCGACGGCCATGGTGTCCCAGGCCATCGCGGCCGGCGACGTCAACGCCATCAACTACTTCGTGGCCCAGCGCTACGTCGACGCCTTCGCCGAACTGGCCCGCAATCCGACGGCCAAGACGGTCATCGTGCCGGCGGAGATGTCCGGCCTGGTCGGCACCATCGCCGGTCTGGGCGAACTGGTCGGCCTGGCCAGGGAACAGCAGCAGGGCCGCACCGACGGGCGGCGCGATACGCCGCCCGCAGAGCGGCCGGCTCCGCCACGCCCGCCTCGTCCCTCCGTCCCGAGGACCTGATCCATGGAAGCCCTGACTGACCTGCATGCGGCCCAGCCGTTCTGGATCTGGCTGGCCCTGGGCGTTCTGCTGCTGGCGGTGGAAGCCGCCTTCTCGACCGAATGGCTGCTGTGGCCGGCGGTGTCGGCGGGCGTGGTGGCCGTGGTCACGGCGCTCGGCCTGCCGCTGGGCTTCGCCGGCGAGGTGGCCCTGTTCGCCGCCCTGACGGTTGTCGCGACCCTGCTGTCGCGGAGGCTGATCCAGCGGGTCAATCCGTCGGATGCCCCGGACATCAACGCCCGCGATGCCCGACTGATCGGACAGCGGGCGCAGGTCGTGCAGGCCTTCGTCGACGGCCGCGGCCGGGTCTTCGTCTCGGGTGCCGAGTGGGTCGCCGAGATCGAGGGCGCTGCGCCGGCGGCCGGCGAGAGCGTGATCGTCGAAGGGATGGACGGGCCGAAGCTGAAGGTGCGGGCGGC
>CAZFQC010000033.1:8207-16349 GCA_964520795.1 uncultured Brevundimonas sp.
ATCCCGCGATTGGCCAGGCCGTCGGCGCGTTCGTTCAGCTCATGGCCGGCGTGGCCCTTGACCCAGTGCCATTTGACCTCGTGCCGGGCGCGGGCGGCGTCGAGGCGTTTCCACAGGTCCTCGTTCTTGACCGGCTTCTTCTCGGCCGTCTTCCAGCCGCGCGCCTTCCACGGCCCGATCCATTTGGTGATGCCGTCCATGACATAGCGGCTGTCGGTGTGCAGATCGACGCGGCAGGGGCGGGTCAGGGCCTCCAGCGCGCTGATCGCCCCCATCAGCTCCATGCGGTTGTTGGTGGTCAGGGGCTCGCCGCCCCAGAGCTCCTTCTCATGACCGCCGCCGGTCTGGAGGATCGCGCCCCAGCCGCCGGGGCCGGGATTGCCCTTGCAGGCGCCGTCGGTGTGGATGATCACGTGACTCATGCGCGCGTCCTAACAGGTTCGCTTGGCGTCGCGCCACTGAACGGCCTATATGCGGCTCAAGTGTTTGAGCGGGCCGGGCATCGGTCCGAACGAGGAGACGTTCCGTGGGTTCTATGAGCATCTGGCACTGGGCCATCGTCGCGGTTCTGGCGCTGCTGCTGTTCGGCGGGCGCGGCAAGCTGTCGGGCCTGATGGGCGACGCGGCCAAGGGCATCAAGGCCTTCCGCGAGGGCCTGAAGGACACTGATTCGGACAAGCCTTCGGACGAGCGCGCGGGTGCCCTGCCCCGCACCGACGCCGAAAAAGAAGACCTGAAATCGTAGCCCCCGAATTGACGTCGGAGACCTGACGGATGGGTGGGCTCGGCCCCGGTATCGGCGGCTTTGAAATCCTGGTGATCGGCATCTTGGCCCTGCTTGTGGTGGGGCCAAAGGATTTGCCGTTGCTGATGCGCAAGATCGGCAAGGTGATGGGCCGCGCCCGCGCCATGGCCAATGAGTTCCGCTCCAGCTTCGACGAGATGGCGCGCCAGTCGGAACTGGATGAACTGCGCAAGGAGGTCGAAGCATTGCGGACGGGCCAGGGCATGGTCCCCCTCGGCGCGGAGGCCGACGCCGCCTTCCGTGATATCCGCAACGACCTGAACCGGCCGCTGGACGAGCCGGTGATGCTGGCCGCGCCGGACGAATGGCCCGACAGCCCGCCGGTGATGGCACCCCTCGACGTCGAACCGGTGACGAAGGCGAAGGCCGCCGCCGGGCCTCGCAAGGCCGCGACGAAGAAGGCCGCCGCCCCCGTGGCCTCGATCAAGACGGCCAGCGGCAAGTCCCGGCCCGTCCGCGCGAAGAAGGTGGACCTGTGAGCCGGCCCGAAACCGACGAGGATGAGATCGAGGCGTCGCGCGCGCCCCTGATGGATCATCTGATCGAGCTGCGCGGGCGGCTGGTGATCTGCGTCGTCGCCTTCATCATCGGCTTCATCGGCTGCTTCTATTTCGCGGAGCCCCTGTACATCTTCTTGGTCAAGCCGTTCGCGGCGGCGGCGGCCTTCCACCAGTCGGTCGGCCCGGGCGGCCATGTCTCGCCGCTGGACCTGATCCTGGGCACGGCGGGGCTGAAGCCCCTGCCCGGCGTCGACGGCCAGACGGTCAATCTGATCTATACGGCGCCGCTTGAAATCCTGTTCACCAAGATGAAGCTCGCGGGCTTCGGTGCCATCGTCGTGGCCTTCCCGGTGCTGGCCTGGCAGCTCTACCGCTTCGTGGCGCCGGGGCTGTACCGCAACGAAAAGGGTGCCTTCCTGCCCTTCCTGGTCGCGGCACCCTTGCTGTTCACCCTCGGCGCGGCGCTGGTCTATTTCGTCATGCTGCCGTTCGTCATGTGGTTCTCGCTGAGCCAACAGATCACCGGCGGCGGTGTCTCGGCGGCCCTGCTGCCCAAGGTGTCGGACTATCTGAACCTGGTCACGGCCCTGCTGCTGGCCTTCGGCCTGTGCTTCCAGCTGCCTGTGGTGATGACCCTGCTGGGCCTGGCCGGGATCATTTCGTCGAAGGTCATGGCCGAGGGTCGCCGCTATGCGATCATGGCCGTGGTCGTCGTCGCCGCCATCGTCACCCCGCCGGATCCGATCAGCCAGATCATGCTCGCCGTGCCCCTGGTGCTGCTCTACGAAATCTCGATCTGGTGCGTGCGGCTGATCGAGTTCCGACGCCGCAAGGCGGATGCGGCCGAAGGACTGGCCTGACGTCGGCGACGTCATTCGAAGGTTGTACCAGGGAGAAGACATGGACGCGCCCGCTCATCTCCCGATGCCGCCGACCAACCGGTTCGCCGCCCTGCGGGCGCGGCTGAAGGGGATTCCGGGCGCGGGATACTGGGCCGCGGCGGGCCTCGTGCTCATTTCGCTATGGGTGCGGCTGCTGCTCTCGCCCTACCTCGCGACCGGCTATGGCTACACCTGCTTCTATCCCGGCGTGATCCTGTCAGCCTACTGGCTCGGCGGCCGCCCCGCCCTGATGGCCGCGGGCCTCTCGACCGTGATCGTCTATAATTTCATGGGACCGGTGCCCTTCTCCTTCCCGACAGACGGCCGTGCCCTGGTCGGCCTGGGCTTCTTCGTGGTCTCCTCCCTGCTGCTGATTCATGTGCTCAGCACCATCCGGTCCCGGCTCGACACCCTGACCACCAAACACGCCCAGGTCGAAGCCCTCGCCATGGGCCAGGCCGAGCTGTTCCGCGACCACGCCCAGCGCACCACCGACCATCTGCAGCTCATCTCGGCCATCCTGCAGCTGCGGGCGCGGGACGAGAGCGATCCGATGGTTTCGCGGGTGCTGACCAACGCCGCCTCGCGCACCCTGGTGATCTCGCGCACCCATCGGGAATTCACCGGCGGCGGCGACCGGCGCATTCCCTTCGAGGCTTTCGCCCGCAAGCTGGTCGAGGCCGCCTCCGCGCGCGGTGGCCTCCCGGCCGGCCGGATAACCATCGGCGGCGGAGCCCGCGATGTGCCACTGGAGCAGGCCACCTCCCTGGGGCTGGTGCTGCTGGAATATCTCAACACCCTGAGGGCCCAGCGCGCCGCCGTGTCCCTGTCTGTCACCCTGGACGAGGACGGTCGGGAACGATCGCTGAATCTGCTCGTCACCGGCGGGGACGCGCCAGCGCCCGGCGATATCCCGTTGTTCGAGGCGATCACGGAACAACTGGGCGGACGGCTCCGGATCACGCGTGGCCCGTCCGGCGGAGGGGTGCGCATCACCTTCCCGACGGAGGTGCAGCCGGCGGGCGACTGGAACCCCGTGACGGCCCGCCTTCACTGAAGGCACGGAACCGCCGCCGGGCGTGGCCGTTTGCACCGGCGAAAACGGCATCGAGACCGAGACGACCAAGCGCCAGGTCACGCACGCCGGTAAGAAAAAGGCGCCGGACGGTTACCCGTCCGGCGCCTTCGCTTTTCGACCTCAGCCGCCGATCAGCAGCTGTAGTACATGTCGAATTCGACGGGGTGCGGATGCAGTTGCAGGCGCATCACCTCTTCCATCTTCAGCTCGATATAGCTGTCGATGAAGTCGTCATCCATGACGCCGCCCTTCTTGAGGAAGGCGCGGTCCTTGTCGAGATTGTCGAGCGCCTCTCTCAGCGAACCGCAGACTTCGGGGATCGAGCCGCGCTCTTCGGGCGGCAGGTCGTAGAGGTTCTTGTCGGCCGGCGCGCCCGGGTCGATCCGGTTCTCGATGCCGTCGAGACCCGCCATCAGCAGGGCGACGAAGGTCAGATAGGGGTTGCCCATCGGATCGGGGAAACGGGCTTCGATGCGCTTGGCCTTGGGCGAGTTGACCCACGGAATACGGATCGAGGCCGAACGGTTGCGCGACGAATAGGCCAGTTTGACCGGGGCTTCATAGCCGGGGACCAGCCGCTTGTAGGAGTTGGTGGTCGAGTTGGCGAAGGCGTTGATGGCCTTGGCGTGTTTGATGATGCCGCCGATGTACCAGAGGCAGAGATCCGACAGGCCGGCGTATTTGTCGCCCGCGAACAACGGCTTGCCGTCGCGCCAGATCGACTGGTGCACATGCATGCCCGAGCCGTTGTCGCCGAAGGTCGGCTTGGCCATGAAGGTGGCCGACTTGCCGTAGGCGGCGGCGACGTTGTGGATCACGTATTTGTAGAGCTGCAGACGATCGGCCATGGTCAGCAGGTCGCTGAACTTCAGGCCGAGTTCGTGCTGGGCCGGGGCGACCTCGTGGTGGTGTTTCTCGGGCTGCATGCCCAGGTCGCGCATGACGCCCAGCATCTCGCCGCGCAGGTCCTGGGCGCTGTCGACCGGATTGACCGGGAAATAGCCGCCCTTGGGTCCCGGGCGGTGGCCCATATTGCCTTCGGAATATTCGGCGCCGGTGTTGGCCGGCAGCTCGATGGAGTCATAGGCGTAGCCGGTGTCATGCGGAGCCGTCGACCAGCGCACGTCGTCGAAGATGAAGAACTCGGCTTCGGGGCCGAAGAAGACGGTGTCGCCCACGCCCGAGGACTGGACATAGGCCAGGGCCTTCTTGGCCATCGACCGGCTGTCGCGGTTGTAGGGTTCGCCGGTGTCCGGGTTCAGCACGTCGCAGAACAGGAACATCGTGGTCTGCTGGTAGAAGGGATCGATCCAGTAGCCGTTCAGGTCCGGCTTGAGCAGCATGTCGGACTCATTGATCGCCTTCCAGCCGGCGATGGAGGAACCGTCGAACATGGTCCCTTCCTCAAGGAACTCCTCATCGACCAGGTCGATGTCGAAGGTTACGTGCTGCATCCGCCCCTTGGTGTCGGTGAAGCGAAGGTCGACGTATTTGACGTCCTTCTCCTTGATCTCCTTGAGAATCTTTCCGGCGCTCATGTGTTGTGAATCCTGTCTGGCGGGGGAGGAAATGAAAACGGCCGCCCCTGCGGAGCGGCCGGTCGTTCGGGCGGCTATACGGCCTGTGCGCCGGTTTCACCGGTGCGGATGCGGATGACGTCGAGGACATCGGAGATGAAGATCTTGCCATCACCGATCTTGCCGGTGCGGGCCGCCGCCTGGATGGCGTCGACGACCGAGTTGACCATGTCGTCGGGAACCACCACCTCGATCTTGATCTTGGGGAGGAAGTCGATGACGTATTCGGCGCCGCGGTAGAGCTCGGAATGCCCCTTCTGGCGACCATATCCCTTGGCCTCCAGCACAGTCATGCCCTGCACGCCCGCGTCCTGCAGCGCTTCCTTCACTTCATCCAGCTTGAAAGGCTTGATGACGGCTTCAATCTTTTTCATCGGCGATCCCAGGCGGGCCATATCGTGCCGCACACTTGGACAGCAAAGGGACATTGCATTGCACAATAAGGCAAGCGTTTTTCGTCCGGAGTCGTCATCCGTGATCGGACCCGGGTCGCGATGACCCGTTCCGCCCTGCCCGACTGGCGCGCCGCGCTGCCCTGGCCCGGGGTGGACGTTCACAAGCACGCGCGCGGCCGGCTGGGCGTGGTCTCGGGCAAGGCGACCCAGACCGGTGCCGCCCGGCTGGCGGCCCGTGCCGGATTGAGGATCGGCGCGGGGGTGGTGCGCATCCTGTG
The DNA here is from genome assembly GCA_964520795.1 of uncultured Brevundimonas sp. Lineage (GTDB taxonomy): Bacteria > Pseudomonadota > Alphaproteobacteria > Caulobacterales > Caulobacteraceae > Brevundimonas. The sequence goes on from CAZFQC010000033.1 coordinate 13,722, forward strand.
TCCCCCGGACGCCGTGGCGGTGATCGCACCGGCCATCGAGGCCGTCATGCTGACGGCATTCGGCTCCGACGAGGCCCTCGCCGATGCGGCCGCCGGCCTCGATGCGGTCGTCATCGGCCCGGCCGCGGGGGTCAATGACGCCACCCGGACCAATGTCAGCACCCTGGCGCAGACCGGCGCGGCCCTGGTCGTCGATGCCGACGGGCTGACGGTGTTCGAAGGCTGGCCGGCGGATCTGTTCGAGGTGCTGGACCGGGACGATGTCCTGACACCGCATGAGGGCGAGTTCCGCCGGCTGTTCCCCGGCCTGCTGGAGCAGGGCCGCGAGGCGGCGGCGGCCGAGGCGGCGAGACGGGCCGGTGCGGTGGTGGTGCTGAAGGGCCCGGCGACGGTGATCGCGGCCCCGGACGGGCGTCTGGCGATCAACGACAACGGCACGCCCTGGCTGGCCACGGCGGGCAGCGGGGATGTGCTGGCGGGGATGATCGCCGGCCTGATGGCCCAGCGGATGGACAGTTTCGACGCGGCCCGCGCGGCGGTCTGGATGCACGCCGAAGCCGCGCGGGGGTTTGGTCCCGGACTGATCGCAGAAGACCTGCCGGACCGGATCCCGGCGGTGCTGGCGGGGCTTTATTCACAGGCCGGCTGACCGCGACGCCCCGCCCGGTTCAATTCGTCACCGAAGCGGCCTATTCCGACGCAACGCCGCCGGAGCCCTGTCTTGTTGATCGTCCTGTCCCCGGCCAAGCGGCTGGATTTCACCGAAGCCGATCCCGCCCTGCCGGGCACGGAGCGGCGCTTTCTGGAGGACACGGCGTCCCTGGCCCGAACCGCGCGTGGGCGGACCGTGGCCGAGCTGCGCCGGCTGATGGGCATTTCAGACGATCTGGCACGGCTGAACCGCGAACGGTTCCAGGCCTTTGACCCCGACTCGACCGACGGGGTGCAGGCCGCCTTTGCCTTCGCCGGCGACGTCTATGAGGGGCTGAAGGCGCGAGAACTGGACGCGGCCGGTCTGGCTTTCGCCCAGGACCATGTGAGGATCCTGTCCGGCCTCTACGGCCTGTTGCGGCCGCTGGACCGGATCCAGCCCTATCGGCTGGAGATGGGGACCCGGCTGAAGACCCGACGCGGCTCCAGCCTGTACGACTTCTGGGGCGACCGGATCGCTAAACAGCTCAGGGCCGACGCTGAAGGCCACGGCCAGCGCGTGCTGGTGAACCTGGCCAGCCAGGAATATTTTGGCGCCGTTGACGCGCGGGCGCTCAAGCTGCCGGTGGTGACGCCGCATTTCCGCGAATCGAAGGACGGCGAGAGCCGGATCATCTCCTTCTTCGCCAAAAAGGCCCGCGGCGGCATGACGCGCTTCGCCATCGACGAGCGGATCGAGTGCGCCGAGGACCTCAAGGCCTTCGACCGGGACGGCTATCGCTTTGACAAGGCGGCCTCGAGCGAGACAGAGTGGATATTCATCAGATCGGGAAATTAATCCCGGCGGTCGCCTTCGCAACCGCGAACGGCTAGGCTGGCGACACAGAACTGTGAACGGACGAAGACCCCATGTTCCAATGGCCCAAACGCGGTGACGGCTCCCAGACGGCCAGCGAACCCTTCCGCGACATCGGCGACCTGAAGGGTCAGGTGGCGGTGATCTCGGGCTCGACCTCGGGCATCGGCCTGGCCTTCGCGCGCGCCATCGCCTCGCGGGGCGGCGATGTGGTCCTGAACGGACTCGGCGATCCCGCGGAAATCGAACGCACGCGCTCGGAGCTGGAAGCCAGCTGCGGCGTGCAGGTGCGCTATCACGCCGCCAACATGCTGCGCGGCGACGAGGTCGCCGACATGGTGGCCTATGGCAAGCACCAGCTCGGCCGGGTCGACATCCTCATCAACAACGCCGGCATCCAGCATGTCGAGGCGGTGGAAAAATTCCCGTCCGACAAGTGGGAACAGATCATCGCCATCAACCTGTCGTCGGCCTTCTATGCGACGCGGGCCGCCATCCCGATCATGAAGGCCCAGGGCCGCGGGCGGATCATCAACGTCGCCTCGGCCCACGGCCTGGTCGCCAGCCCGTTCAAGGCGGCCTATGTCGCGGCCAAGCACGGCGTTCTGGGTCTGACCAAGACGGTGGCGCTGGAAGTCGCGCAGGACAACATCACCTGCAACGCCCTGTGCCCCGGCTTCGTCGAGACGCCGATCGTCGAGAAGCAGATCGCCGACCAGGCCCGCACGCGCGGGATGTCGAAGGAGGCGGTGCTGAAGGACATCATTCTGGGCTCGCAGCCGACCAAGCGGTTCGTCACCACCGATGAGCTGACCGGGATGATGCTCTATCTGGTCAGCGACCTGGGGGCCTCGGCCAACGGGGCCAGCTTCTCGATCGACGGTGGCTGGACGGCGCAGTAGCGCCCTAGCCCACAAATCCCGCCGCCCGCCTCAGCCGGTCGTTGATCGCTTCACCGAGCCCCTGCGCCGGGATGGGCGACACTGCGATGCCCGCCGGCTTCTCCCGGTCCGCCTCGCGTAGCCGTCGGAACAGATTGGCCGCCGCCTCACGCAGGTCGCCGGAGGGGCTCAGGCTCCAGCGCAGGGCACCGACGCCGGGACCGAAGCCGAGCAGGATTT
>CAZFQC010000034.1:0-16076 GCA_964520795.1 uncultured Brevundimonas sp.
TCGTTCTCCATCCGGGGCGGCAGGTCCATGACCATCGTCTCGCGCCGCGCCAGCGAATACGGCGTCCAAGCGGGCAGGCCCGCATGGTTCGGATCACCGGTGCGGGCGAAGGCCAGCAAGGCGTCGCTCATCCGGTCGCCCATGGCCTGGGCGTCAGGCCCCACCGCGCCCGAGCCCTCGGCGCCGACATTGTCCAGCATCAGCGGAATGTCCGAGGTGTGGAAGGCCCCCGTCCGCCCGTTCGGCATCCGGCTGGCCCAGTCGAGCTGATACACAAAGGCAGGCGACCCCTGCGCGGCCCGCATCTCGGCCTCGATCACGGCACCGCGCCAGCTGCGGGCGGCGGTGGTGGCGCGGATCAGCACCTGATCGGGGCTCATCTCCGGATGGTTGGCGCGATACCAGGCCACGACCTCTTCCGGGGCCACGTCGATCCGCATCTGCGACGGCGCCAGTCGGCCGGGCAGGGCGTCCCAGCTCAGACCCGCATTGGCCGGGTCGCCGCCGAGGAAGGCCAGTGTCTCCTCGCGGGTGTTGCCGATCATCATCGGGATGTGGGCCGACTGCGGCGCGGCGTCGGGCCAGAACGGGTGGCGCGTCAGGCTGCGTCCGTCCAGCACCGGCCCGAAATACAGCGACCCGCCGAGGATGGGGTCGGTCGCCCCCGCCGCCTCGATCAGCCGCTCGACCGGCAAGGTGCGGACTTCATCGATCCGGTCCGGCGTCAGGCCCAGCGCCTCCAGCCAGACCCCGGCCCGGCGCGTGGCGTTCAGCGGCCCCGAGGCCGTCACCTGCTGCCCGCTCATGGTCACGGCGCGGTGGAACAGGCCGGCGGCGGCGGGCATGGCCATCAGGGTGGCGATCTTGGCCCCGCCGCCCGACTGTCCGACAACGGTGACGCAGCCGGGATCGCCGCCGAAGGCCGCGATAGTGTCCCTGACCCACTGCAGCGCCAGCACCAGGTCCAGTTGGCCCAGATTGCCGCTGTCCTCGAACCTCGGCGCCAGCCGCGCCAGCGAGGCGTAGCCCAGCGGCCCCAGCCGGTGGTTGACGGTCACCACCACCACATCGCCCCGCGCCGCCAGCCTGGCGCCGTCGGTCAGAGGGCTGGAACCCGATCCGGTCGAATAGGCCCCGCCGTGGATATAGACGATCACCGGCCGCCGCCCGGCGTCGGGTGCCGGCGTCCACAGGTTCAGCCGCAGGCAGTCTTCCGACTGGTTCGGTTCGCTCCCGCGCTGCGGCGAGGCCGGGCCGAAGGCGTCGCTCGCCGGCGGCTCGGACCAGGGTGTCGGCGGCACCGGCGGCTGAAAGCGCCCCGATCCGGTGTCGGCACCATAGGGCACGCCCAGCGCCGCCCAGATGTCTCCAGACCGGCCGGCATGGAGGCGGACCGGCCCGGCACCGGTTCCGACAAGGCGGGACAGCGGCCGGTCCCGCGCCACCGCCCCGGTCGCCGTCGCCAGCGCCACCGCCCCTGCGGCCAGCCCCAGCCCACGGCGGGTCAGATGCCCGCGTACCACTCGTATCCCCGGTCTTCCCAGTAGCCGCCCTTGCCGCCGCCGATATGGGCGAAGCTCTCCACGACCTCGATACGCCGGATGTATTTGGCCTGTTTGTAGCCCAGCTGCCGCTCGACCCTCAGCCGCAGCGGCGCGCCGTGCGGGACGGGCAGGGTCTCGCCGTTCATGGCCCAGGCCAGGATCGTCTGGGGGTGCCGGGCGTCGATCAGGTCGATGCTTTCATAGTAGCGCTCGCCGTTCTCCTGCTGGTTCAGGGCGTCGAAACAGTGGAAGACGATATAGCGCGCCTCGGGCTTCAGCCCGGCCTCGTCCAGCAGGGTCTCCAGCCGCACCCCTGTCCATTCGCCGATGGAGGTCCAGCCCTCGACGCAGTCGTGCTTGGTGATCTGGCTCTGCGACGGCCGGGTGCGCATCTCGGCGAGGCTCAATGACAGGGGCCGTTCGACCAGACCGTCGATAACCAGCCGATAGTCGGCGAAGTCACTGGCCTTGAGCGCCTTGTAGTCGGCCGCCGCCGGATCGACCGAACCATTGGCCTTGAAGTCGCGCGAGATCTCGGCGCGGCTGTAGGTCGGTGCCAGGGCGTCGCGCGGAATCAGCAGCCGCTGCGTCCGCCGGGTCAGGCCCTCGCCCATCCGACGCGCCTGTTCGGCCAGGCTGGTCCCGGCCTGACCGCAGGCCGAGAGCAGGGCGGTCGCCGCCGTGGCGAAGGCACCGGTCAACCAGCGGCGGCGGTTCATGGCGTGTCTCCCGCGTCGGTCGGCGGCTTGCGCCGGAATTTCTGCCCGGCGGTCGAGCCGGGCGGTTCGATCACGAACCAGCCGGTGATCATCGACCGCATATTGTTGAACAGGCCGGTCCAGATCACCAGGCCGACATGGATGACGATGAAGCCGACGATCAGGCCTGCCGAGATGAAATGCAGTGTCCGCGCCGACTGCCGCCCGCCCATCAGATCCAGCAATATCCCGCCGATGGCGTTGAAGCCGGGCGACATCGACAGGCCGGTGACCAGCATCATCGGCAGGACGATCAGGATCATCGCCAGATAGGTCAGCTTCTGGATGACATTATAGGTGCGGGCGTGGTCATCGGTCGGGAAGTGGAAGCGGGCATGCTCCACCACCGACGGACCGAAGCCCTTCAGGTCCGCTTCCGTCGGCCAAAGCCGGCGGCCGAAGCGGCGCGTGATCACCCCGAAGGCCAGATAGGCCAGACCGTTCAGCACGAAGATCCAGGCGAACAGGAAGTGATAGTTGCGGGCATCGGCCAGGTTGCGGCCCTGCGGGATCAGCAGCCAATTCGGGATTTTCGGAATGCTCAGCCAGGGGTCGGCGAAGGTCGAGCGGATACCCCAGTAGAGATGTGGATGGGCCAGCAGGATGTTGAGCCCGCTCATGATCAGCACCACGACGGCCGTCACGTTCAGCCAGTGCGCCACCCGCACCCAGATCGGGTGCCGCCAGGTGTCGGTGCGGCCGTCCGGCAGCGGCCGGTCAGCAAAGGGCGCCGGGGCCAAAGGATCATCGGTCCTGGAGCGCGTGTCTCCGGCGGAGGGACTGTCGGCGATATCGGTCAAACGTCCCTCCGGGTGCACTGTTGAACGCTCTCACGGCTCTGTGCCGGGCGCAACTGTCGGATCGGATACGTCGCCGACGTGTCAGACGTTACAGGCGGGGTCGAAAATCACTGCTGCGCCCCGGCAAAACCGCTCGGTGACGGCCTCGATCAGGCCGGTACGGACCAGAAGGACCTGCTGTATTTCGGGATGGTCCTTCGCAAGTCGATCCAGCAGGGGCGCAAAGCCCCCGCCGCGCAGTTCCAGCGGGCCGACCTCGTCAATGACGATAGAAGCGGCCTGTTCGAGCGATTGCTCAATCCGGCCGGCGGCCCAGTCGAAGGCCGCCTGACGGAACTGGAACCGCCCGACCGGCACAGCGACCTCGTCCTCCGCCGGATGTTCAAGGGCGACCTCATCGCCGGTGGCGATGTCCAGGAAGCGCCGTCCGGAGGGAGTTTTCAGGGCCAGCACACCGGCGACGTGGCGTCCTGCCAGCCCTTCCGACTCGACCCAGGCGGCCGCCCGTCGCGTCTTGCCGGAATCGATGTCACCATGGACGACGAGGACGCGCACGGTCTTGCGGCTCAGTATTTGGGTGCCGGGGCCAGGCAACGGCCGGTGCGCTCACAGGCGGCGACCTCGGCAGCCCAGGCGGCGCGGTCGCGTTCATAGCGCAGGCGGGCGGCCTCGGCGGCGGCGGCTTCGGCCTCCCACTGGGCGCGCTCGGTTGCGAGCCGGGCGACCTCGGCGCGCCAGCGGGCGTCCTCGGCCTGCCAGGCGGCGGTTCCCTCGATCTCGCGGCGTTCGGCGGCGTTGTTGCGGGCGGCGATCTCGGCGTTCAACCGGATGGTCTCCGCGACCTCGGCCGGATCCTGCTGGGCCTCGGGCGCGGCGCTGTAGCTCTCGCCCCGCAGCCGCAGCCATTCTTCGGAGCCCGGTGCCGGGCTGGCGGCGGGGGGGGTCGGAGCGGCCGTCTGACCCGTGCCCTTCGTCGCGGTCTGGGGCTGGGTCGTCTGGGCGACCGCCGGGGCGGAGGCCAGCAGCAGGGCGGCCGCGGCGGCGAGGGTGAAACGGGTCATGGAGGACCTCCTGAACGGAAAAGCAGACAGTGAAATTGGGCGGCTTCGGTCGGGTCCGCCAGCGATAACGCCGATCGGGCGATCTGGCACCGGATCACCAAGAAAGGCGCATCAATGGGGCAGTCGCAGGGCGAAGGTCGTGCCGGTTGGTCCGGTCTCGACCAGCGTCAGGACGCCGCCGTGGTTGGCCGCCAGCTCGCGCGAGATCGCCAGGCCGAGGCCGGCCCCGTCCGACGCCCGCCCGCTCACAAAGGGTTCGAACAGGCTCTCCGACAGACGCGGCGGAATGCCGGGCCCGTCGTCGGCGATCTGTATGATGACGGCTTCGTCGTCGGTTGTGACTGTGACCCGGACCAGACCCTTGCGGCCGGTGCGGCGGGTCGGGTCGCTCTCGATGGCCTGCCGCGCATTGCGCATCAGATTGACGAGGACGCGGTGCAACTGGTCCGAATCCGCATGCAGGTTCAGCCGGGCCGGGATGGACTTCTTCAGCCGCACGCCGTCCGCCGTCAGCCCGGCGTCCTCCGCGGCCGCCTCGATGGCGGACGTCAGGGGAATGCGGACCCGTTGCGGCGGCGGTTCCTCGCTCTTGCCGTACTCCAGCACATTGCGCGACAGGGCGGCCGCGCGGCCCAGGGCCCGCTCCAGCCGCGGCAGGACGCGGGCCACCTCGGGGTCGGGCGAATCGGCCAGCCGCTCGGACGCCATCTGGGCGGAGGTCAGCATGTTGCGCAGGTCGTGGTTGATCTTGGCCACCGCCTCGCCCAGCGCCACCAGACGGGCGCGGGAGCGCAGCGAGACGCGCACCTCTTCCTGCATCCGGGCCAGTTCGCGTTCGACCCGACCGATCTCGTCATGCCGGTCGCTGGGCGGATCGCCTTCGGTCTCGGGGTCGAGGGCGAAATGCTCGATGGCGCGGGTCACCCGCCGCAACGGCTGCAGGACCAGAAAGGCCAGACCGCCATACAGCAGCCCGCCGGCCACCAGCGAGATGAACAGCGACGTGAGGAGGCTGTTGAGCAGGAAGGCCCCCAGCTCGACCTTCAGCGGCTCTGCGGGGGCCAGAATCTCGATGAAGTCGCCGGAACGGTAGCGCGGCCGGGCCTGGACCCGGATGGACCGGTCGGGATGCCCGAACAGGGTGCGCCAGGGGTCGGCGATCCGGGTCACCGGCCGGCTCTGGCGCAGGTCGATCAGGTCCGGCGTCCGGGGCAGGTTGGGGGCCTGCAGCAGCAGCCGGCGCACGCCCTGGTCGCCCACGACGACCGCCTGCACCCCGCCGATGGCCAGCAGCTGTTCGGCGGCATCGTCCTCGACGGCGGAATAGGGCAGGGCCTCGACCCCGACCGAGGCCAGCTCGGCCGACTGCAGTCGATCCAGCAGCCAGCGTTCGTGGAAGCTCGCCGCGCTGGGGACGATGATCAGGATCTCGACCACCACGGTGAAGACGAAGGTCAGCAGCAGCAGCCGCCAGGCCAGGGCGTCCGGGGCGTGGATCTTCAGCCGCTCGCGCCAGTCGGCGGGCAGGCGCAGGCCTGTTCGCAGGCGGTCGGGAAGGGACCGAAGCCGGTTCATACCGGGCCTGAAGCAAGGCTCAGGCCAATAGCCGCGCCCTTCATGTCGCAGCCTTGCGGCCGAGCGCGGCCTGCAATCCCTTGAGTGCGAACGGCAGTACGACCGCCAGGACGAAGACGCCCGCCATCGGCGCCCAGAACTGGCCGAACAGCGCCTGGAAGTCCGGATTGGGGTTGGTCCGGAGCAATTCGTTCAGCCGCGCCCCGATCCAGCAATAGATGATGTGGGCCGGCAGCAGGCCGATGACCGTCGCGACCGTATAGGGGGTCAGCCGGACCGACATGATGCCCGCCGCGACATTGATCATGTGGAAGGGCACGACGACGGCGAGGCGCGAGGCAAGGACGTACCAGAAGGTATCCTTGTCTATGGCCTCGCAGACCTTCTGCATCAGGCCCTGGTCGCGTTCGGCCTTCTTCCTCAGGGCCTCGCCCAGCGCCGAGCGGGCCACCGCATAGACGATCAGGGCCCCCACGGTGGCGGCGATCGAGGTCGAGACGCCGCCGACCCAGGGCCCGAACAGATAGCCGGCCGTGATGGTCACGAAGAAGACGCCGGGCACCACGCTGGCCGTCAGGATGGCGAACACCGCCATCAGGATCAGCAGGCACAGGATATAGTTGGCGTCCTTGAAGTCATGGAATTCCGCGCCGTGATCACGGATGGTGTCGAGCGACAGATAGCGGTTCCAGCCCATGGCGAAGATCAGGGCGATGACGCCGGCCAGCAAAAACAGGGGCAGAAAGCGTTTGATCCGGTCCATTGTCTCTCCGCAGGAGGGCCGTCGGCGTTGACACCGCGGGCCCTGCCGCTTATACGCCCGCCCTTCCCGCGACGGACGCTTTCCGCCGCCTTTTTGTTTTCAGTCCCAGGAGCCGAACGTGAAACGGACCTATCAGCCGTCGCGACTCGTGCGCAAGCGCCGTCACGGCTTCCGTTCGCGGATGGCCACCAAGAACGGACAGAAGATTGTTGCGCGGCGTCGCGCCAAGGGCCGCAAGCGCCTGACGGCCTGATCGTCCGGCGCCCGGGTTCGGGCGCATGAGCGACCCTTTCAAAATTGAACGCATGACTTCGCGGCCCCAGTTTCTGGCGGCCGCGAAGGGCGTTTCAGAGGCCCGCGGCGCGGTGGTCGTGCAGCGGCTGGACCGGCAGGACGGCCTTCCAACGGTGCGGCTGGGCTTCACCGCCACGCGCAAGGTCGGTAACGCCGTCATCCGCAACCGCGCCAAACGCCGCCTGAGAGAAGCCGCCCGGGCCATGGCCCCCCTGTTGGCGGTCCCGGGCAGTGACTATGTCTTCGTCGCCCGCATGGGCACGGCGGACCGTCCCTGGGACCGTTTGCTTGACGATGTGAAATCGGCGCTTACAAGGCTCGCGACCCCGCGACCGGCGCCAAAGACCGCGCCCTTGACGTCCGCCAACGCCGGCCAGGATTCCTGATCTCCATGCCTCCACACGATAACAGCCGAAACACGATCCTCTTCGTCGTGATCGCCGGCATCATGCTGCTCGCCTACAGCTATTTCGTGATGGAGCCTCAGGCCAGGGCACGAAAGGCCGCCCAGCAGGCTGCGGCTGAACAGACCGTCGCCGGTCCGACCGCCGGAACGACCGCCGGGACGGCTGGCGCAGCCCCCATCGTCGCCGTCTTCACAGAAGATCGCACGGTCGCCCTCGCCCGCGGCGGGGCCCGTATCCCGATCCAGACCGGCACGGTGACGGGTTCGCTGTCGCTGCGCGGTGCCCGCATCGATGACCTGTTCCTGACCGGCTACCAGGAAACCAATGAGGCCGGTTCGCCGCCCGTCGAGCTGTTCCGCCCCGAGGGCATGCGCCACGCCTATCAGGCCCAGTTCGGCTGGAACGGCCCCAACGTCCCCGGCGGCGTGCCCGGGCCGACCACCCCCTGGCGCCTGACCGAAGGCGCGACCCTGACGCCAACCACGCCGGTCACCCTGACCTGGGACAATGGCGCGGGCCTGCGCTTCACGCGCCGCATCGCCGTCGACGCCCAGTATCTGTTCACCGTTACCGACACCGTCGCCAATTTCGGCACCCAGCCGATCACCATCGCGCCCTGGGGCCGGATCGAGCGTCAGGGCGTGCCCGACAGCCTCGGCACCAACCAGATCCTGCACGAAGGCGGCATCGGCACCTTTGGCGCGGACGGAAAATACACGACCCAGCAGCTCAAGTACAAAGCCTGGGCCAAGAAGCCGGTGCAGGAGCACACCTCCACCGGCGGCTGGATGGGCATCACCGACAAATACTGGCTGGCGGCCCTGATCCCGCAGCAGGACGAGCAGATCCAGGCCGCCTTCCGCGTCACCGACGCCGCCAACGCCGACGTCCACTCGGCCACCATGCTGGGCGAGGCCCACACGATCGCGCCCGGCCGCCAGATCACCGAGACCCAGCGTCTGTTCGCCGGCGCCAAGCGCAATGAGATCCTGTCCGGCTACGAGAACAGCCTCAATCTGCCGCGCTTCGTCTACGCCATCGACTGGGGCTTCCTGTTCTTCCTGACCCGCCCGATCTTCTGGCTGATCGAGCTCTATTACGGCTGGTTCGGCAATTTCGGCCTCGCCATCCTTGGCCTGACCCTGACCGTCCGCCTGTTCATGTTCCCGCTGGCCAACAAGAGCTACGAGAGCATGTCCAAGATGCGGACCCTCCAGCCCAAGATGGAGGAGCTGAAGAAGAAACACCCCGACGATCCGGCGAAACAGCAGCAGGAGCTGATGGCGCTGTATCAGAAGGAGAAGATCAATCCGCTGGCGGGCTGTCTGCCCCTGCTGCTGCAGATCCCGGTCTTCTATGCCGTCTACAAGATGCTGTTCGTGACCATCGAGATGCGGCACGAGCCCTTCTTCGGCTGGATCCGTGACCTGTCGGCACCCGATCCCTCGACCATCTGGAACCTGTTCGGCCTGATCCCCTGGGACCCGTCCTCGACGCCCCTGATCGGGACCTATCTGGCCGGCACCTTCGCCCTCAGCATCCTGGCCATCTTCTACGGCCTGACCATGTGGCTGCAGATGGCGATGAGCCCCCCCGCCCCGGATCCGATGCAGCGCAAGATCTTCGCCTTCATGCCGGTGGTCTTCACCTTCATCATGGCCACCTTCCCGGCGGGCCTGCTGATTTACTGGGCCTGGTCCAACATCCTGACCATCATCCAGCAGTATGTGATCATGCACCGGCTGAAAGCCGAGAACCCGATCGACACCTTCATCGAGCGGCTGAAGAAGGCGAAGGCCTGAGTTGGACGATTTCACACCGGAGGAACTGGAGCAGGCGCGCATCCTGTTCGCGCGCCCCGCGACCTTCGTCATGGGCTGCGCCAGGATCGAGCAACTGCCCGATCCTGACCTGCCCGAGGTCGCCTTCGCCGGTCGGTCGAACGTCGGCAAGTCCAGCCTGATCAACGGCCTGGTCGGCATGCACAAACTGGCCCGTGCCTCCAACGAGCCGGGCCGGACCCGCGAGGTCAATTTCTTCGACCTCGACGGCCGCATGCGACTGGTCGACCTGCCCGGCTACGGCTGGGCCAAGGCCTCGAAATCGACGGTGAAGAAATTCCAGGACCTGGGTCGCGACTATCTGCGCGGCCGGGTGACGCTGAAACGGGTCTATCTGCTGATCGACGCCCGCCACGGCCTCAAGAAGGTCGATGACGAGGCCCTCGACGCCCTCGACCTCGCCGCCGTCAGCTACCAGATCATCCTGACCAAGGCCGACAAGCTCAAGAAGGGCGAGGCCGAAAAGGTCCAGGAAGCGACCCTGAAGGGCGTCTCCAAACGCGGTGCCGCCTATCCGGCGGTGATCGTCACCTCGGCCGAAAAGGGCGACGGCATGCCCGAACTCCGCGCCGAGATCATGCGCACCACGGGCGTGACGCTCTAATACCCCCGCACTCCGCTCATCCCGGCGAAAGCCGGGACCCAGTTCTGTCCAGCTTGACGCTTGCGTTTCAGGACGTTCTGTCCGTGTCTCGTCGGCAATAGTTCTTCGGCCAAACCACCGGGTCCCGGCTTTCGCCGGGATGAGCGGATGAGAGATTGATGAAGACCCGCCACATCCAGACCGACTGTCTCCGCCAGCACATCCTCGAGGCCGGCTCCGGCCCGCTCGTCCTCCTCATCCACGGCTTCCCCGAACTCGGCATCAGCTGGCGTGCCCAGGTCGAGGCGCTGGCGGCCGCCGGCTACCACGCCGTTGCCCCGGACATGCGCGGCTACGGCGGCACCGAGAGACCCGCAGATCGCGACGCCTATTCCATCCTCAACCTCATCGGCGACATGGTCGATCTGGTCCGGGCGCTGGGCAAGACATCGTGTGTCGTCGTCGGCCACGACTGGGGCGCGCCGATCGCCTGGCACTGTGCCCTGACCCGGCCCGACATGTTCCGCGCCGTCTTCGGCCTGTCGGTGCCGTTCCAGCCGCGCCGGCCGAAAGGCCCGCCGACCGCGGCTATGGCGGCGATCTCGAAACGCCTCGGCATGGGCGACCTCTACATCAACCGCTTCCAGGCCGACGACGCCCATGCGGTCTTCGACGCCGATCCGGCGACGGCCCTGCGCAAGGCCTTCTACTGCTATGACGGGGCGACGCCCGACGCCCGTCAGTCGACAGGCTTCATCCCCGAGGGCGAGACCTTCATCTCGACCGTCCCCGAGGACGCGACCCTGCCGCCGTGGATGAGCGAGGCCCATTTCGCCGAATACGTCGATGCCTTTGCGCAGGGCGGCTTCAAGGGGCCGCTCGACTGGTACCGAAACCTGGATCGCAACTGGTCGCTGACCGCCCATCTGCAGGACGCCCGTATCACCGTTCCCGCCGCCTTCGTGGTCGGCGAGCGCGATCCGGTGCGGCACTATTCCGGCCAGCATGAAGCGGGGCTGAAGGACCGGGCAACGGACCTGAGGATGCAGGTCGTCGTCCCCGGTGCCGGCCACTGGATCCAGCAGGAACGGGCCGATGAGGTGAACCGGTTGCTGCTGTCGTTTCTCGCCGGACTGGGCGGGACCGGTCAGTCCGCCTGATCCTGCCTCTGCTGCTCTGGACGGGGCTCGGGCGCTTCGATCTAATCGCTCCCGGAAACAACAGGAGCGAACGCCATGGCCCCCACCCCCCGCACCGTCGCGCTCGACCGTCGCGCGCTCCTCGCCGCGGCTGCCGCCATGGCCTCCGCCGGTTTCGTCTTCCGGCCCGGCCCGGCGTTGGCCCAATCTGGCGATCTGCCAGCGCTCACGGCCGCCGTGGCCGAGGGCAAGGCCGCCTCGATCGCCCGCATCCAGGAGTGGATTCGCCGGCCGGCCATCGCGGCCGAGAACCTCGATATGGAGGCCGGTGCCGACTATATGATGGCCCTGGCCCGCGACGCCGGCTTCACCGGGGTCGAGAAGGTCCCGACCGACGGCCATCCGGGGGTGTTCGGGGTCCTGGACGTGGGCGCCCCGCGGACCCTGGGCGTCTATTTCATGTACGACGTCAAACAGTATGACCCGGCCGAATGGTCATCGCCGCCGCTTGAGGCGGCCCTGGTCGACAAGCCGGGTTTCGGGCGCGTCATCGTCGGGCGCGGTGCCATCAACCAGAAGGGACCGGAGGCCAATTTTCTCGCCGCCTTGCATGCCTTGCGCGCCGCTGGAAAGACGCCACCGGTCAATCTGGTGCTGGTCTGCGAAGGCGAGGAGGAGATCGGCTCCCCACACTTCCGCCAGGTCGTCACCAGGCCCCACATCCTGGCCGCGCTGAGACGCTGCGAAGGCGTGTTCATCCCGACCGCCTGGCAGTCGCCGAGCACAGGCGCGGTCCAGATCAATCTGGGGGCCAAGGGCATTATCGAGTGCGAGCTGGTCGTGTCGGGTGAGCGTTGGGGACGCGGCCCTGCAGGCGACATCCATTCCAGCCAGAAGGCCAATGTCGATTCACCGGCCTGGCGGCTGGTGGCCGCGTTGTCGTCGCTGGTCACCGCAGACGGCAACACCTCGACCATCGACGGCTGGTTCGAGCACGTGCGCGACCTGACCCCGCGCCAGCGCGAGCTGATCGCCGCCTCCGCTGCTGCGGGCAGTGAGGCCGACGCCATGCGCGCCCTGGGGGTCAAGGTCTGGATCGACGACCTGCCATGGGAAGAGTCGCTGGTGAGGCTGGCGTCCCAGCCCACGGTTAATATCGAGGGCCTGGTTTCAGGTTACACCGGACAGGGCGGCAAGACGGTGCTGCCAGGTCGCGGCGTAGCCAAACTGGACTTCCGCCTGGTGCCAGACCAGACCGTCGATGACTGTCTGGCAAAGCTGCGCGCTCATCTCGACTCGAGAGGATTCGCCGACGTCGAGATCAAATTCACGGGCGGCTACAATCCGACCCAGACCGCCGAGGACGCCAGGATCATCCGCGCCCAGCAAGCCGTCTACAGCCGCGCCGGCATCCACCACACCCTGTATCCTCGCCTCGCCGGCTCCTGGCCGGGCTGCGTCTTCACCGATGCGCCGGTCAATCTGCCGGCCGGCCAGTTTGGTCTCGGCCACGGCAGCGGTGCCCATGCGCCTAACGAATACATTGTCGTCGATTCGACCAATCCGGCGGTGGCGGGGATCGAGGCCGCGACCCTGGGCTTCATCGACTTCATGTATGAGATGGCGACCGTTTCCTGAAAGGTCCCGGTCGACGACCTAGACCGGATGCGTCGGTTCCGGCTTTGCGGCCGGGGCCGGTTCGGGGGTCGAGGGCACGTCAGGCAGGGGAATGAATTCCACATCGTCCTCGACGGGCAGGGCCATCCGGCCGGCCTTCCAGTCGGCCTTGGCCGCATCGATCTTCGCCTGGGACGAGGAGACGAAATTCCACCAGATCACCCGCGGCCCGACCGGCTCGCCGCCCAGCACCATGACGGTCGATGGGCGGATCGCCTTGATGGTCGGCTCGGCCGTCGGCTCCAGCACGATCATCTGGCCTTCCTGGAACGTTCGGTCGCCGACCTCGATCTCACCCTTGGCGACATACAGCGCCCGCTCCGAATAGCCGCCGGCACCCTTGCCGGGGGGCGGCGCCGTGCGCACGCCCTCGGCCAGTTCCCAGTGGACATAGAACAGCGGCGAGGCCGTCTTGACCCGGGCCGAGGCACCATAGGCCTCGCCCGCCACCAGCCGGGCGAACAGGCCGGCGTTCTCATAGGCGGGCAGGTCGGGCCCGGCGTAGTGTTTGAAAGCCGGGTCGCAGTCCTCCATCTCGCCGGGCAGGGCGATCCAGGCCTGCATCCCGTGCATCGGGCCGCCCTCGGCCCGTTTGGTCGGGGTGGTCCGCTCGGAATGGACAATGCCCTTGCCCGCCGTCATCCAGTTGACCTCGCCGGGCCGGATGGCCTGGGTCGCGCCGGTATTGTCCCGATGGATGATCTCGCCCTCGAACAGATAGGTCAGGGTCGACAGGCCGATGTGCGGGTGCGGGCGGACGTTGATCGCCTCGGACCCGGGCGCGAATTCGGCGGGCCCCATCTGGTCCAGGAAGATGAAGGGGCCAACCATGCGGCGCGCGTGGAAGGGCAGGATCCGTCCGACGTCGAAACCACCCAGGTCCTTGCGGCGGGCGTCGATCACCATCTCGATCATGCTGCAGAATCTCCCTCTGCGGCGAGCATCGCTCCAAGCCCCGGAGGTTGCAATGCCGCGCCGGGCCTAGAGCGGCAGGCGGCTGATCACGGCCGGGACGGGCGTTGCCGGCGGCGCGCCGTCCTGGGCGAAGTCGCTCCATTGCGAGCGCGAGACGAACACCAGGGCGCCCTCGTGCACCACGCCCGTCGTCGGCTCGTCGATCTGCGGCAGGTTGGCCGCCAGCACCTCCACCGAATCGATCCGGGTCCAGCCCGCGTCCAGTCGGAACCTGAGGACCCGCTGCGGTGCCACGCCGTTCTGGAAGCCGTACAGGAACCGGCCGTCTGTCGTCAGGCCGTCGACGCCGATCAGGCTGTCGATCGCGGGCTGGGGAAGGCGGGTCGCCGCACCGGTCGACCGATCCACGCGCCACAGGCCCGAGGAATAGTCGGCCACGATCAACGCCATCCCGTCCGGTGTGACGGCCATCCCCTGCGGTGATCCGAGGGTTCCGGCGGGCAGGAAGACCTCAAGGCTGCCGGCATCCGGCGACAGTCGGTACAGGTCGCCGCCGGTCGAGTCCGCGGCGTAGACGGTGCCGTCCGGCGCCAGCGCGACATCGCCCAGCGACCGTTCACCCTCCGGCACCGGATAGCGCGCCAGCACCCGGCCGGTCGCCGCGTCGATCTTCAGCAGGGCGCTGGCGGGCCAAGGGGCATCCGCCGCAAGTCCGTGCGTCGCCGGCGGCACGGGCGAAGTCGCGGCCCACAGCACGCCGTTGTCGGCATCCAGCACCAGCCCCAATACCCCGCCGGTGCCGCTGCCCGGCATGAGGAAGGGTGTGACCACGCCCGCCTCGTCCAGCGCCACGATCGTCCGGCCCCGCACCTGCGACACCAGCCAACGCCCCCGGGCCTGGTCCCATACTGCACTCTCGACCAGCACCGCGGCGGGTATCTCCGCCTCGGTCGTCAGCCGGTCCGCGCCGACGGGTGCGCGGTTGGCCTCGATGACCGCGGCCAGGGCGTCGAAATCCGGATGCCCGGCCAGGGCCGACAGCGTCCGGTCGGCCGCCAGGTTCGCCACCAGACCCGCTCCGGCGTAGCGGTTCAGCTGGGTCATGGCCTCATCAGGCTGACCCGCGCCGACCGCCAGCCGCGCCCGCATCAGCATCAGCCCCGGATGGTTGGGGATGCGGGCGTCGGCCTCGGCCAGCAGGCGGGCGGCTCCGGTCAGGTCGTTGGCATTGGCGGCGGCCACGCCCTCGCTGCGCAGCCGGCGGAAGGCGGCGAGGTCCGCTTCAGTCGTCGCCTGGGCCCAGACCGGCGCTGCCGTAAGCAGGAGGCCGGACAGGGCCATGATTGACACGATGCGCATGGCGCTCCCCCGAAGAACGGAGGCCACTATCGGTGCGCCGGTCGCGGTGGCCAACTCAAGGATTGGTAATGTGGCTCAGCTGACGTGGGGCGTGATGATGCCCAGCGGCAGGGCGGTGACGTTCTTCACCCCGCGCGTAACGATATGGCTCTCGCAGTCGGAGACGATGCCGAGGCTCAGCAATTTGTAGCGCAGGAACTGGTCGAAGGCGTGCATGTCGGAGGTGATGATGCGCAGCACATAGTCCTCGCGGCCGGTGATGGTGGCGCACTGCACCACCTCGGGCCACTGGGCCACGGCGGCCTCGAAGGCGTCGAGATTTTCGGTCGACGGGAGGCTCAGCTTGACGATGGCATAGACCTCGAAATCCAGGCCCAGCTTGGTCGCGTCGAGCAGGGTCACGCGCTTGCGGATGAAGCCCGTATCCTCCAGTCTCTTGATGCGACGCCAGCACGGCGAAGCCGACAGACCGACCCGATCCGCGACCTCGGCCACCGACAATCCGGCGTCCTGTTGCAGGATATCCAGAATGCGGGCGTCGACGGGATCCAGATCGTCAGCCAAGGCGTTTCTCCTGAACTAGTTATGACGCAATAAAATACCTCCGATCGGCACAGTGCAAGGTCAAATTCAGGCGAGCCTTGCCTGAAGCCTCGTGCTAAATCGCACCTCAGGAAACGCGGTCGGATCAACCGGACGGGACGGAATGAAGAAGCCCAATACCCAGGCCCTTTCGCTGCGCGTGCCGGAGCCCTCGGGCCGGCCCGGCGACCCGACGGATTTCGGCCATCTGTTGCTGGACCCCGCCGGTGCCGTCGAGCGCCCCGAGGTCTCGACCACGCCCTTCGAGATGCGTGACCACGCCTTCCGGCTGGTCCGCGTGCTGGACGATGACGGCAGGGCCGTCGGCCCGTGGGATCCCAGGCTGGACGCCGACACCCTGCGGCGTGGCCTCAAGGCGATGATCCTGACCCGCGCCTTCGACGACCGGATGCATCGCGCCCACCGCCAGGGCAAGACCAGCTTCTATATGAAATGCACGGGTGAAGAGGCGATCGCGGTCGCCCAGGGCATGATCCTGTCGCGCGAGGACATGGGCTTCCCGACCTATCGGCAGCAGGGCCTTCTGATCGCGCGCGGCTATCCGCTCGCGACCATGATGAACCAGATCTATTCCAACGCCTCGGATCCGATCAAAGGCCGCCAGCTGCCGATCATGTATTCGGCGAAGGACTATGGCTTCTTCACCATCTCGGGGAACCTCGGCACCCAGGTGCCCCAGGCCGTCGGCTGGGCCATGGCCAGCGCCTACAAGGGTGATAACAAGATCGCCATCAGCTGGATCGGCGACGGCGCCACG
>CAZFQC010000035.1:0-16061 GCA_964520795.1 uncultured Brevundimonas sp.
CATCCCAGCATCCGGCGGAGACGGTAAAGGTGTAGCTGCCGCCCGGCGGGATGCGGTAACCCGACGGCAGGCGGTTCAGGCCATAGGTCGAGGCGCTGCAGGTCGACACCAGCACCACGTCGATGGCGTTGCTGCGCGAGACGTTGCGGATTTCCAGCCCGCCCGTGGGCTCGCCGGGGCGGATCAGGTCGCCGCCGGTGATCAGCGAGGCGCAGCCCGACAGGGCGACGAATGAAAGCGCCACAGCGGCGCGAACGAGGGTGTTCATGGCAAGCCTCCCAAGATTGCGGGATCCATCAGAGCAGGATCCGCTGCCGGAGCGCCCTGTCCGTTCCTGACGGCCGCGATGCAACGGGGCGTACGGACGGATCATCACAGCCGTGACGCAGCAGGTTCACCGGGCGGTCGTCGCCCTGTCGTCGATGCAGCACGAACGAGCGCTACGCCCCGGAACAGCTAATCGCAGGGGGCTGCCATGATTACTCGCGTTCAACGACCTTCCGTCCTTCTCGGTGCCAGCGCGCTGGGCATCGTCTGGGCCCTGGCCGGGGCTGCGTCGGCCCAGACCGCCGAGCCCAGCCAGCTGGATGAGGTCATCGTCACCGCCCAGCTGCGCGAGCAGAGCGCAACCGAGGTCCCCTTCGCCCTGACGGCTTACAGCGGCGACACCCTGGAAGACCTGGGCGTCCAGGACTTCGAGGAGCTTTCGGCGTTCACGCCCGGTCTGCTGGTGCAGAACCAGTCGCCCAACAACCCCGGCTTCGTGATGCGCGGCATCACCTCGGACTCGGGCGAGGCGACCAGCGAACCGCGCGTGTCGGTCTATCAGGACGGCGTGTCGATCTCGAAGTCGCGCGGCTCCTATGTCGAACTGTTCGATGTCGAGCGGGTTGAAATCGCCAAGGGCCCGCAATCGACCCTGTACGGCCGCGGCGCCCTGATCGGCGCGATCAATGTCATCCAGAACAAGGCCGACATTGACGGCTTCGACGCCGCCGGCCGCATCGCCTTCGGCAATCTCGACTACAGCATGGTCGAGGCGATGGTGAACGCCCCGATCAACGACATGTTCGCCCTGCGCTTCGCCACCCGGATGAAGGCCCGCGAAGGCTATCTGGAAAATCTGCTCGGCGGACCCGACTACAATGGCTTCCAGACCTATGCCTGGCGTCTCGGCCTGGCCTTCCAGCCGACCGACGCCTTCCGCTACGACGTGATCGTCAACTATCAGACCGACGACGCCCCCGGCACCTCGTTCAAGGCCATGGCCTATTCGCCGGCCAATCCGGACACGGGCGTCCTCCTGGGCGACCGCGCTCCCTGGGACGGCGCGGCCCTGACGCCGTCCGGCACGTTCGACGGCGGCAAATTCCTGGGCCTCGACCGCACGGTTCAGGGCGTGACGGGCATCGGCCGCTTCGACTTCTCGGACAGCCTGACCCTGACCTCCACCACGGCCTACCGCGAGTTCGACTCCTATGAGACGTTTGACCCGGACGGCATCTCCCTGCCCCTTCTGATCGCTGCGGAAGATGCGCAGGGCGACCAGTTCAGTCAGGAGTTCCGGCTGAACTGGGACAACGGAGGCTCCATTTCCGGCTTCATCGGTGCCGGTTATTTCAACGAGGAAGGCTTCCAGCGCACGCCGACCGAATTCAACGAACGCGTGGCCCTGGCCCAGCTGGCCGGCCTGCTGGACGGCAATCCGCTGGCGGCCGGCACAACCGCGCTGCCGCTGCTCGCCTTCTCCAACCCTGCCCTGATGGACCCGATCCTGGCCGGCTTCGGCATCCCGGCTCCGCTGATCCCGGGCATCCGCAACAATCTGAAGGCCTCGCATGTCGAAACCGGCACGAACTTCAGCGAGCTGGAATCGGTTGACCTGTTCGGTGACCTGACCTGGCGCCCGACAGACCGGCTCGAGTTCGCGGCCGGCGTGCGCTGGACCCAGGATGACAAGACCACCTCGATCTCCACCGCCGCCCTGAACGGCCGGTCCATCCTCGGCGGCCTGCTCGCCGTCCAGCAACTGCAGGGCCAGATCAACGCCCTGATCGCCCAGGGCACGCCGGCCGCCCTGGCCCAGGCCGCGTCGCTCGGAGCCTTCGCCAACGGCATCGTCTTCCAGCTGGCCCAGCCGGGTGCCGCCAACGCGCCGGTGACCGCGTCCTTCCCGTTGTTCGGCCTCACCTTCCAGCCGACCGCCGGAAACGGTTCGGTGGTCAGCCAGGATCTTGAGGACGACGGCGTCACCTGGCGCGTCACCGGCCGCTATGCGGTCACCGACGACACCAGCCTCTACGCCAACTACGCCCGCGGCCGTCGCCCCGCCGTGCTCGCCGCCCGCCCGCCGTCGCAGCCCTTCGCCGCCCCGACCTTCACCTTCGTCGACGCTGAAGAGGTCGACAGCTATGAGGCCGGTGCCAAGACCGCCCTGATGGGCGGCGCGCTCCGCCTCGACGGCGCGGTCTATTTCTACGACTACCAGAATTTCCAGACCACGGTTCAGGTCGGGACCCAGTTCATCACCACCAACGCCGGGGAGGCCACCTCCTACGGCTTCGAGGGCCAGGCCTTCTTCAGCCCTTCCGAAAACCTCGATCTGTTCGCGACCTACGGCTACAATCACTCGCGCTTCGAGGCCGGCATCTTCGACGGCAACAAGTTCCGCCTGTCCCCCGACAACCGCTACTCGATCGGCGCGACCTGGCGGGCGCCCCTGTTCGGCGGCGAGATCGAGGTTCAGCCGACCTGGAGCTGGCAGTCCGAGACCTTCTTCGACGACAACAATGACCGCGCCAGCCTGCAGACCACCAACTTCGTGCCGGACACCGTGGTTGACGAGGTCCAGGAAAGCTACGGCCTGATGAACCTGCGGATCCGCTACGCGCCGTCGGCCGGCAACTGGGGGGTCGAACTGTTCGGCGACAATCTGCTGGACGAGGAATACATCAAGGACGCCGGCAACACCGGGGACTCGCTGGGCCTGCCGACCTTTATCGCCGGCGAGCCGCGCACCTACGGCGCAACCCTCAGCGTGCGCTACTAGGACGCCCGGTATGACCCTGCACCGCCGCGACCTGCTCGGCCTTCTCGGTGCCGGCGCGGCGGGGGCAGCCGCCCCTGCTGCGGCCCGCCCGGTCCCTTCCGTCAGCTTTGTCCACGGGGTGGCTTCCGGCGACCCTCGAACGGACGGCATGGTGATCTGGACCCGGGTCACCCCGGCGGACCCGTCGGTTCGCGCGGTGCGTGTCGACTGGTCAGTCTGGTGCGACGGGGACACAGCGGCCTCGGTCGCCTCGGGCACGGTCGAGGCAGGTCCTGAACGGGACTTCACGGTCAAGGTTGCCGTCTCGGGGCTGCAGCCGGGCGTCGAGTACCGCTACGCCTTCACGGCGGGCGAGACCCGTTCACCTCACGGCAGAACCCGCACCCTGCCGGAGGGTCCGACGGCCGAAGTCGTGCTCGCGGTCGCCTCCTGCCAGCTCCATCCCGGCGGATTGTTCAACGCCTGGGACGCCGTGTCCAAGCTGGAGCGGATCGACGCCGTCGTTCACCTCGGCGACTACATCTATGAATACGGTGCCGAGCCCGACGACTACGGCATGGCCTCGGGCGCGCGCCTCGGCCGGGTGCCCCAGCCGCCGCACGAAATCGTCTCCCTGGCCGACTACCGGACCCGGCACGCCCAGTACAAGTCCGACCCGGACCTGCAGGCCGCTCACGCCCGTGCACCCTTCATCTGCGTCTGGGACGACCATGAGATCGCCAATGACGCCTGGACCGCGGGGGCCGAGAACCACACCGCCGCGACCGAGGGCGACTACGCCACACGCAAGGCGGCGGCGCTCAAGGCCTATTTTGAGTGGATGCCGATCCGGGAGCCGGCCGGCGGCCTGACCCCCGAATCCATCTATCGCAGTTTCGACTTTGGCGATCTCGCCAGCCTGCTGATGGTCGAGACCCGACTTCTGTCGCGCGGCGAACAGCTGACCTACGGGGCTGACATGCCCGTCGTCGGAGAGCGTCCCGACGTCGCGGCCTTCGAGGCCAAACGCCATGATCCGGCCCGCGATCTGCTGGGCGACAGCCAGCGGGACTGGATCAGATCGAGGCTCAGCGCCTCCCGCGGATCCGGCAAGCCATGGCAGGTGATTGGCAACCAGGTGGTGATGGCCCGCGTCCTGGGGCCCGACATCACGACCATGGCCAGTCCGATGCAAGTCGCCGGTCTGCTGGCCACCCTGCCCGCCGCCGTCCGGGCCCAGGTCCAGCAGTCGATCGAGCTGTTCAAACTGGGTGTGCCCTTCAACCTCGACAGCTGGGACGGCTATCCCGCCGGACGCGAGCGGCTGTTCGCCGCCTTCGCCGAGGCGGGCGTCCAGCCCATCGTGCTCGCCGGTGACAGTCACGCCTTCTGGGTCGACGACCTGAAAGACGCAGCAGGAGAACGCCGGGCCGTCGAGTTCGGCACCAGCGCGATCTCCAGCCCCTCGCCCGGCGACGCCGTCCCGCGCCTGCCCCTGGGTGCCGCCCTGATGCAGGCCAATGACGAGGTCGTCTTCTGCGACCAGTCGGCCAAGGGCTATATCCTGCTGACCCTGACTCCGGATCAGGCGAAGGTCGAGCTGCGGACGGTCTCGACGATCTTCGCCAAACCCTACGAACCGGGCGTGCTGAAGACCTTCACCGTGGCAAGGACGGCGGCCGGGCTGGGGCCGATCGTCGAGGCCTGACGACCGGCCTTGCGTTCTACGGCGCGTCGGTCGGTGCCGCCCGCGGTCCCGCGTTCTTCACATACCGGTCCAGCCAGCGGGTCATTTCCCACAGGGTGTGGCCGACCGACTCGCGGGCCCGGTAGCCGTGGGCCTCGAGTGGCAGGACCACGTAGCGGACCGTGGCACCGTTGCCCTTGAGCGCGGCGTAGAAGCGCTCGGACTGGACCGGGAAGGTGCCGGAGTTGTCGTCCGCCTCGCCGTGGATCAGCAGGATCGGCTCATTGACCCGGTTGGCGTAGGTGAAGGGCGACATCTCCGTATAGGTGGCGCCGGCCTCCCAGTAGGTGCGCTGCTCGGCCTGGAAGCCGAAGGGCGTCAGGGTGCGGTTATAGGCGCCCGAGCGGGCGATGCCGGTGCGGAACAGGTCGGTGTGGGCCAGCAGGTTGGCGGTCATGAAGGCGCCGTAGCTATGTCCCCCGACGGCGATCCGGTCGCGGTCGGCCACGCCCATCTCGACCACCGCATTCACAGCGGCCTCGGCGCTGGCGGTCAGCTGCTGGATATAGGTGTCGTTGGGCTCGGCCCCGTTGACGCCAACGATCGGCATCGAGGGATCGTCCAGCACGGCATAGCCCTGGGTCAGCAGGAACAGGTGGCTGATGCCACCCGGTCGGGTGAAGCGGTTGGCCGTGTCGACCACCTGTCCCGCCACGGCGGCGTCAGTGAACTCGGCCGGATAGGCCCACATCACCAGCGGCAGGGGCCCGTCGCGGTCCTTGTCATAGCCGGCCGGCAGATAGAGGGTGCCCGAGAGCTGGACCCCGTCGGCGCGGGTGTAGCTGATCAGCTGTTTGGTCACCCCGGCCAACTGCGGGGCGGGGTCCGGGAAGGTGGTCAGAGCGGTGGCCTGGGCGTCCAGGTCGCGGACGAAGAGGTTGGGCGGATCGTTGCGGGTCTCGCGCCGCGTCACCAGCCGCCGGCCGTCCTCGTCGAGGATGCCCAGCACGCTCTCATAAGTGCCGTCTTCCGAGGTCCAGACCCGCTCCGTCGCGCCGGTGGCGAGATCCATGGTCGAGAGGAAGGGATACTCCCCGGCCCTTGTCGCCCCGGCGCCGGTCATCAGCACGCGCGCGCCGTCGGCGGTGAAACGCATGACCGGGAAACCGTTGGCATTGGCCTCGGTCACCGGGAATCCCGGATCGTTGTAGCGGTCCTGATAGTTCCGCTCGAGCAGGACGCGGTCCTGGCCGGGGTTGGACGGATCGACCAGATAGCGGGTCTCGCGACGGCTGTTGAACTGCCGGCTGATCACCAGCGCCGTGTCGGAGTCGCCCCAGATCACGCCGCCGTAACGGTCCTTGAGGTCGATCAGCGGTGTCGGTGCGACATCGAACGGTGCGGCGAGGGTATAGACACGGTCGCGGACCTCGGCCGGGGTGCGGGGATCGCCGCCGTCCTGGGCCTCGACCCAGACCAGGGTCGAGGGGGCGTCCGCCCGCCACTGGGCCGAGCGCGGGCCCGGCGCCACGGAGTCGAACGGGGTCGGGATGTTGTCGCGCAGTGGCAGGTCGGCGACGCGGTGCACGACCACGCCCTCAAGATCCGTCACCAGGACATCGGCCGGGAACAGGGCCGCCGGGACGACATAGCTGTAGGGCCGCCTCACCCGCGTCTGCAGGACATAGCGCCCGTCCGGCGACACGCCCGAACCCAGAAAGACCGCCGGCGCGCCCAGGGTCCGCGCCTGACCTTCCAGCGGGACCAGGGTCAGTTGCGAGGTGAAATAGTATTCGAACAGGGCTTCGTCGCCCGCATTCGACAGCAGGTCCTGATAGGTCCGCGCGGGGGCCGTACGCCCCATGCTCTCCTCGACGATCGGCCCCTCGGGCGGTCGGCTGACGTCGGGTGCCGGGCCGCGGCCCGCAGGCGTCATCCGCACAAGCAGGCCGGAGCTGTCGGGCAGCCAGTCGAAGGCGCCGCCGCCCGCGGCATTGACCCGTGCGTCAGTCAGCTTGCGCGCGACGCCGCTGGCCACGTCCACGGTCCACAGCTCCAGTCCGGTCGGCGCATCCATCAGCAGGGCCACCGAACGGCCGTCCGGCGACCAGCCGGGCGAGACGAAGCGGGCGTTGGCCGGCAGGGTCACGGTCCGGGCCGGCCCGCCCGCCACCGGCTGGAAGCTGAGGCCGGTCAGCCAGGTCACGCGGCTGTTGGCCTGGCCGTTGTTGCGCGGATTGATCCGGTAGCCCGCCAGCCGAAGCATCGGCTCGGCCAGTTCAGCGACAGGCGGCAGGTTGGCGCGATCGAACAGGGCCAGGGTCGTCCGGTCGGGTGACAGGCTGGGCGTCGGGGTCGGTCGGGTGTCGAGAATGTCCGCAATGGGCGCCGGCGGCTGCTGATAGGTCCGGCCCTCCTGCGCCAGGGCGGGCCCGGCCAGAACGGCGAGCAGGACAAAGGCGGGCAGGGCCCGGCCGAGCAAATGATGACGCATGATGCATTCCCCCCGACAAGCGGCCCTAACGGGCGCTGCACGCTAGGGGTCGGTTGCGGTGCCGGTCAAGGCGCGGTCGGCGCGGGCTCCTGCCCCACGAACCGCGCATCGCGCGCCGCCATCCAGGCCTCCCGCACGCCCTGACGTGGCATGTCCACGCCGAACACAGCCAGTTGGCCCACCCAGACTTCGGACATCTGCTGGACCGTGCCCTGCAGCCAGGACGGTGCCTGCTGCCGCGACCAGTTCAGCGGCGAGACAGCGTTGAAGATCAGCATGAAGGCCGTCACCACGACGATCGTCCGGCTGGTCCAGCGGCGGTCCCGCGCCGCGACGCCCTCATCGTCCAGCGGCGGAGCCGGCGGAAAGGCGAACCGGCCCAGGGCCGCCAGCCGGTTCTCGCGCGTCGGCAGGTCGTGGGCGTCGGCGGTCTGGTTCCAGTCGCTGAACGGATCGCCCGGCCCCGGCGGCAGGCTCTCGTACAGGGGCGGAAAGGG
Source organism: uncultured Brevundimonas sp. (assembly GCA_964520795.1). Lineage (GTDB taxonomy): Bacteria > Pseudomonadota > Alphaproteobacteria > Caulobacterales > Caulobacteraceae > Brevundimonas. The sequence continues at coordinate 7,707 of CAZFQC010000035.1, forward strand.
GGATTCCCGCGGATGAACCGGAAACGGCTCCAGCGGGATTTCGTGAGGATCGCGGTCGTCGTTCATCGGAGTCTCAACGCCTCAGAACTGGAAATAGATGAAGGGGGCGACGCCGTCGGGACGGACCGCCTCGATGAGCAGGAAGGCCGCTCCGATCAGCAGACCGAGGGTCACCGAGGGCGCCGCCTTGAGCCGCTCGGCCATCCCCTCGATGGCCCGTGGTGGAAGCCAGTGCATGGCCAGGCCGCCGACGATCAGGGTCAGCAGCAGGGGCGTCAAGGCGGTGACCGGTCCGACCCGGCCCAGACCCTGAAGCATGGCCATGGCCAGATCGAAATTCTCGGCCCGGAACAGGATCCAGCCGAGGCAGACGATGTGGAAGGTGACCAGCACCCCGACGACGGTCGGTATGACCTTGCGGTCGCCGAGGACTGCACGGCCGAGGCGCTCGATCACCTGCACACCGCCGTGCAGGGCCCCCCAGGCCAGGAAGGTCCAGGCCGCCCCGTGCCACAGGCCGCCCAGCACCATGGTGATGAAGACATTGATGCACGATGAGACCAGCCCCTTCCGACCGCCCCCCAGCGGCACATAGAGATAGTCGCGCAGCCAGCTTGACAGGCTGATGTGCCAGCGCCGCCAGAAACTCTGCATCGACGACGCCCGGTAGGGCTGGTCGAAGTTGCGCGGGAAGGAATAGCCGAGCAGGGCGGCGATCCCGATGGCCATGTCCGAATAGGCCGAGAAGTCGCAATAGATCTGGACCGCATAGCCATAGACCGCCGCGGCGATGTCGAAGGCCCCGTAGGCGGACGGATCGAAGAACACCGGATCGACCAGGTTCACTGACAGTTCCGAGGCGATCACCGTCTTCTTGAACAGGCCCCAGACGATCAACAGCAGACCATGGGTGGCCATGGCCCGCGACAGCCGCGGGGCCCGGTCGAACTGCGGCAGCAGATCCGAGGCCCGCACGATCGGCCCGGCCACCAGATGCGGGAAGAAGCTCATCAGCAGCATGACGTCGAGCAGGCTCTTCGCCGGCGGCGTCTTTCCGCGATGGACGTCCACGACATAGGAAATGCCCTGGAAGGTGAAGAAACTGATCCCCACCGGCAGCACGATCTGCAGCAGCGGCAGGTCCCGCTCCCAGCCGAACCGCATCAGCAGGTCGCCGGCCTGTTCGATGAAGAAGCCGTAGTATTTGAAAAAGCCCAGGATCAGCAGGTTGGCCGCGACCCCGAGGCCGACCAGCCAGGCCTTCCTCGCCCCAGGCTGTCGCACGATCAGCGCCCCGACGCCCCAGTTCAGCACCGCCGACAGGATCAGCAGGGCGACGAAACGCCAGTCCCACTGGGCGTAGAAGAACCAGCTGGCCAGCAGCAGGAACAGTTTGCGCCGCCCGTTCTCGCGATCCAGCGACCAGGCGGTGAAATAGACGAACAGGAAGAAGATCCCGAAGGCGAGCGTGGGAAACAGCATCTATTGCGTCCCCCCGCGACGCGTCGACCAGGCCTCATAGGCGACCATCAGGTCGGCATTGAGCATGCCGCCGATCCAGTCGGAGCCGACCGAGTTGAAATGCACCCGGTCGCGCAACATGAAGGGCTCGCCCCTCGTCGCCAGCCGATCCGCTGAACAGTCGCCGCCCATCCGTCCGTGCCAGTCCCAGAACGCCACACCCATGTCTGCGGCGACCCGACGTTGCACGTCCCGCACCACCGCCAGCGACGGCGGCGGGCCGCGACGGCCGTCGGCGCTGCAGCCGTTCGACACCCCGCTGCGCAGGGCGTCGGGCGCGCCGAGGATCATCAGCGAGGCCCCCGGTGCCAGTCGTCGCAGCCGTGTGATCTGGCCGCGCAACAGCCCCTCATAGGCGCGCGCATCCAGTGCGTCGTCGAACCCCTCATTGGTGCCGAAGGCCAGAACGATCAGCGCCGGCCGCCAGGCCGCCAGTTCCCGCGCGACAACCCGCTGATCGCGCGCGGCCAGATCCTTCAGCGTGGCCCCGACCACGCCGAGATTGGACAGCTCCACGCCGGCGGACGCACGGGTAAGGCGCACCGAATTAATGGACAGGGTGCTGTCCAGCGACCGCAGCTCGACCTGGCCGTGTGCCCGCACGGGCGACAGGGATCGGCATCCGCCGTCGTCGAAGGCCACCGTCCAGATCTCCTCGTCCGCCGCGACCTGCAGCCGCCCGGGACCATCGCCGCACAGTTCGATATGGAAATCGGTCGGCATCGCCGAGTCCCTCCGGATGGTCAGGGTGCTTCCCGGCTGCACCGTGATCGCCTGCACCCCCGTCAGCCCCACCCCGGCCCGGACATAGCCGGTGTTGCCGACCAGCGGCGCAAGGGTGGTGGTCCAGCCGCTCGCCGTCACCTCGACCTGCAGGGGCGCATAGCCGGCATAGGGGATGCCGGGCGGCAGGACACCGCGGCCGCCGTCGCCGAACCGCGCCTGCAGGGCCGCCCTCAGCCGGCCGGTGATGCGGTCGCCGGCCGTGTGGCTGTCGCCGATCTGGAGGATGTGCACCGGCGCGGACCCGCGTCCGGTTTCCGCCCGCGCGAGCGCCGCGAACACGCTGTCCAGCGCCTCCGGCTGGCACAGTCCGCCGGCGCAGGCCGGAGCGCCGGGGACGGGCGTGTCGATCGGCCCATAGGGAACCTGCGCGGCCGCCGTGGACGCCAGAAAAGCCGCGACGAGGGCCCCGGCGAGCGCCTTCATGCTCAGGCGGCGGGCGATACGGGCGGCGCGGCGGCCGAGACCAGACCCGGCGCGGCCCGCGGTCGATCCAGCCCGGCGTCACGCTTCAGACGGGCCGCGACCGGCGCGCTCATGCGCAGATAGCCGGCCATCGACATATGGATGCCGTCGCCCGCCCGCATCAGGGTGCGACGGCCGTTGGCGGCGGGCAGATAGGCCTCATAGCCACCGTCGGCGTTGGAGGTCAGGCCCACGGTCTCGATATAGGGCACGCCCAGCGCCCGCATCCGCGCCTCGACCACACTGTTGATCAGCATCATCCGGTCATCGAAACTGTCGCGCTTCATTCGCGGCAGGCCGACCCAGTAGACCGCGACATCGCGGCTGCGCAGCAGGGCGACCAGATCGTCGATCCGCTTGCCATAGGCGGCCTTCCAGCCGTCTGTGCCGAACATGTGCACGGCACCGCCGGTGTCGATGCCCTGGGCGTCATTGGTGCCGAACAGCATGACGGCGACATCGACCGGATGCTCGTCGAGCTGGGACCGGGTCCGGGCCTGGATGTCCACATAGTCGTAACGGCTCAGCCCGGTCGAAACCTGCGAGAATTTGGTCACCGAGACATTCGGCTGGTCCTGCAGGTCGCGGTACAGGCCGGCGTAGAGGCCATCGGCCATGGAATCCCCGAACACCCCGATCCGCAGGGGACCTTGCGCCAGTCGGGCGTTCAGCGGCGTCACGCGCACCACCGCGGGCGTCGGCGCGGGCGCGGACACGGGTACTGCGGCGGGGACCGATACGGACGGCGGGGGCGGCGCGGAGGCGGCGGCCTTGTCACCCAGCATGACGGTCGGATGGCGCAGCCACGCCCGCCCGTCCGGCGTCAACGCCAGTCCGGCCAGGACGCCGACCACGAAGATCGCCGTCAAAGCGTTGATGCCAGCGCGCAAACCCGTTCCCCGACTTGAACCACGTCCAGTCGGACCTTTTACCCTATCGTCGCGATCTGGCCACCTCGCGCCCGCCTCGCGGGAAGAAAAAGGTTAATCGCGAGAGCCTTAGCCGAACCGGCGCTCGGCCCACCGCGCACTGAAGTAGCCGCCCAGCGCCGATATGGTCGTCAGGGTCGTGCCCCAGGCAAGGTCAATCAGCGTGAGGTGAAGGGACCAGACCTTCAGCGTCGCCTGGTTGGTCAGGTCGTAGGTGGCGTAGGCCACAAAACCGAGCACGGCACCGTTGATCGCCGCCCTTTGCCATGCCCCCTGGCGCAGGGCGGGTGCGATGGCCAGGAACAGGGTCCCGAAGATGGAAACCAGATAGAAGGCGACCGCCGCCTGCATGTCCGGCTTCTCGGCAAGGATCGGCCCCAGGACCGGCCGGTAAAGCCGGTCGGTCATATTGGTCAGCCAGACCGCGTCTATGGCCGCGAAGGTCAGACCCGCGCCCAAATAGCCGACGATGTATTTGATCATGTTCTTGCGCCCCTACACCGGCTTCAGCAGATAGTGGTTGACCGCCCAGGTGTTGCCGCCGTCATTTCCGAAAAGTCCCGCCGTGGCCAGATAGAACCGCCGCCAGCGTCGCCGCCACAGGGGGGCGTCGGCACCGTAGGTCTCGCGCATCAGCTCCATCACCCGGTCGCCGTTGGCGTCCATATTGGCCAGCCAGTGATCGGCGGTGCGCTGATAGTTGACGCCGTTCCAGGTCCATTCCCGCTCGACCCGGAACAGGTCCGGAAACTGCCGCATCAGTCCGCGGCTGGGCATGACGCCGCCGGTAAAGAAATGCTGGGCGATGAAGTCGCCGCTGTCGGTATGGTCGAACCGGTAGGGCGCGTCGCGATGGGTGAAGATGTGGATGAACATCCGTCCGTCCGGATCGAGCCAGCCATGCGCCCGGGTCAGCAGGGCGCGCCAGTTCGCCATGTGCTCGAACATCTCGACCGAGACGATCCGGTCGTAATCGCCGCCGCCGTCCTCCGGATTGAAATAGTTCATGTCGCAGGTGATGACCGTCAGATTGGTCAGCCCCCGCGCCGCCGCCTGGGCTTCGATATGACGGCGTTGCCCATGACTGTTCGACACCGCCGTAATGGTCGAGTTCGGATAGCGCTCCGCCATCCAGAGGCTCAGCGAGCCCCAGCCGCAGCCCAGTTCCAGCACGCGTTGGCCGTCCGCAAGGGCGGCGTGGGCGCAGGTTTCGGCAAGGGCCGCCTCCTCCGCCTCATCCAGGGTCGTGTCGGCGGTCGGATAAAGGCAGCAGGAATATTTCAGCCGCTTGCCAAGGCAGATCTCGAAGAATTCGGGCGGCAGTTCATAATGCTGGGCGTTGGCCGCCGCGGTGTGCTCGGCGATGGCGCGCTGGGCCATGTCGCGGGCGAAGACCCCCTCGTCGTGCGGCGCCTCGCGATCCAGCCGCCTGCGCGCCTCGCTGACCAGGCTGTCGATCGCGGGCCGGGCGATGAAGTCGGGGAAGGGCGCATCCTGCAACCGGCGAATGGCGACGTTTGTGAGTGACATGGATGCTCCCGTGGGCCTGACTATGCCATAGCTACGCCGCAGCGTAACATCCGGATGAAGGGCATCCGTCGCACGGCTTCCTCCGTATATCTTCTCAACCTCAGTTGGAGCCGGCATGCCCCCTCATCTCGTCGCCGAGACGCCCGTCCCTTCCACCGGCCGGCGGATCGCCGTGGTCGGTTCGGGCATTTCGGGGCTTTCATGCGCCTGGCTGCTGTCACAGACGCACGAGGTCACCCTGTTCGAGGCCGATGACCGGCTGGGCGGCCATTCCAGCACGGTGGACGCGCCCTCGCCGAGCGAGCCGGTCGCCGTCGATACCGGCTTCATCGTCTATAACGAGGCCAACTATCCCAATCTGACCGCCCTGTTCGCGCACCTGGAGGTGCCGACAAAACCGGCCATGATGTCCTTTGCCGTCTCCATCGACGACGGTGCGTTCGAATACTGCAGCCAGGGCCTCGGTGCCCTGTTCGCCCAGAAGCGAAACTACGCCAGTCCCAAATTCTGGCGCATGATCCGCGACCTGCTGCGGTTCCAGAAACAGGCACCGCGCGATCTGGCGGAACTGGAGCGGACCGGCGAGACCCTGGAGGCCTATCTGGTCCGGGGCGGTTACGGCCCGCTGTTCAAGGAGGCCCACCTCCTGCCGCAGGCGGCCGCGATCTGGTCCTGCACCATGGGGCAGATGGCCGACTACCCCGCGGCCTCGTTCGTCCGGTTCTATATGAACCACAACCTGCTCAAGCTGGATCTGAGGCCGACCTGGCGGACGGTGGACGGCGGAAGCCGGTCCTACGTCACCCGGCTGACCGAGGCCTTCCGCGGCCGTGTCGTCACCAATGCCGGTATCACCGGCGTGCTGCGCGGGCTCGACGGCGCCGCGCTGCGGTTCGGGGATGGCCGGATCGAACGGTTCGACGCCGTCGTGCTGGCGACCCATTCCGATCAGGCGCTGAAACTGCTGGAGTCGCCGTCGGCCGAGGATCGCCGGCTGCTGGGCGCCATCGCCTACCGGCCCAACAAGGTGATCCTGCATCGCGACGTCTCGCTGATGCCGAAGCGGCGCAAGGCCTGGGCCGCCTGGACGCATCTGGGGTATTCGGAGCGCGCGGGCGAAGGCGGCGTCACCTACTGGATGAACGAGCTCCAGTCCCTGCCCGGCCCGCCCCTGTTCGTCAGCCTGAACCCGGCCAAGGCCCCCGATCCCTCGCTGGTCCTTGGCGAGTGGGACTATGAGCACCCTGTGTTCGACCGCGCGGCCGTCGCCGCCCAGGGTGAGCTCTGGTCGCTGCAGGGCCGCCGCAATGTCTGGTTCGCCGGGGCCTGGTTCGGGTCCGGCTTCCACGAGGACGGACTCCAGGCCGGCCTCGCCGTCGCCGAACAACTGGGTGGCGTTCGCCGGCCGTGGACCGTGGAGAACGAGAGCGGCCGGATTCAGGTGGCAGTGCCGGGCGGCGGCCCGGAGCGGCTGACCGAAGCGGCGTGAGCGCATCTGCCTCCAGCGCCTCCTCCGCCCTTTACGTCGGCGAGGTCGTGCACCAGCGCTCGCGGACGTTCGACCACCGACTGCGCTATCGCCTGTGGATGGTGCTGGCTGATCTCGACGAGCTGGACGGGCTGCAGGCGCGCCTGCGCCTGTTGGGCCGCGGTCGTTTCGGGTTGATCAGCCTGCGGACCGACGACCACGGCGACCGCTCGGGCCGCCCCCTCCGGGCCCAGGTCGAAGGCCATCTGGCGGAGGCGGGTATCGATATCGCCGGCGGACCGATCCGCCTGCTGACCATGCCGCGCATCCTCGGCTACGGTTTCAATCCGATCAGTGTCTTCTTCTGCCATACGCCGGACGGCGCGCTGGCGGCCCTGCTCTATGAGGTCACCAACACCTTCCATGAACGTCACAGCTATCTGGTGGCGGTTCCTGCGGACAGGACCGGACCCGTTCGCCAGACGGTGGACAAGCAGCTGTTCGTCTCACCCTTCATGGACCGCGACCTGACCTATGACTTCACCGTCCGGCCGCCCGGCGAGGCCGTGTCCGTCGTGGTGGCGGTGCGCCGGGGCGAGACGCCGATCCTGACCGCCAGTTTCGCCGGCCAGCGACGTCCGCTTACAGACGGCCAGTTGTTCCGCGCCTTCCTGACCCACCCCCTGCTGACGTGGAAGGTCACCTGGGGCATCCACTGGGAAGCTGCGAAGATGATGATCAAGGGCGCCCGTTACCGCCATCGCGGCGCGGTGCCGGCAGGGCCGGTGACGGTGGGCCGGACGCGATAGTCTTGTTTCCACTTTGGGAACCGACTATGTTGCCCGAGTGCGCATCATCGCCAAATCGACACTGGTGAAATTCTGGTCGGGGTTGCCGAAGGGCAGGATCGCCGACGCCGCCCGCGTCGCTTTGACGGAATGGCACACCACCGTGTCCGACGCCGACTGGAACAACTTCAGCGAGGTGAAGGCCACATTCAACAGCGCCGACTATGTCGCGGACGGCAAGATTGTCTTCGATGTAGGCGGCAACAAGTATCGCGTCGTCGGCCTGATCGGCTTCAGGACGAAGCGAGTGTTCATTCTGTTTGTCGGCACCCACGCCGATTACGACCGGATTGACGTGGCCAAGCTCTAGGAGGCGATGATGGATTTCAGCACCCTGCGGACCCTGCGTGACGAGGCCGAATACGAGGCCGCGCTGGTTGCTGTTCGCCCCTACTTCGACAACGAACCCGCTGCGCACACGCCCGAAGCTGCCAATTTCGACGCCCTCACCCTGTTGATCGAGGACTATGAAACGCGCCTCTATCCGATCGCCCGCGCGGACCCTGTATCGGTGATCAAGTCCGTTATGGCGGCCAACCGCTACACCCGCGCCGACCTGATCGAGGTCATCGGCTCCAAGGCGCGGGCTGCCGATCTGTTGAACGGCCGTCGCGAGATAAACCTGGACCAGATCCGCAAACTCAGCCGCGCCTGGCACATTCCGGCGGCCGCCCTGATCGACGGCCTCGCCGCCTGAAAGCCGCCTCCGACGCCTTTTCACCGACAGCCCGCCTTGCCCCCAAACGTTGTGCACGGTAGGGACGGACGAGCGCCGCCAATATTCATCAGGCGGTGAAAATATGAGGAAGCG
>CAZFQC010000036.1:0-13000 GCA_964520795.1 uncultured Brevundimonas sp.
AGCGGTCGACGAAGGCCTGGAGGTGGGCGCGCTCGGCGTCCTGCTTGGCCTTGGCCGACAGCTGCAGTCGGGCCTTCTCGGCACGGGCCTTTTCGAATTGGTCGTAGTTGCCCGTGTAGAGGGTCAGATTGCGGTTCGCGAGGTGCAGGATGTGGGTGCAGACCTCGTTCAGCATCTCGCGGTCGTGGGAGATGATCAGGGCCGTGTGCGGATATTTCTTGAGGCGCGCCTCGAGCCACAGGGCGCCTTCGAGGTCGAGGTAGTTGGTCGGCTCGTCGAGCAGCAGCATGTCCGGCTCGGCGAACAGGGCCGCCGCCAGGGCCACGCGCATACGCCAGCCGCCGGAGAATTCCGACATCGGCCGCTGCTGGTTTTCGTGGTCGAAGCCCAGGCCGACGAGGATTTCGGCGGCGCGGGCCGGGGCGGCGTCGGCGTCGATCTCGATCAGCCGGGTCCAGATCTCGCCCATCTCCTCGGGCTCGGCGGTCTCGAGCCGGCCCAGCAGGCTGTGGCGTTCCTCATCGGCCTCGAGAATGGTCTCCAGAACGCTGACAGAAGTGGCCGGGTGTTCCTGGTCGACCGAGCCGATGCGGGCCGTTTTCGGCAGGCTGATCTCGTCGCCGCCGGCGGCCAGTTCACCGAGGATCAGCTTGAACAGGGTCGATTTGCCAATGCCGTTGCGGCCCACCAGACCGACCTTGGCACCCGGCGGCAGGGAGACGGAGGCGTCCTCGAGGAATTTGCGGCCCCAGGCGTTAAAGGTCAGGTCGGTGATCTGAAGCATGAGGCGGGCGCTAAACTCTGTTCGTCCCTCAGGCCGCGAACGGCCGCGCCGTGAGCTTCAGGGACGCCTTGGAAAGGACGGAGGGCGCGTCTATAAGCCCGCGACCTTCAATCTCCCAACAAGAAGTCACTCCCATGACCGAACGCACCTTCTCGATCATCAAGCCCGACGCCACGCGCCGCAACCTGACCGGGGCGATCAACGCCGTGATCGAGGGCGCCGGCCTGCGCATCGTGGCCCAGCGCCGCGTGCAACTGACCGAAGCGCAGGCGAAGAAATTCTACGAAGTCCACGCCGAGCGCCCGTTCTATGGCGAGCTGGTCGGTCAGATGACCGCCGAGCCGGTCGTCGTCCAGGTGCTGGAAGGCCCGAACGCCGTCGCCGCCTATCGCGAAGTCATGGGCGCCACCAACCCGAAGGACGCCGCTGACGGCACCATCCGCAAGCTGTTCGCCCTGTCGATCGGCGAGAACTCGGTCCACGGCTCGGACAGCCTCGAGAACGCCGGCATCGAGATCGCCCAGTTCTTCACCGACGACCAGATCGTCGGCTAAAGGCTCACGCCCAACCGACTGACGACGGCCGGATCGGTGACGATCCGGCCGTTTTCGTGTCAGGCTGGGGCTTCATCGGGGGAATCGCCGTGAAGGACTACAGCCGCAGGGGCGTGATGCTGGCCGCGACCCTTTCGGCCCTGGCCGGCTATGTCGACGCCGTGGGCTTCATGACCCTGGGCGGCTTCTTCGTCTCCTTCATGAGCGGCAATTCCACCCGGCTGGGCGTCGGGCTGGCGCTGGGGGAATGGGAGCAGGCGGCGATCGCCTTCGGCCTGATCGCCCTGTTCGTGGTCGGGGTGGTTGGAGGCGCGACCGTCGCCCGGCGCTTCGGCGAGGAGCGGCGGTCCGCCGTGCTCGCGGTCGAGGCCCTTCTGCTGCTGATCGGCGCCGGCCTCTGCACCGCCGGCTGGCGCGAGTGGGGCATGGTGGCCGTGGTCATGGCCATGGGGGTCGAGAACGCCGTTTTCCAGCGTCAGGGCGATGTCGGTGTCGGCCTGACCTATATGACCGGCACCCTTGTCCGCATGGGACAGCGGATCGCGACAGCCCTGCACGGCGGTGCGCGCTGGGACTGGGTTCCCTTCCTGCTGCTCTGGGCCGGTCTGGCCACCGGCGGGGCGATCGGGGCGGTCAGTTTCCTGCGCTTCGATGTCGTGGCGCTATGGGCGGCCTTCGGGATCGTCGCTGTCCTTGCCGGACTGGTCGCCGCCGCTGAGGCCAGGGCGACGCGAAGCTGAACGAAAACGGCCCCGGCGATCGCGCGCCGGGGCCGTCGTCGTCCGTGCGAGGCTGCGCCTACCAGATGCGGGCGCGGGCCTCGGGCGCGATATATTGTTCGTCGCCCGGCTGGACGCCGAACGCCGCATACCAGGCGTCGATATTGCGTGGCGGCACCGCGGCCCGGTACTGGGCCGGCGAGTGCGGATCGACCGTGACCTGCTGGCGCAGTGCCTCGTCACGCGAGTTCTCGCGCCAGACCTGGGCCCAGCCGAGGAAGACCCGCTGATCGCCGGTCAGGCCGTTGATCACCGGCGCCTCGGCTCCGTTCAACGACAGGTGATAGGCATCCAGCGCCAGCAGCAGGCCACCCAGGTCGGCGATGTTCTCGCCCATGGTCAGGTCGCCGTTGACGTTGGTCCCCTCGAACGGGCTGAGGGCCGAATACTGGGCACCCAGCACGCGGGCGCGTTCCTCGAACTTGGCCGCGTCCTCGGCCGTCCACCAGTCACGCAGCACACCGTCGCCGTCGGACTTGCGGCCCTGGTCGTCGAACCCGTGGGTGATCTCGTGGCCGATGACCGCGCCGATGCCACCGTAGTTGATGGCCGGATCGGCATTGGGATCGAAGAAGGGTGCCTGCAGGATGGCGGCCGGGAAGACGATCTCGTTGCGCGGCGGGTTGTAGTAGGCGTTCACCGTCTGGGGCGTCATGCCCCACTCCAGCGGATCGACCGGGCGGGTCAGCTTGCCGACGTTCCAGGCCCATTCAAAGGCCGCCGACCGCTCGACGTTGCCGTACAGGTCGCCGGGCTCCAGCCGCAGGCCGTCATAGCTGCGCCACTGGTCGGGATAGCCGATCTTCACGCCGAAACGGCTCATCTTGTAGAGCGCCTGCTGTCGGGTCTCGGGGCTCATCCACTCCAGCCCTTCGATCCGGGCGGTCATGGCGCGCCGCAGGTTGGCGACCAGCTCTTCCATCTGGGCCTTGGATTCGGCCGGGAAATGGCGGGCGACATATTCCTGGCCCAGGGACTCGCCGAGCGAATTGTCGACCAATTGAACGCCCCGCTTCCAGCGCGGCCGGTTGTCGGGCTGGCCGTTCAGAACCCGGCCGTAGAAGTTGAAATTGGCCTCGACGAAGGCGCTCGACAGATAGGGGGCCGCCTGGTCGATGACGTGGAAGGCCTGCCAGGATTGCAGGGTCTCGATCGGGGTCTCGGCGAACACCCGGGCCATGCCGGGGAAGGCGGTGTTGTTGGTGGCGATCAGGGTCGGCACATGGGCCACGCCTGCCCCCTCGGCCCAGGCCGCCCAGTCGAAGCCCGGCGCGGCGGCGGCCAATTCGGCCACGGTCATGGGGTTGTAGATCTTGTCGATCTGACGGTTCTGGACCTGGGTCCAGTGCTGTTCGGCGATACGGGTCTCGAACGCCAGGATGTTGGCGGCCGCCGCCTCGGGCTCCGGCCAGCCCGCCAGGGTCAGGGCGGTCACGACATAGGCCTGGTAGGCAGCCTTCTGCTCGGCGAAACTGGCCTCGAGATAGTAGTCGCGGTCCGGCAGGCCGAGGCCGCCCTGGCCGACATAGGCGGCGGTACGGTCGGGTGCCTTCAGGTCCTCGAAGGTGCCGATGCCGAACAGGGAGGAGCCGAAGCCGCCCTGGGTACGGCCCATCAGGGCGGCGATTTCCTCGCGCGTGTCGGCGGCGCGGACCTCGGCGAGATCGGCCTGAAGCGGACTGGCACCGAGGCGCTCGACCGTCGCCTCGTCCATGAAGCTGCCGTAGAAGGCGCCGATGCGGGCCGCCTCCGGGCTGGACGTGGGATTGGCCGCGCTCTCCTCGATCAGGGTCTTCAGATTGTCCTGCGAGCGGTCGTACAGCATGTCGAACACGCCGAAGGAGGTCTTGTCCGCCGGGATCGGGGTGTTCGCCAGATAGGTCCCGCTGGCGTAGCGGTTGAAGTCGTCCCCGGGACGGATGGAGGTGTCCATGCCCTCGGTGTCGAAGCCGAACGCACCGATCTCGGCCTGGTCGGACGCGGGGATCTCCACGATCGGCGGCGCCGTCTGGGCCTGGACCGCCCCGGCCGCGAGCAGAAGTGCCGCGCCGGCGGCGCAGGCCATGAGATTGAGTCTGAGCATGAGAGCCCCCGTTGAATTTCGGCGGCACGCTGCCTCACGGTTTCGCGGCTGTCGCCGGAAAAGGTGTGAGATTACGAACTTCTAATCTGGCGGCCGGCAGAAGTCGGCGAGGGCCCGGGGGAAAAGTCGGTGCTCCGCGGCCAGCACCCGTTGCGCCAGGGAGGCTGGGGTGTCGTCCGGCCGGACCGGCACGGCGGCCTGTCCCAGCACCGGTCCGTCGTCAACGCCCTCGGCGACCAGATGCACCGTACAGCCGGCCTCGAGGTCGCCCGCCGCGATGGCGCGCGCATGGGTGTCCAGACCCGGATATTTCGGCAGCAGGCTGGGATGGATGTTCAACATCCGGCCGGCCCAGCGCCCGACGAGGAAGGGCGTCAGCAGCCGCATATAGCCGGCCAGGACGACGACCTCGGTGCCGTGGGCCTCGAGCACCGACTGGATCGCCTGTTCATGCGCCGCCCGGTCCTTGCCGAAGGCGGAATGGTCGACCACGGCGGTCGGAACGCCCTTGGCCTCGGCAATGCCCAAGCCACCGGCCTCGGGCCGGTTCGACAGGACCAGAACCACCTCATACGGCGCGTCGGCCTTTTCGGCGGCGTCGACCAGGGCAGCCATGTTCGAGCCGGCACCCGAGATGAGGACGGCGACCCGTCTGCGGGCCGTCATTGCACCGGGCGTCGGGCCGGATCACCGACAGATACGAAGGAACCGGCTGGGCCCGGGAAGACCACCGGGCTCTCATAGCCGTCGTCCGACACGGACGAGACGCCGAAGAAATAGTCGTCGATGACAATGCCGGGCAGCACCAGTTCGTTCGCTGATCCCGCCCAGCGGCTGTGGGTCCATTGGGGGGCGGTGGTCGAGCGCCACCAGACGCGATAGCCGGCGGCACCGGGCACGGCCTGCCATTTGACCGTTGTGTCCGGCTTGACCGCGCCCTCGATGGTCACGCCCAGCGGGGTGGCGGGGGCGTTGCCCAGGGCCGCCATGGCGACGATGTTCAGGCGCGCGACCTGACCCAGATAGTCGAAGTCGACGCCCTCGATGGTGTCGCCGTATTCCACGCCGTTCTCGGTGCGCAGGTCCTGGTGCTGGCGGTCGTAGTTCTCGGCACCTTCCGAGATGCGGACGGCGGGGAAGCCGTGGCGCAGCATTTCCACCTGGTCGCCGCCGCGGCCGTAGCGGTCCGTGCGGTAGATCATCTCGACGTCGAAATTGGCCAGGTAGCGGTCCGCCAGACCGTCCACGAACCGGGCCAGGTTTCGGGACGAGGAATCGACCTCCCCGCCGTTATAGCGCCGCCGCTCTTCCTGGGCCTCGGTCTCGACCGTCTTGGTCCCCTCCGAGAAGACGCGGACGCGGGTGGTGTCGCGCACGCCGGACTGGCCTTCGGAGTTGCCGACGATGTCATTGTTCAGATTGGCCTCGACGCGCCAGCCCTGGGCCTGGGCATAGTCCGCCAGGATCTTGCCGCCCAGCAGCCCCTGTTCCTCGCCGGACAGGGCAGCGAACACCAGGGTGGCGTCGAACCGGTGTTTCGACAGCACCCGCGCCGCCTCGAGCACCGCGGCCACGCCCGAGGCGTCGTCATTGGCGCCCGGGGCGTCGGCGGTGAAATTCATCACGTCCGTGACCCGGGAATCGATGTGGCCCGAGATGATGATGACCCGGTTGGGATCACCTGTGCCGCGCTGGATGGCGACGATGTTCACCACCTCGGTCGGCGTCGGCACGCGCGGCGGGGCCGTGACGGTGTCGGAGGGCGTGACGATCGTCAGGCAGCCCCCGCAGTCGCGGCTGATCTGTTCGAACTGGCCCTGGGCCCAGCGCCGGGCCGCCCCGATGCCGCGACTGTCCGAGGCGGTCTCCGACAGGGTGTGACGGGTCCCGAAGCCGACCAGCGCCTCGATGTCGGCTCGCATGCGTTCGGGCCGAACCTCGCCCGACAGTTGGTGCAGCAGCGCCTGCTCCCCGACTGTCTGGGCCGCGGCGGGGACCGAAGCCAGGATCGCTCCGGCCAGGGCGATAGACAGCGCGCGCATCGGCGACCTCACGGAATACGGAAGGCGCGGACCTTGCCGGTCGGGCCGGGCCGGGTCAACGGCGCCGGCGAGGGTGAGTGCTTGCGCTTCCTGATGGCCTCGGAAACAGTGCGGCCGACGCTCCGGAGTTGATCCATGCTTGCTTTCGTCCTCGCCGCCGCGCTGGTCGCCTCGCCTTCGCCGCCCGGCGACATGACGCGCGACATCCTCACGGACGTCTGCCTGCCCTATGTCACGGGCGAGAGCAGCGACACCGTCGCGCTGGAATTCCTCGGCTTCATCGAGACGCCCGCGCCGGAGGCGGACACGCGAACCTTCCAGAGCGAGGACCAGGCCTATCTGCTGCGCCTGACCACCGAAGGCAGCCTCGCCGACGGCAATCTCAACCGGGTGTGCGTCATCCAGGCGCGACGCGACAACCTCGACGCGGCGAAGTCGGCTGTACAGCCGGTCATGCGCCAGCAGGGTTTTGCGCCCGAGGCGGGCCAGCCTTCAGACCGCCCGATCTGGACCCGGGGCGGAGTGACCGTGTCGTTGCGCCAGAATCCCGGTGCGGCGGCCGTCGTGCGGGTGACGTACAGCAGCCTCGACGCGGGCCTCTAGGCGGCGTCCAGCTGTCCGCAGACGAAGGCGACCTCGCCGGCGTTCAGCAGGCCGGCCAGCACCGGCTCGGCGTTCTCGGGCGAGACGATCAGGATGAAACCGACGCCGCAGTTGAAGGTGCGGCGCAGTTCATGATCCGAAATCCCGCCGGTCTCGCCGAGCCACTGGAAGACATGCGGCATCGGCCAGGCATTCCAGTCGAACGACGCCTGCAGGCCCTCGGCGATGCAGCGCGGCGGGTTCTCGATCAGGCCGCCGCCGGTGATGTGTGCCGCACCCTTGACCAGACCGGCCTTCATCAGCGGAAGCACCGGCTTCACATAGATGCGGGTCGGCTCCATCAGGGCCTGGGCCAGGGTGCGGTCGCGGGCGAAGGGAGCGTCATCGCCCCAGGCCAGGCCGGACTTCTCGACCACCTTGCGGATCAGGGAGTAGCCGTTCGAGTGCGGGCCGGACGAGGCCAGGCCGATGATGATGTCGCCGGCGGCCTGACGGTCGAGGTACGGCAGGGCGTGGCCCCGCTCGACGGCACCGAGGGAAAAGCCCGCCAGATCATAGTCGCCGCCCGCGTACATGCCGGGCATTTCCGCCGTCTCGCCGCCGACGAGGGCGCAGCCGGCCTGACGGCAGCCTTCGGCGATTCCGGCCACGACGCGTTTGGCAGCGTCGATCTCGAGCTTGCCGGTGGCGTAATAGTCGAGGAACAGCAGCGGCTCGGCCCCCTGGGCCAGCAAGTCGTTGACGCACATGGCGACAAGGTCGATTCCGACCCCGTCATGCCGCCCGGTCTCGATGGCGATCTTCAGCTTGGTGCCGACGCCGTCGGTGGTGGCGACGATCAGTGGGTCCTCGAATCCGGCCGCCTTGAGGTCGAACAGGGCACCGAATCCCCCCAGCGAGGCCTCGGCGCCGGGACGGCGGGTCGATTTCGCCAACGGCTTGATCGCGTCCACCAGCATCTCGCCGGCGTCGATATCCACCCCCGCATCGGCGTAGGTCAGGCCATTGCGCAGCGGATCGGGGGTGTCGCTCATGGGTCACGGGCCTGAATCAGTGGGCGGATTTCTGCGGCGGCTCTTGCCACAACCGCATCGCGCGGGGCTATAGCATCCGAATGACGCCGATCACCACCACCGAGGCGCTTCGCGCATTCTGCGAACGTCTGGCCGACCAGCCCTTCATCACCGTCGACACCGAGTTCATGCGGGAGACGACCTATTGGCCGCGCCTGTGCCTGATCCAGGCGGCGTCGGCCACGGACGCCGCGATCATCGACCCGATGGCCGAGGGGCTGGACCTCGAGCCCTTCCTCGACCTGTTGCGCGACCCGAAGATCATCAAGGTCTTTCACGCGGCGCGGCAGGACACGGAAATCTTCGTCAAGCTGGGTGCCATGCCCAGGCCGATGTTCGACACCCAGGTCGCGGCCATGGCCGCCGGCTTCGGCGACCAGGTCTCGTATGAGGCGCTGGTACGTCAGATGCTGCGTCAGGAAGTCGACAAGGGTAGCCGCTTCACCGACTGGGCCCGGCGCCCGCTGTCGGAGGCCCAGCTGGTCTACGCCCTCGGTGATGTGACCCACCTCGCGGCCCTGTATCCCAAGCTGCGCGATCGGCTGCAGAAGGAAGGCCGCCTCGACTGGGTCATGGCCGAGATGGAGGATCTGACCGATCCGGCCCTCTATGACACCGATCCGGAAAAGGCCTGGAAGCGGCTGAAGCCCAAGAAATGGTCGGCCAAATATCTCGCCGCTTTCGTCGCCACCGCCGTCTGGCGGGAGCGGACCGCGCAGGATCGCGACCAGCCGCGCGGGCGAATCCTCAAGGACGAGGCCATCGACGAGATCGCAGCCCAGGCCCCGACCGACCCGGACGCCTTCAACCGCCTGCGCTCGGTGCCCAAGGGGTTCGGCGCCTCACGTCTCGGGCTGGAGCTGTCGGCCGAGCTGAAGCGGGTGCTGGCCGATCCGGAGGCCCATGCGCCCAAGCTGGACCGCCCGGCCCACAACCAGCCGGCGCCGCCCTCGGTGGTCGAACTGCTGAAGGTGCTGCTCAAGGCCAAGAGCGACAACGCGGGCGTGGCGACCAAGCTGATCGCCAATGTCGCTGACCTCGAGAAGATCGCCCTGGACGACCAGGCCGACATCGACGCCCTGAAGGGCTGGCGACGTCAGCTGTTCGGCGAGGACGCGCTGAAGCTGAAGCGGGGCGAGATCGCCCTGGTGCTGAACGGCGCGCGGGTCGAGGTCGTCGAGATCGAATAGAAAAAAGGGCCGCTCTTTCGAGCGGCCCTTTTGTTTAGTTCACCGTCGCCTTGACGATCTTGCCCGGCGAACGCGGCGGCTCGCCCTTGGGCAGGGCGTCGACGTGTTCCATGCCTTCGATCACCTCGCCCCAGACGGTGTACTGGCCGTCGAGGAAGGAGGCGTCGTCCAGGCAGATGAAGAACTGGCTGTTGGCACTGTTGGGGTCCGACGTACGGGCCATGGAGCAGACGCCGCGGGCGTGGCGCTCTTTGGAGAACTCGGCCTTCAGGTTGGGCTTTTTCGAGCCCGAGGTGCCGGTGCCGGTCGGGTCGCCGCCCTGGGCCATGAAGCCGGCGATGACGCGGTGGAAGACCACACCGTCATAGAAGCCCTCGTTCGCCAGCTCGGTGATACGGGCGACGTGGCCGGGGGCCAGGTCGGGGCGAAGCTTGATGACGACGTCGCCGGTGTCGAGGGTAAAGGTCAGGGTCTGGTCGGCCATCGGCGCGCTCCTTGTGAATTGTCGCGGGTCCATAGCCCGCAAACCCGCTGACGGCTATGTGGATGCGATGACTGACGAAGAAAAGCCTGCCGCGCGCAGACGGATGGTGCGCCCGCCTTCGGGCGGCACCGCCGCCGGCCGCGGCATGGGCACCAAGATGAAGACGGCGGACACCAAGTCCATGTCCAGCCAGCAGTGGATCAAGCGGCAGCTGTCCGACAAATGGTCCGAGCGCGCCCGGGCCGAGGGCTGGCGCAGCCGCGCGGCCTTCAAACTGCTGGAGATCGACGACCGGTTCCACCTGATCCGGCAGGGATGTCGGGTCATCGACCTGGGCGCCGCCCCGGGCGGCTGGGCCCAGGTGGCGGTCAAGCGGGGGGCGATCTCGGTGGTCGGCGTCGACCTGTTGCCGGTCGAGCCGGTGCCCGGGGCCATCATGATCCAGGCCGACTTCACCCATCCGGGGGTCGACCAGCAGATGATGGACCTGCTGGGCGGCGCGCCCGATCTGGTCCTGTCCGACATGGCCCACAACACGGTCGGCCACCGCCAGACGGATCACCTGAAGATCATCGCCCTGATCGAGATCGCGGCCGATTTCGCCATCCGCACGCTGAAGCCGGGCGGGCATTTCGTGTCGAAGAATTTCCAGGGCGGCGACGCCGGCGGGGTGCTGGCCCGGCTCCGCGCCGAGTTCGAGACCGTTAAATACGTCAAGCCGGAGTCGAGCCGGAAGGACAGCGCCGAGGTGTTTCTCGTGGCGATGAACCGGCGCTAGACCGCCGACATCGCCGCTGCTTGTGCCGCCTTGCGGGCTTCGATCCGGCTCCAGATGCGATCGTGCAGGGTGAAGAAGACCGTCTGCACCAGCGGCTCGATGATGCCGATCGCGAGGGACACCCGCCAGTCGCGGGTCAGGGCGAAGGCGACGGTGACCGCCACCACGAAATGCATGGCGCCGTAGGTGACCGACTTGAGGGCGATCTGCTTCAGCGAGCGGGGCAGGGCGTGGCTGTGACCCTGGCCCCCATGGGCGCGGGTCTGCTCTTCGGGGGCCATGATCTGCAGGCGGGCGGTGACCGCTTCCGACGCCTCTTCCAGCCCAGACAGCATCCGACGCCTTTCGATCCGGTGCCAGACGCGGTCATGGATGGAGTAGGCGATGGTCTGGAAGAAGGGCTCGACGACGCCGACCGCCAGGGCCACCCGCCAGTCACGCGTGATGGCGAAGGCCACCAGGATGGCGACCACCAGATGCATCACGCCATAGCTCGCGATCTTGAGCGCGAGGCGACGGGCTGTGCTGATGAGCATACGGACCATGGGTCACCCTGATGTGGGTCAGGTGCCGCATCCGGCAAGCCAATTGTTCTTATCGTCACGATAAGGGCGGCCGGCCCTTGCGGTTCCCTGCCGCTCACCGCTATACGCGGCCCGCAAAACGGAGACTCCTCATGGAGATACGCGAAGGGCTCACCTTCGACGATGTTTTGCTGGAACCTGGCCCGTCAGAGATCATGCCCGCAGACGCGGACGTCTCGACGAAGCTCACCCGCGACATCAGGCTGAACATCCCGCTGACCTCGTCCGCCATGGACACGGTCACCGAAAGCCGGCTGGCCATCGCCATGGCCCAGGCCGGCGGTCTGGGCATCCTCCACCGCAACATGACGGTCGAGGAGCAGGCGGACATGGTCCGCGAGGTCAAACGCTATGAAAGCGGCATGGTCATCAATCCGGTGACCATCACGCCCCAGACGACGCTGGGCGAAATCCGCGCCATCGTGGCCAAGCGGAAGATCTCGGGCTTCCCGGTCGTCGATCCGAAGACCGGGAAGCTGGTCGGCATCCTGACCAACCGCGACATGCGGTTCGATACCGACCCGAATCGCAAGGCCATCGAACTGATGACCACGGGCGATCTGGTCACCGTGCGCGAAGGCGCCGGCCGCGATGAGGCCCGGGCCCTGCTGCGCGACCGCAAGATCGAACGCGTCATTGTCGTGGACGAGGCCTATCGCGCCACAGGCCTGATCACGATGAAGGACATCGAGAAGGCCCAGGCCCATCCCCACGCCGCCAAGGACGACCAGGGCCGGCTGCTGGTCGGCGCCGCCTCGACCGTCGGCGACGCCGGCTATGAGCGGGCCATGGCCCTGGCGGACGCCGGGGTGGATGTGGTGGTCATCGACACCGCCCACGGCCATTCGATCCAGGTCTCTCGCGTGGTCGAGCGCATCAAGCGCGAGTCCAACCGCATCCAGATCATCGCCGGCAATGTCGCGACCCATGACGCGGCGCGGGCCCTGATCGACGCGGGCGCGGATGCCGTGAAGGTCGGCATCGGCCCGGGCAGCATCTGCACCACCCGCATCGTCGCGGGCGTGGGCGTGCCCCAGCTGACCGCCATCATGGAAGCTGCCCGCGCGGCGAAGGCGTCGGGCGCGCCGGTGATTGCCGACGGCGGCATCAAATACTCGGGCGATCTGGCCAAGGCCATCGCGGCCGGGGCCTCCTGCGCCATGATGGGATCGATGTTCGCCGGCACGGACGAAAGCCCCGGCGAGGTCTTCCTGTACCAGGGCCGGTCCTACAAGTCGTACCGCGGCATGGGTTCGGTCGGGGCCATGGGTGCCGGTTCGGCCGACCGCTATTTCCAGAAGGAAGTCGAGGACACCCAGAAGCTGGTGCCCGAGGGCATCGAGGGCCAGACGCCGTACAAGGGGCCGATCGCCCCGGTGCTGCACCAGATGGTCGGCGGCCTGCGCGCCGCCATGGGCTATGTCGGTGCCGCGACCATCACCGATCTTCAGGAACGCGCGCGCTTCGTGCGCATCACCGGTGCCGGCCTGCGTGAGAGCCACGTCCATGACGTGATGATCACGCGCGAGGCGCCCAACTATCGACAGGGATGAGCGGGGAGGCTCACGCCATGGATATGACGCCTGAATTCATCGTACTGGCCTTTGTGCTGATCCTGGCCATCGTCCAGATCGGCTGGGCCGCCAGCGCCCGGACCGCCGAACTGGGGATCAGATGGAACGCCGGGGCCCGGGACGGCGAGACGCCGGCCCCCGGAAAGCTGGCCGGCCGGCTGATCCGCGCCCAGGCCAATCTGTTCGAAACCCTGCCCATCTTCGCCGCCGCCGTGATTATGGCGCATGTCGCAGGCAAGGACGGCGGCCCCCTGACCCTTTGGGGGACGCATCTCTATCTTTTCGGGCGGCTGATCTATCTGCCGCTCTACGCCCTCGGTACGCCGTTTGTCCGCACCCTGGCCTGGCTCGTCGCCTTCGCCGGACTGCTGATGGTGCTGGCCGCCCTTTTCGTCTGAAAGCCCGCATTGACCCCAGCCGCCCGTCTCGCCGCCGCCGCCTCCGTTCTGGACAGCATCGCCCAGGGCCGCGC
>CAZFQC010000036.1:13100-15977 GCA_964520795.1 uncultured Brevundimonas sp.
ATCGAGATCCAGGACGAGGGCAGCCAGCTGACCGCCTGGGTGGCGGGGGCCGGTCTGTCGTTCACCCCCGACAGCATCGTCGTCGACTATTGCGCCGGCGGCGGCGGCAAGACGCTGGCGCTGGCGGTGCAGGGCCTGCCCGCCGCGGATCCGTCCCGTGTGGCCGCGCCCAGCCCCGCCGGCTGGTCGCCGACGGGGGCCGATGAACTGGCGGCGGCAAAGGCCAGACCGGCGGCCGCCCCGATGCGGCTGGTCGCCTGCGATGTGGTTCAGAAGCGGCTGGATAACATCAAGCCGCGCCTGTCGCGCGCCGGCGTCGCCGCCGACCTGCGGCTGATCGGCCAGAACGGCGGCGGGGTTGAGGAATTCAACGGCAAGGCCGATCTGGTCTTCGTCGACGCCCCCTGCAGCGGCTCGGGGGCATGGCGCCGACGTCCCGAGGACGCCTGGCGTGTGAAGGCCGACGAGATCGAGCGGCTGCACGCCCTGCAACTGCGCATCCTCGGCCAGGCCGCGGCGCTGGTGAAGCCGGGCGGGCGGCTGGTCTATGTCACCTGTTCGATTCTGTCCCGCGAGAACGAGGCCGTCGCCGAGGCCTTTGAGGCGGCCCACAAGGGCTTCCGGCCCCTGCCGGTCGCCGAGGTTCTGGCGACCCCGACGCTCACCGACGCGGCCCGCACGCGCCTGGCCGCGGCCGCGACCGGTGGTCGCCTGCGTCTGTCGCCCGCTTCGACCGACACGGACGGCTTCTTCGTGGCCCTCTACGAGCGGCGGGCGTGAACCGGGACTGGGCCCTTTCAAGCTTCGGTCCGAAGACCGCCCTCTGCGTTATCGCCGCCGAGCCTGAATACGGCCCGGCGCTGCGCAGCCGTATCCGGCCGCTGATCACCGGTGTCGGCCCGGTCGAGGCGGCAGCGGGCGTCGCCGCGGCGCTCGCCACCCTCCAGGCCGAAAACGCCTTGCCCGACCTGATCGTCTCGCTCGGTTCCGCGGGCTCGCGCACCCTCGACCACGCCCGCGTCTATCGGGTGAGCGAGGTGAGCTATCGCGACATGGACGCAAGCGTATTGGGCTTTCCGAAGGGGGAGACGCCCTATCCGCGGATCGCGGCCGTCCTGCCCCTTTCACATGGCCCCACGGCCCTGCCGACCGCCCGCCTGGCCACCGGCGGGAGCGTCGTTTCCGGCACCGCCTATGACGCCGTCGACGCCGACATGGTCGATATGGAGACCTTTGCCGTCGTCCGCGCCGCGGCCCGCTTCGGCGTGCCGGTAATCGGACTGCGAGGCGTCTCTGACGGCCGCACGGACCTGTCCGAACTGTCCCACTGGACCGACGCCCTGGCCGAGATCGATCTCCGGCTGGCCGAGGCCCTCGACCTGCTGCATGACCATTTCACGCCTGTTCTCACGGAGCCCGCATGACCGCCCCCGCTGATCACCAGAAGGTCCTGATCGTCGACTTCGGCAGCCAGGTCACCCAGTTGATCGCCCGGCGCCTGCGCGAGGCGCGGGTCTATTGCGAGATCCATCCCTACGCCAAGGCCGAGGCCGCACTGGCCGCCATGAGGCCACAGGCCATCATCCTGTCAGGCGGGCCCGAGAGCGTGCACGAGGAAGGCAGCCCGCGGGCCCCGCAGGCTGTCTTCGAGGCCGGCGTGCCCGTGCTGGGCATCTGCTACGGCGAGATGACCATGTGCGAACAGCTGGGCGGCAAGGTCGAGGGCGGGCACACCCGCGAGTTCGGCCGGGCGGAAATCACCGTCGAGAGGGCCTCGCCCCTGCTCGCCGACCTCGCCCCCGTCGGCGAGGACGAGACGGTCTGGATGAGCCATGGCGACAAGATCGTCGCCATCCCGACCGGTTTCGATGTCGTCGCCACCTCGGCCGGTTCGCCCTATGCCGTGATCGCCGACGAGACACGCCGCTTCTATGGCGTCCAGTTCCACCCGGAGGTGATGCACACCCCGCGCGGCGCGACGATGCTGAAGAACTTCACCCACGGCATCGCCGGGCTGAAGGGCGACTGGACAATGGCCGCCTATCGCGACGAACAGATCGCGAAGATCCGCGAACAGGTCGGTTCGGCGAAAGTCGTCTGCGGCCTCTCAGGCGGCGTCGACTCCTCGGTGGCTGCGGTACTGATCCACGAGGCGATCGGCGACCAGCTGACCTGCGTCTTCGTGGACACCGGCCTGCTGCGCAAGGACGAGGCGGCCCAGGTCACGACCCTCTTCCGCGAGCACTACAACATCCCGCTGATCCACGTTGATGCGTCTAAGGAATTCCTGGGCGCACTGGCCGGTCAGTCGGACCCCGAGACCAAGCGCAAGACCATCGGCCGGGTCTTCATCGAGATCTTCGACCGCGAGGCCGGGAAGATCGAGGGCGCCGAATTCCTCGCCCAGGGCACCCTCTATCCCGACGTGATCGAGAGCGTTTCGTCCTCGAGCGGCAAGGCCCACGTCATCAAGAGCCACCACAACGTCGGCGGCCTGCCGGACTTCATGAAGCTGAAGCTGGTCGAGCCCCTGCGCGAGCTGTTCAAGGACGAGGTCCGCGCCCTGGGTCGCGAACTGGGCCTGACCGACGCCTTCGTGGGTCGTCATCCCTTCCCGGGACCGGGCCTCGCCATCCGCATCCCCGGCGAGATCACGCCCGAGGCGGTCGAGACGCTGCAACAGGCAGACGCCATCTACCTCGACGAAATCCGCAAGGCCGGCCTGTACGACAGCATCTGGCAGGCTTTCGCCGTCCTGCTGCCGGTCAAGACGGTCGGCGTCATGGGCGACGCCCGCACCTATGAGAAGGTGCTGGCCCTGCGCGCGGTGACCTCGACCGACGGCATGACGGCGGACTTCTTCGAATTTCCCTGGGA
>CAZFQC010000037.1:0-15581 GCA_964520795.1 uncultured Brevundimonas sp.
TCACTGACGGCTGTCCCTCTCCACCCAATGGGAGAAGGAACCGGCCGCCCCTACCTCGGCGCCCGCTTCGCCAGGATCCTCTGCAGCGTCCGCCGGTGCATGCCCAGCCGGCGGGCCGTCTCCGAGACATTGTGGTCGCACAGCTCATAGACCCGCTGAATATGCTCCCAGCGGACCCGGTCGGCGCTCATCGGATTGTCGGGCGGCTCGGGGGCCTCGCCGGTGGCCAGCAGGGCCTTGACCACGTCGTCGGCGTCGGCGGGCTTCTGCAGATAGTCGACCGCCCCGGCCTTGACCGCCGCCACCGCCGTGGCGATGGCGCCGTAGCCGGTCAGCATGACGATGCGGGCGTCCTCGCGCCGGTCGCGGATGGCCTCGACCACCTTCAGCCCGTTGCCGTCCTCCAGCCGCATGTCCAGCACGGCGAAGGCGGGGACCGAGGTCTTCAGCGCCTCGAAGGCCTCGGCCAGGGAGGCGGCGAGGGTGACCTCGAAGCCGCGGCTCTCCAGCGCGCGGCCCAGCCGGGTGCGCAGGGCGTTGTCGTCGTCGAGCACCAGCAGGGTCTTGTCCGCCAGGGCGGCGATCCGGTCTTCAGCGTCGGGCATCGGCGTTCTCCTGCGGGCTCAAGTCGGTAACTGTACGGGTGCGGTCAAGGTTCAGACGGGGGGTGCGACATCACGACGAGACCTCGAGCGCGGCGCGGCTCCAGCGCACGGCGACCCGCGCGCCCCTGGCCAGCCCCTTGACCGGGGCCTGGCCCTTGGCCGGGGGCTGCCCCCCGTCGCCGGGGCCGACGAAGACCTTGCCGCCGGTCCGCTCCAGCAGGGTGCGGGCGATGAAGAAGCCCAGCCCCATCCCGCCCTGGCTGGGGGCGATGGTCTCGGGCGCGGGTTCGGCCGGGCCCGCCCTCTTGCCCTTGCGGCCAGGGGTGGCGGCGGCGACCGAGGCGGCGATCTGGGCCGCCAGGGCGCGGCGCGCCTTGCCCTGCGGCCGGCTGGTCACATAGGGCTCGCCCAGACGGGGCAGGATGTCGGCGGGAAAGCCGGGGCCGTCGTCCACCACCTCGATCTCGATGAAGCCGGCGTCGACGATGGCCCGCACCCGCACCCTGGAGGCGGCGAAATCGGCGGCGTTCTCGACCAGGGTCGACAGGCCGTGGATCACCTCGGGCAGGCGGCGTACCCGCGGCGCGGGCTCGCCTGATGCGGTGCGAACCGAAACGTCAAACGCCAGGTCGAAGCCACGGTGCGGCTCCACCACCTCCTCCAGCAGGGCCTTCAGCCCGACCTCGGCAAAGGCCGTCTCGCCCTCTTCCGGTTGTTGCGACAGGCGTTTCAGGATCTCGCGGCAGCGTTCGGCCTGCTGCAGGATCAGGGCCGCGTCCTCGGCCGCCGGGCCATCCTTGATCGAAGCCCGCAACAGCTCCTTCGCCACCACCTGGATGGTCGCCAGCGGCGTGCCCAGCTCATGTGCCGCCGCCGCCGCCAGCCCGCCCAGCGCCGCCAGCCTCTGCTCGCGCTGCAGCACGTCCTGGGTCGTGGCCAGGGCCAGCTCCAGCTTCTCGGCATCCGCCGCCACCCGCCAGGCATAGGCCGAGGTGAAGATCACTCCCGTCACCAGCGCCAGGCCGATGCCGAATTTGTACAGCGGCGGCAGGTTCAGCTCGGTCCCCGCCTGCCAGGGCAGGGGCAGGGAGACGAAGAACAGACTGACCGTCGCGGCCAGCACCAGCAGCCCCATCAGCGCCGCCTGCCGCCCCGGCAGGGAGGCCGCGGCCACCGTCACCGGCGCGACCAGCAGCAGGCAGAACGGATTCTGCAGCCCGCCGGTCAGCCCCAGCAGGATCGACAGCTGCAGGATGTCGAAGCCCAGATGCGCCGCCGTCAGCCCGCCGTCGGGCAGGGAGCCGTCGCTGCGCCTCAACCGGGCGGTGGCGTTCAGATTCATCGCCACGCTGGCGGCGATGGCGGCCATACAGCCCCACAGGGGCAGGTCGAAATGGAAATAGAGGGTCGCGATCCCGATCGTCGCGCTCTGCCCGGCGATGGCCATCCAGCGCAGGATGACGAGCGTCCTCAGGGACAGGCCCCGGCTGCGACGCGGCAGGTTGCGCCAGCCGTGGAAACGGCCCGGATCCTCCGCAGCGAACTGCGGCGTGGGCTGCGGCTTCTGGGGCTCTTGGGACAGGCTCACGCCTCTTCTATAGACCGGTGTCGCGCGATCGTGCGCGTTTTCGAGGGGAGCCATGATGCCGCGCCGATCCATCCTGCTGTTCGCCGGCGCCTGTATCGCCCTGGCGGCCGTCCTGGCCGTCGGGACCATCATGGTGGTCAACAGCCGCGACGCCGCCGGACCGGCCTCGCGCCTGGTCGGCTCAACCGGCCAGCCCGACGTCGGCGGCCCCTTCCAGCTCGTCAACCAGGACGGTCAGGCCGTCGACCAGACCCTGCTGGATGGCAAATGGTCCCTGGTCTTCTTCGGCTTCACATATTGCCCCGACTACTGCCCCACCACCCTGGGCATGCTCGAGGCGACCAAGCGGGCGCTGGGCGACCAGGCCGACGACATCCAGATCATCTTCATCTCGATCGACCCCGAGCGCGACACGCCCCAGGCCCTGAAGGACTATCTGTCCTCGGACGGCTTCCCCGAGGGTGTCATCGGCCTGACCGGCACGCCGGAACAGGTCCGGACCGCCGCCCGCGCCTATCGCGCCGTCTATCAGAAGGTCGGGGAGGGCGAGGCCTATACGATGAACCACTCGCTGACGATCTATCTGATGGGCCCCGACGGCGAGCTGCGCAGCGCCCTCGGCCACGACGTCGGCCCCGAAAACGCGGCCCGGATCATCCGGCAGGCCATGGCGAGGGGATAGGGCGTCACGGCCTGCCGGGGGCCACTAGCCCTTGCGGCCGACCGCCGCCTGAAGCTGGAGCCGCTTGAGCTCGCGCATCAGCCGGTTGGCCTGCAGTTCCGGCATCATCCCCATCTTGATGATCAGGGACGTCAGCAACAGAACGGTCGCAGGCAGGCCCCAGTGCAGGGCCGACAGAACCGTTTCGGCCTCATAGAAGCGCCACCCGGCCCAAAGGCCGGCGACGAACAGCGCCGCCTGCACCGCCACCATCACGACGTTGACCCAGCCGTTGCGCCCCCCCAGCAGGCCGAAGGCCTGATCGAAGAAGCGGGGCTCGCGCGCCGTTTCGCGGAACAGGGCCTGTTCCTCCCCATCGAGGGCTTCCTCGATCATCCGGTCGATATCCTGCATCACTCGTCTCCTTCCAGAACCGCGCGCAAGGCGCGGCGGGCATGCATCAGGCGGGTCTTCACCGTGCCCGCCGGCACGTTCAGGGCGATCGCCACCTCGGCGACGCCCATGTCCTCGAGATAGAACAGGCCGACCGCGGCGCGCTGCGCCTCCGGCAGGGTGGCCAGCGCCGACCGCAAGCGGGCGGATGCGCCGGGATCAACCTCGTCCGGCGACCCGTCACACACGACCGGTTCGATGGCGACGGCCGCTGTCAGGGCGCGGTCCCGCCGCACCCGCCCGATCTGCCGGGCGCAGCGCCGTGTCACGATCTGAAAGGCCCAGGCCGGAAAGGCCTGCTCGTCGCGCAGCCGGCCCAGCCCGCGCACGATCTCGATCCAGCCGTCCTGGGCGGCCTCCCGCGCCAGATCGACGTCGCCCGTCAAACGCCAGGCGTGGGCCAGCAGCTTTCGGCCCCATCGCCGCGCCAGCAGGTCGAACGCCTTGCGATCTCCGATGCGCGCGGACGCGACCAGATACTCGTCAAGAAGCTGCTCCCTCGTCCTGTCCATCGTCGGCCAACCCCGTTTCGAATGAGAGGTGCGGACAAGTTGCCGGGCGGTTCAAGAAATTCGTACGGCTCCGTCCGGATCGTCCGAATCTCGCCGCTCAATAATCTTTTTGCAGTGCGGTGCGTTCTATGGTGCTCTGCCGCGTAACGGCGAGGGCCGCTTCAAGGATTCCATGCTCTATTCGCTTCACGAGCTCGCCTATCACTCGGCGACGCCGTTCCGGTTCGGGGCCCAGTTGGCCCGTCAGTTCTGGACCTCTCCCTTCAATCCGGCCTCGGACACCGCGATCGGACGCACGGCCTTCGCCTCGGCGGGCCTGTTCGAGAGCGTGACCCGCCGCTACGGCAAACCCGCCTGGGGTCTGGAGACCCTCGAGATCGGCGGCAAGACCGTGCGGACCACCGAACAGGTGATCTGGTCCTCGCCCTGGTGCCGGCTGGTGCGGTTCGCCCGCCATCTCGGCGACCTGAAACGGGCCGGCAAGCCCACGGCCGCCCCGGCCGTCCTGATCGTCGCCCCCCTGTCGGGCCACTACGCCACCCTGCTGCGCGGCACGGTCGAGGCCTTCCTCCAGGACCACGACGTCTATGTCACCGACTGGGTCAATGCCCGCCAGGTGCCGATGCTCGAGGGCCGGTTCGACTTCTTCGACTATATCGACCACGTCCGCACCATGCTGGGCCAGATCGGGCCCCGCGCCCACGTCGTCGGCGTCTGCCAGCCCGGACCGCCGGTCCTGGCCGCCTGCGCCCTGATGGCTGAGGACAAGGATCCGAACCGCCCGGCCTCGATGACCTTCATGGGTTCGCCGATCGACGCCCGGCTGTCGCCGACGGTGACCAATCAGCTGGCCGAGGCCAAGCCCTTCACCTGGTTCAAATCAAACATGATCCACACCGTGCCCTGGCCCTATCCGGGCTTCGGGCGGCGGGTCTATCCGGGCTTCGTCCAGCTCTACAGCTTCATGTCCATGAACGAGGACAAGCACGTCGACGCCCATCGCGACTATTTCGGCCACCTCGTCTCGGGCGACGGCGACGCCGCCGAGAAGCACGAGTCCTTCTACGACGAATACCTCTCGGTGCTGGACCTGAGCGAGGAGTTCTATCTCCAGACGATCGACATCGTCTTCCAGCAGCACCTGCTGGCGCGCGGCCTGCTGGAGCATCGCGGGCGGGCGGTCGATCTGACGGGCATCACCGACATCGGCCTGATGACCGTCGAGGGCGGGCAGGACGACATCTCCGGCGTCGGCCAGACCCAGGCCGCCCATACCCTGTGCACAGGCCTGCCTGACGAGCGGAGGGTGCTGTATGTTCACCCCGACGTCGGCCACTATGGCGTCTTCAACGGACGCCGCTTCCGCGATGACATCTACCCGCGGGTGCGCGACTTCATCGCGAAGAACGAGGCCATAGTTGCAGTACCGGAACGGCCAGCGGCTGCCGCTTGAGGACCTGACGGCACGACTGTCGGTCAATCCGCGCGCACGCCGGCTGTCGATCCGGATTGACGCCCGCGCGGGCGAGGCCGTGCTGATCGCCCCGTCCGAGCGCAAACTGGCCGAGGTCGTGGCCTTCGCCCGCACAAAGACCTCATGGATGCGGGAGCGTCTGGCCGAGCGGCCGCAGGGCGCACCGATCCAGCCCGGCGCGGTCATCGACCTGTTCGGCCGGCCGACGCGGCTGGTCGCCACCGGCGGCGCCGGCGCGGCCCGTCTCACCGAGGACGCCGACGGCCCCCTGATCGTCTCCGGCGGCGAGGGCGAAGCCTATGCCAGACGGGTCGAAAACCTGTTCAAAAGGGTGGCGAGAGAAACGCTCCAGACCCGAACCGATGTCCATCTCCGCACCCTGGGCCAACGCCCCGTAAGGATGTCGATCGCCGATCCGAAGTCCCGCTGGGGCTCTTGCAGTCCGCACAATCGCTCGATCCGCTACAGCTGGCGCGTGGTCATGGCCCCGCCTGCCGTGATCGACTACCTCGCCGCCCACGAGGTCGCCCATCTGGTCCACGCCGACCACAGCCCGGCCTACTGGTCCGTGGTCCAGCGGCTGGTCGGCGACCACCGCCCGCACCGCAAATGGCTGCGCGAGAACGGTCCGGCCCTGCACGCGGTCGGGCGTTAGAAGAACAGCGGCTCGGCCTTCTTCTCGGGCGGGGGCGTCGGTTCGGGGCGCTGGGCCGGCTCCTCGCGCTGCGGCTGGGGCGCGGTGGGTCGCACCACGGCCGGTCCGGGCTCATTGCGGCGCGGCGGGGTCGGCTCGCGCGGATCGGGCTCCAGGCCGGGGTCCTTCAGCGGATCGCCCTCGCCGGCCGCCGGACTGTCGCCGAAAATGTCCCCGATCCGGCCGATCAGGCTCTCGACCGGGCTGGGCGGAACCCAGCCTTCCGGCATGGCCGGGCCATTGGGAATGGCCGGGGCGTTCAGGCGCGGCAGGGCCGCCTCCATGAAGCCGCGCCAGATCGCCGCCGGCGACGAACCGCCGGTGACGCCGCGCATCGGACTGTTGTCGTCCTTGCCGACCCAGACGGCGGTCACGAAGCCGCCGGTGTAGCCGACGAACCAGGCGTCCTTGTAGTCCGAGGTGGTGCCGGTCTTGCCTGCAATATCGCGGCCGGCGATGGACGCGGCCCGGCCCGTTCCCCCGGTCATGACGCCGCGCAGCATCTGGTTCTGGTAGTAGAGATACGGGTTCGAAATGGCCTGAACCGGCCCGGCGGCGCGGGCCCCGCGCTGGTATATGACCCGGCCCTGCGGCGTGCGGATGCGGCTGATGCCATAGGCGGTGACCCGCCGGCCGCCGTTGGCGAAGGCGTCATAGGCCTGGGCCATCTCGATCGGCGAGACCTCCACGGCCCCCAGGGCCATGGCCGGCTCCAGGCCGATGCGGCTGGTGATGCCGAGGCGGCGCGCGGTGCGGGAGACATTGTCCCGGCCGACCTGGTCCGCCAGCCCCGCGGCGATGGTGTTGGTCGACTGGGCCACGGCCTGGGCGAAGGTCATCTCGCCCGCGAACGATCCCGAATAGTTGCGCGGCGACCAGTTGCCGATGCGGATCGGGGCGTCATTGAGCAGGGTCTCGGGCGTATAGCCGGCCTCCAGCGCCGTCAGATAGACAAACGGCTTGAAAGCCGAGCCCGCCTGACGGCGCGCGTCGGTGGCGCGGTTGAACTGGCTGTCGGCATAGGAGGCACCGCCGATCATGGCCCGCACCCGGCCGTCGCCGTCCAGCGCCACCAGGGCGGCCTGCTGCACGCCCCTTGAGCGGTCCCGGTCGAGGATGCGGCGCACCGACCGCTCGGCCTGGGTCTGCAGGGTCAGGTCCAGTGTGGTTTCGACGATCAGGTCCTCGGTCGGTTCGCCGACCAGTTCGCGGATCTGTTTGTCCAGCCAGTCGATGAAATACTGGGCGTGCTGGGTGGCCAGGGTGCGCGAGACGCGGACCGGCTCGGTCACCGCAGCGGCGCGCTGTTCGGGGGTGATCACGCCCGCGTCGACCATCTCATTGAGCACGACGGTGGCGCGGGTTGCCGCCCGCTCGCTCTCGGACACCGGCGAATAGCGCGACGGGGCCTTCAGCAGACCGGCCAGCAGGGCGGCCTCGCCGACGGTCAGCTGGCGCGCGCTCTTGTCGAAATAGCGCTGCGACGCCGCCTCGATGCCATAGGCGCCGGCGCCGAAATAGACGCGGTTCAGATAGAGGGCGAGGATCTCCTGTTTGGAGAATTTCATCTCCAGCCAGACCGCCAGCATCAGCTCCTGGACCTTGCGCTTCATGTTCTGGTCCGGGGACAGGAACAGGTTCTTGGCCAGCTGCTGGGTCAGGGTCGAGCCACCCTGGACCACCCGCCCGGCGCGCATATTGGCGGCCATGGCCCGGCTCATGCCGATCGGATCGAAGCCGGGGTGGTGATAGAAGCGCCGGTCCTCGATGGCGATGAAGGCCGCCGGCACATAGTCGGGCAGGGCCTCGAGATCCGCCGGCGGGGCCTGTTGGGTGCCGCGCACCGCGATCAGGGCACCGTTGCGGTCCAGATAGGTGATCGAGGGCTGGCGATCGACATTGTACAGGGTCGAGGTGTCGGGCAGGTCGCGGGCGAAGACGGCGAAGAAGACCACCAGGAAGATGGCACCCCAGACGGCCAGGACGGCCCCCCAGTAGAGGACGCGCTGCATCGGGGTGCGCTCGGATGTCGGGCCCGCGCCACCGCCACGTCCGAATTTGAAGTCGAAGCCCGCCATCGAAACCTCATCAAGCCGTGCCCGGTCTTAGCCGGTCCCGGCGCGCGCGGAAACGGCCCCGCACAGTTCACGCGACTGTGAGGGGCCTTTCCGCCGAAACCATGACGCTTCGCACGCCTATTCTAAAAACGCGTTCACCTCGGCGGCGAACCGGGCGGGCTGGTCCAGCATGATGAAATGGGCGCTGTCGGGGATCCGGGTCAGGGTGGCACCGGGCAGACTGGCGTAGGAGGCACCATAGATGCCGTCGGTCATCTCAGGGGTCATGCCGGGGAAGTCGAAGGCGACGTAGAGCACCACGGTCGGGGCAGTGATCCGGGGCAGTTCGGGGCGCAGGTCGGTGACGATCAGCTCGCGATAGGCCGCCGCGGAAACCGCGCGATCGCTCCGCGCCGCGTCCCCCAGCGGTCCGGCCCGCAGCGCTTCGGTCCTGATCATGCCGGTCACGCTGGCCGCGACCTGCTGCTGGTACTGGGCGTCGGACGAGCCGGTCATGCCGGCGTAGATCTGGTCGGCGACCGGGGCGACACTCTCCGCGGTCGGGTTCGTGCCGGGTGCGCCGAACATGGCCCCCATGAACGGCACCATGTCGACGACCATCAGCCTGCCGACGCTGTCCGGATGCCGGGCCGCCAGCATCATGCCGATGCTCCCGCCCATGGAGTGTCCGATCACGGCGGGCTTGTTCAGCCGCTGTTCGGCGATGTAGCGGGCCAGGTCCTCGGCGACGGGCGCGGAGACATTGCCCGTGGCGTTGTCCCCGGCCGCCGCCCCGGCGAAGCCCTGGATGTGGATGCGGTGGACGCGGTAGCGGCCCTTCAGCTCTTCGGTCAGCAGGTCAAAGGCGTGGGGCGAGGAAGACAGGCCGGGGATCAGGATGACGTCGCCGACCGGATGCTCGGGACCGTCGACCCGGACGTGGAACCGGCCCGATTCGAAGTCAGCATGGGCGTGGCCGTGACCGGGCGCGGCGGGCGCCGGCTGGCCCTGGGCCGGGCCATGATCGCCATGCGCCTGGGCGAAGGCGGGCGCGGCGGCGGCGAACGACAGGACCCCGGCGAGGGCGGCGAGGGCGGTCATGGTCTTCATGGTCTGTATTCCCGATCGTCGGGCGATGCGCCCGGCTGCGTCCCTTGGTCGCCACAGAGGGCGCGAACGGATGCAGCCGGTCAAGACTTCACCGCTGCAGCCCGCTAAACTGTCGCGCATGACACCCGCAGACAGCGCCCCCGCCGCCCCCAAGTCACCCGAGGCCAAGGCCCCGCCGACCGCATTCGGCTCGGGGTTCGTGTTCGACGCCTGGTATTTTGTCGCCCTGTCGCGCGACGTCGCCCCGGCCTCGCTGAAGCGCCACGATCTGCTGGGCGAGCCCGTGCTGATCGGCCGGACCCGGGCGGGTCAGGTCTATGCCATGCGCGACATCTGCCCCCACCGCGCGGCGCCCCTGTCGGCCGGGCGGCTGGTCGACAATCCCGGCGAGGGCGAGACCATCGAGTGCTGCTACCACGGCTGGCGCTTCCGCCCCGACGGCGTCTGCGCCGCCATCCCCTCCCTGGTCGAGGACCAGCCCTATGAGGCCGACCGCATCCGCGTGCGGTCGTACCCCGTCCGCGAGAGCCAGGGGGTGGTCTTCGTCTGGATGGCCTCCGACCCGCGCAACGCCCCCGATCCGGACCATGAGCCGCCCCTGTTCCCGGGCGTGGTCGGTGGCGAGGCCAAGATGGTCGAATCCATGGATTTCGACGCCCATGTCGACCACGCCGTCGTCGGCCTGATGGACCCCGCCCACGGCCCCTATGTGCATCAGCAGTGGTGGTGGCGTTCCGCGAAGTCGATGCATGAAAAGGCCAAGGCCTTCGAGCCGCGCGAGCACGGCTTCGCCATGGTCCGCCACGCCCCCTCGTCGAACAGCCGGGCCTACAGGATCCTCGGCGGAACCCCGGCGACCGAGATCACCTTCCGCCTGCCCGGCTATCGCTGGGAACATATCCAGGTCGGCGAAAAACAGGTGCTGGCCCTGACCTGCCTGACCCCCCGCACCGGGTCGAAGACCACCATCACCCAGATCTTCTGGTCCGACCACTGGGTGTTCGCGATCGCCAGACCCTTCCTGCGCATGGGCGTCATCGCCTTCCTGAAACAGGACGGCGGCATGGTGAACCTGCAGAACGAGGGCCTGCGCTACGACCCGGCCCTGATCTGGATCGACGACGCCGACAAACAGGCCAAATGGTACCAGCAGCTGAAGCGGGAGTGGGGGAAGAGCCGCGCCGAAAGCCGCCCGTTCGCCAATCCTGTAAAGGCGACTGTTCTGAGGTGGAAGAGCTGAACCCGCGCCCTTCCCCCGCGAGGTTGGAAGGATGCTGTCGTTACTGCCGGCTTAGCTGGCCCGCCAGGATCACGTCGATCTGCTTGCCGATCCGGGTCGTCAGCTGCTGGATGGTCCAGCCGTCGTAGGCGGCGCGGCGATAGTTGGACAGATAGGCCTCATAGATCAGCTCGCTGAGCAGGCGCACGTCGGCGTCCTGACGCAGTTCGCCCTCGCGGACGCCGGTCTGCAGGGCGTCGGAGACGACCATGACCAGCGGCTTGATGGCGGTTCGGGTGCGCATCTCGGCGGCGACCGGCTGGAACCACGAGCGGGCCACGACGGCCTGGACCAGCGGCAGCTGCTCAAGCGAGCCATGATAGCCGGCGGTCAGGGCGGCCAGCAGGCGCGCGCGCAGCGAGGTCTCGGCGGCGGCTGCGGCCTTCAGGGTCTCGGCCAGTTTCGCCAGGTCTTCGGACAGGACGGCCTCGAACAGTTCGGCCTTGTCCTGGAAATTGGCGAAGACGGCGCCCGTCGACATGCCGGCCCCCTTGGCGATGTCGCGGATGGTGGCGGGCTCATAGCCGCGCTCGGCGAACAGGGCGCGCGCGGCGTCCAGCACCTTCTGGCGGGTGCGGACCTTGGCGGCCTGACGGCGGTTCAGCCGGGGCGTTTCACTGTCGGAGTCGGCAGTCGGGGAGGGGGTCAGGGCGATATCTCGCATGGAACGGTTACTCACTGGGCAGCGGCTGGGGAGACCGCCGTTGGAACTGGACGCCGAAGCGATGAAAAATCCTCGGCGGGCTCCGGGGCACGCCTCTGGATCGCCTGATCGGCGAGAACGGGGCAAACATCACGCAACGATGACCAAAATGGGGTAGCCGGATTAACACCTGCATTCGGGATGCGGTTAACGCCTGAGCGGCTGCTCTCCGCCGGTGCGGCTCAGCGACGCAGGGTCGAGCGCAGGGCCCGCGGCCGGCGCGCGTCGTCGCCGTCCGGCATGGCTTCCTGGAAAATCCGCCGGAAGGCGTCCCGCCGCTCATGGATCGAGGCCAGGACCAGTCCCATGGGCACGCCCAGATCGACCAGGGTGTTTTCGGCCAGTTGCAGGCTCGCCTCGGTGGTCTCGGGCACGGCGTCGGTGACGCCGAGGGCGTAGAGGCGGGCGGCGTGTTTGTGATCGCGGGCCCGGGCGATCAGGATCAGGTCCGGTCGCAGCGACCGCGTCGCGACGACCACCTCATCGACCTTGGCCGGCGCGTCCATGGTCACGACCACGGCCCGCGCGGTGTCGATGCCGCAACGTTCCAGCATCTCGGTCCGTCCGGCGTCGCCATAGAAGACATTGGCACCCTCGGCCCGGCCCCTGGCCACGGTCGACGGATTGGCGTCGATCGCCAGAAACGCCTGTCCGTGTTCGGTCAGCATCTCGCCGACCAGTCGCCCGACCCGCCCGAAGCCGACGATCAGCACCTGGCCCGAGGTGGCCGATGGCGGTTCCAGGGCCTCGATCGGCAGGTCGGGCTGGGCCGGGGCGGTGCGCTTCAGCACCTTGTCGGCGATCACGGCCATCAGCGGGACGGTGAACATGCTGATCGTCGCGGCCATCAACACCGTCTGGGTGAAGGCCGGGGCGGCGATCCCCTCGACCAGCCCGGCTCCCAGGATGACGAAGGCGAACTCGCCGGCCGGCCCCAGCACCAGCGCCGTCTCGATGGCGGCGCGACTGTTCAGGCCCCACAGGCGGGCGGCCCCGAAGATCAGGCCGGCCTTCAGCAGTGTCAGCATGGCGGCCAGACCGAACACGGCCACCGGATCGGCGGCCACCGCATCAAGGTCCAGTCCGATGCCGACACCGACGAAGAAGACCCCGAGCAGCAATCCCTTGAAGGGTTCGATCGAGATCTCGACCTCGCGGCGGAATTCGGTCTCGGCCAGCAGCAGGCCGGCGATCAGCGCGCCCAGGCTCATCGACAGGCCGGCCACCTGGGCCGCCAGTCCGGCGCCGACCACCACCAGCAGGCTGGCGGCGACGAACATCTCCTGTCCCTGACCCTTCGCCTTGGCCCGGGCGACCGAGCGGAACATCGGCCGCAATACCAGCCGCCCCAGTACGACCAGCAGCGCCAGGCCGATGGCGGCGGGGATCAGGGTGAACAGGGCCGGCCGGAGCACCGCTGGATCGAAGTCTCCGCTGCCGACCCCGCCCTGCGCCAGGGCGGCCAGGACGGTGACGGTGATCAGGATCGGCGCCACCGCCAGATCCTGGGCCAGAAGGATGGAAAAGGTCGCCCTGCCGGCGGTCGTCTTGATCCGCCCGCGCTCTGCCATCACCGGCATCACCACCGCGGTCGAGGACAGGGCCAGGCCCATGCCCAGCACGGCCGCCGAGACGAGCGGCTGGCCCATGAAGACGAACACCGTCGCCAGGGCCACGGTGCAGATCGCCACCTGCGTCAGGCCGAGCCCGAAGACCAGCTTGCGCATGGCCCGCAGCCGTTCCCACGACAGCTCCAGCCCGATCATGAACAGCAGGAAGGCGACGCCGAGCTCCGACAGGGAGCGGATCTGGGTGGCATCCGAGATCGTCAGCCAGGACAGCCAGGGCGCGGTGTCCGCGAACCGCGCCAGTCCGTCTGGACCCAGCAGCACGCCAGCGGCGAGGAAGCCCAGCACGGGGCTGATCTTCAGACGGTTGAACAGCGGCACGACCACGCCCGCCGCGGCCAGAAAGACCACCAGATCCTTGTATTCGCCGCCGCCGCCGTGAGTCGCCATTCGTCCTCCGTCAGGGTTCAGCCTACAGGCTGAAACGCCGCCCCGTCTGGGTTTCCGTTGTTCATGACAAAAAATTCAGGCGACAGGGCGGAACCGGGGCGTAGGGTCGACGGTGACGCTGTCCCATAGAGAAGCGAAGTCGAGGAAATCCCCATGAAGAAACTGCTCATCGGCGCCGCGCTCGGCGCGCTGCTGCTGCCCGCGTCCATGGCCTCGGCCCAGGTTGCCGGCGACGGCCATGACCATGGCTGCGTCGACGAGGCCTGCACCGTCTTCGAACTGTTCCAGACCCCGGCCGACGGCGCCACGGTGCTGGGCTACCAGGGGACGGAAGCGCCGCGCTACGGGACCTGGGGCTTCGATCTGGCCGGGCGCGACACCTCGGTCAACCCGGGCGACAGCTTCATGCGCTACGCCAATGGCGCGGCCCTCGACCGGATGCAGATTCCGTCGGACCGCACCTCCTACGGCTCGTTCGCCCTGCTGCGCGAACTGTCGGACAACCGGGTCAAGGCGATGATCGAGGGCCTCGTGGCCCGCACCGATCTGGTCGCCGGTTCGGACGAGCAGAAGATCGCCGACGCCTATCGCTCCTATATGGACACCGCCCGGATCGAGGCGCTCGACGCCCAGCCGCTGCAGCCCTATCTGGCCGCCATCCGCGCCGCCAATACGCACCACCTCGCCGCCGTCTACATGGGCCAGACCCAGGGCCGCATCGGCGGATCGATCTTCGGCACCGGCATCGCGACCGACCAGAAGGCGCCGAACCGCTATGTCGTCACGACCGGCCAGTCGGGCCTCGGCCTGCCCAACCGCGACTACTATCTCGAGGCCCGCTGGGCCGAGAAGAAGGTCCTGTACCAGGCCTATGTCGCGCGCATGCTGGAGATGATCGGCTGGGAAAACCCGGTCGAGAGCGCCGCTGCCGTCGTGGCCTTCGAAACCCGCATCGCCGAGGCCCACTGGACCCCGATCCAGAACCGCAACCGCGATGAGACCTACAACGAATACACCATCGCCCAGCTGGCGGCCGAGGCACCGGGCTTCCCCTGGCAGGACTATTACAACGCCGTCGGCGTCGGCGAGGTGCCGCGCCTGATCGTCCGTCAGGATACGGCCATGCCCCTGATCGCGGCCATCTACGCCGAGACGCCGATCGAGGTCATCCAGGCCTGGCAGGCCTTCCAGACCACCGACGGTGCCGCCGAACGGCTGTCGGACCGTTTCGCCGACGCCCGGTGGGAATTCCGCTCGCGCGATCTGAACGGCCAGCCGATGCAGCGTCCGCGCGACAAACGCGGCATCAGCTTCGCCGAGGCCATGCTGGGCGAGGCCGTCGGCCGCCAGTATGTCGCCGAATATTTCCCGGCCGAATCCAAGGCCAAGATGGAAGAACTGGTCGCCAACCTGCGCATCGCCCTCGGCAACCGCATCCGCACCTACAGCTGGATGAGTCCCGAGACCCAGGCCGCGGCCCAGGAGAAGCTCGAGAAATTCACCGTCAAGATCGGCTATCCGAACAAGTGGCGCGACTATACGGCGCTTGAGGTCCGGGCTGACGACCTGTTCGGCAATGCCGAGCGCGCCGGCATGTTCCGCTGGCAGTACCAGCTGAACCGCCTGAACCAGCCGGTCGACAAGGACGAATGGGGCATGACGCCCCAGACGGTGAACGCCTATTACAACTCGACCAATAACGAGATCGTCTTTCCGGCCGCCATCCTGCAGCCGCCGTTCTTCGATCCCGACGCGGACCCCGCCGTCAACTACGGCGGCATCGGTGGCGTGATCGGCCACGAAATCGGCCACGGCTTCGACGACCAGGGCTCCAAGTCCGACGGCGACGGCGTGCTGCGCAACTGGTGGACGCCCCAGGACAAGGCCAATTTCGAGGCCCTGACCGCCCGTCTCGGCGCCCAGTACGACCAGTTCGAGCCGATCCCGGGCTTCCACGTTCAGGGTCGCCTGACCATGGGCGAGAACATCGGCGATGCCGCCGGCACGGCGGTGGGCCTCGAGGCCTACCACCTGTCGCTGAACGGCCAGCCCTCGCCCGTGCTGGACGGCATCACCGGCGACCAGCGCTTCTTCTTCGGCTGGGCCCAGGTCTGGCAGTCCAAGATGCGCGACGATGCCCTGCGCAACCAGATCGCCACCGATCCGCACAGCCCGGCCGAATTCCGCGTCATCGGCCCCCTGCGCAACGTCGATGCCTGGTACGAGGCCTTCGACGTCCAGCCCGGCACGAAATACTATCTGAGCCCGGAAGAGCGCGTCCGCATCTGGTAGGGGCGAAAGCCTGACAGACGGGAGGGGTCGGAGCCGTCGCTCCGGCCCCTTTTTCGTGGCTAGTGGCTAGTGGCTAGTGGCTAGTGGCTGGTGGCCAGCGGTCTGTCGCACATTGAATGCAGGGCGCGGCCATCG
>CAZFQC010000038.1:0-15540 GCA_964520795.1 uncultured Brevundimonas sp.
GTGGCGCTACCGCCGCGGCGGACAATTCGCCGAAGCGCCCGCCGCCTAGGTCTGCAAACCTCCGGGCCTCGCCCTGACGGGTGCCGGTTCATCACAACGGACGAAGGGCCAGGTCAGGCCAGGCCGGCCCAGACGAGGCCGAGGCCGATCACCCCGACCACGATCCGCCACCAGGCGAAGGGGGCGAAGCCGTGTCTGGCGACGAAGTCGACCATGGCCTTGACCACGATCCAGCCGCTGACGAACGAGACGACAAAGCCGATGGCGATGATCTCGCCGAAGCCCCAGTCAATGGTCGCGCCGCTCTGGATGATGTCCCAGCCCGAGGCCGCGACCATGGTCGGTATGGCCAGGAAGAACGAGAATTCCGCGGCCGCCCGCTTGTCCAGCCCGAGGCTGAGCCCGCCGGCGATCGTGGCACCCGAACGGGACACGCCGGGAACGACCGACAGGCACTGGAACAGGCCGACGCCCAGCGACCGCTTCCACGACAGGGTCATGGCGTCATCGGCCGTGGGCCTGGGCGCGAACCGCTCCAGCGCCAGCAGGCCGAAACCGCCGACGATCAGTGAGACACAGATCACCGACACCGCCGTGTCGCCCTCGACGTTGAACAGCACCGCCTTGATGAAGTCGTAGAAGAACACCCCCACCACCACCGACGGCAGGAAGGCGATCAGGATGCTGAGCGCGAAATGCCGCGCCTTCGGATCGGTCGGCAGGCTGATCAGCACCTTCCACAGCCGGGCGAAATAGAGCGCCACGACCGCCAGGATGGCACCCAGCTGGATCAGGACGACGAAGGAGCTCCAGCGCGGATCGGTCAGGCCGAGCAGCTTCTGGGACAGGAGAAGGTGCCCGGTGGAGGAGACCGGAATGAACTCGGTCAGGCCTTCGACCAGGCCCAGGATGATCGCCGCAATCCAGTCCGCCACACAGGTCCCCGATGTCCAAGGGCCGTCAATGCGCGCCCGGTTCGGGTCCCACATAGCGCAGCCGCGCCCGGATAGGCGAGCCGTTCGTGGCCTGGTCGAGCGCATGGCCCAGCAGGCCCGCGAGACGACCCAGCAGGAGCAGGTCCGCGGCCGCGTCGCGCGGCAGTTCCAGACGCCGGGCGATCACCGCCAGGGCCAGGCCGAAATTGGGCGGCCGACCCGTCGCAGCCTCGCCGTCCTGGAGGGCGCGGGCCAGGTCGGCCGGCACATCGGCGGCGCCCAGCAGGGCCGCAGCCCGCGGATCCCCGGCCGGATAGTCGGCGCTGCCGAACCCGGCCAGCCCGCCGGCGCCATGAGCCCTGCGGGCCGCGTCCGTGGCCTGGCGCCGTACGGCGACGACCCAGTCCGATGCGCGCATCAGCTCCGCCATCATGCCCGACCCGGTCAGGGTCATCAGGCCGACGAAGGCCGACGCCGCGGGGGCCGCCCCGCCGTCCGCGGCCGCGCGCGTCGCCAGAACGGCCGCATTCATCTGATTGTCCGCAGCCAGCACGAGGGCGCGCCGGATCAGATGGGCGTCGCGCTCCGGTGTCTTCCAGGACCGGGCCAGCCGCTGGTGCAGGAACAGGCGCGGGCCCGAGCCGGCGGCAGCGTCCACCGCCTCGTCCAGCACCCGGGCGCATTCCAGCCGCAGGGACTCGACCGTGCGGACCTTGGGGTCGGCGTCTTCCTCGGCGCGGCGGGCCAGGGCCGCGAACAGCCGGGCCCGGATCGAGCCGCCGGGGACGGCACCGACGCGCGGGCGAATTTCGGCGAAGGGATTGGTCGTCCGGGCGTCCCACAGACGGCGGGCGACGTCCTCGAAGGTCGCCGTCTCGGCCAGCTGGACGGCGTCGAGCCCGCGATAGAACAGCCGTCCATCCGCGATGATCGACAGCGACGAACAGACCTCGGCCTCGCCCCGGGCCGCAGCGCGCGACGCGCGGTAATGAACGGCGTGCGGCTCATCGTCATTGACGGCCTCGCCACTCAGCCGGGCGATATCCTGGACGGCGTAGAGGCTGCGCCGCGGGTCCGAGGGATCCGGGCGGGCGGCGATCCGGCCGCGGCTGACGTAGGCGTAGAGGGTCTGGGTCTTGACCCCGAGCCGGGCCAAGGCCTCGCCGCGTCCGATCCACTGGACGGCGTCCATGGCGGTTTCGGCAGCCTCCACGTGTGACCTCCGCAGGGAGCGTCAGGCTCCCGCCCCTATCGGGCACGCACCTTGGGGCCGTTTCGTGACGATCCCGCTAACAGCCGCCAGGACAATCCCGACCTTGGCAGGGCGAGGGGTTTCCGCGACAAGGCGAGCATGACGTCCCCCGCCGTACCCGACGACGCCCCTGTTGACCCGCATGCGACGACCCGGGCCGTGACCCGGCTGTCGGTCGCGGTCGCCGTACTGCTGATCGCGCTCAAGGCCTTCGCCCTCGGCGCCTCCGGCTCGGTGTCGATCCTTGCCTCCCTCGCCGATTCGGCCCTCGATCTCCTGGCCTCGCTCGGGACCTTCTTCGCCGTGAGATGGGCCGCGGTCCCGCCTGACGCCGACCATCGATTCGGCCATGGCAAGGGCGAGGCGCTTGCGGCCCTTGTGCAGGCCGGGCTGGTCTTCGCGTCGGCCCTGTTCATCGGCTGGGAGGCGGTCCAGCGCATCTTCGATCCCCGACCCGTGACCTCGGGCTACTGGAGCGTGCTGGTCATCCTGATCTCGATCGCCGTGACCGGCTGGCTGGTCTGGATGCAGGGCCGCGCCGTGCGCCAGAGCGGATCGATGGCCGTCGCCGCCGATCGCGCCCACTACGCCAGCGACATGGCGGCCAATGGCGTGGTGCTGATCGGCGTGATCTCCGGGACGTTCCTGGCCGCCCCGGGCCTCGACGCCGCCGCGGGACTGGTGGTGGCGGTCTGGCTGTTCTGGGGGGCTGTGGGCATCCTCAAGACCGCCGCCGACCACCTTGTCGACAAGGCCGTGCCCGACGCCGACCGGGTGGCTATCACCACCGCCGTCCTGGCCGATCCACGCATCTCGGGTGTGCACCAGCTGCGAACCCGGATGGCCGGGTCGGTGATGATGATCCAGATGCATGTCGACCTTGAGCCGAGCCTGACCCTTGAAGCCGCCCACGCGATCGTGGTGGAGGCCGAGGCCCGGTTGCTGGCCGCCTACCCGCGCGCCGACATCCTGATCCACCCCGACCCCCGCGGCAGCGCGGAGCCTCATGGCGGTGCCTTCGGAGAAGCGGCCCAGCCCGACCTCAACTAGCGCAATCGCCCACGGAGCTGACGCGCCGCCGGCGTGCCCTTCGTGATGAACCGGCCTGCCACCGCCGCCTGCCCGGGATCGCGCGGAGGCCGGCAAGACAGCTAACGCGGGATTAACGCCCGCCGGTGCATGCATCGGCCATGACGGACTGCGTCCTGTTCCATTTCGCCTTCGATCCCGGCTCCCGCGCCGTTCGCCTGGCGCTGGGCGAAGCGCGGATCGGCTTCTCCGAGACCCCCGTCCGCCCCTGGGAAGACGACTGCCCGGTCCTGACGATGAACCCGTCGGGCATGCCGCCCGTGCTTCAGGTCGCCGACGCCGACGGACGCCCCCTGATCCTGTGCGAGCCCGCCGCCATCCTGGGTTGGCTGGAGGAGCGGACGGACGAGCCCCTGCTGATGCCCGCAGACGCCGGCGAGCGGGCGGAGGTGCGCCGTCTGCTGGCCTGGTTCGACCGGCGCTTCACCGACGAGGTCAACGCCGTGCTGCTGCACGAGCGTATGGAGAAGCCCCTGCTCCGGCTCGGCCCGCCCGAGGCCCGCGCCCTGCGCGCCGGGCGCGAGGCGCTGAAATTCCATCTGACCATGCTGGAAGGGCTGCTGGCCCGGCGCGATGCCCTCGCCGGTCGTCGCATCAGCCAGGCTGACTTCGTCGCCGCCGCCCATCTGTCGGTGCTCGACTATTTCGGCGAAGTGTCCTGGGCGTCGTATCCCGGCCTCAAGACCTGGTACATGAAGCTGAAATCCCGGCCCTGTTTTCGCCCTCTGCTTGCAGACCGCTTCCCAGGTGTGCCCCCGTCAGGGCACTATGCGGACCTCGATTTCTGAGGCCTGGGGAATTTTCGATGCGTTATCCTGTCGCCGCCGTCCTTTCGGCGGTCCTTCTTGGCGCGTCCCCGGTGGTCGCCTCCGCCGCCACTGTCCCGGTGCCGCAGGACCAGTCCGACCGGGCGATGGCCGCCTCCATGCAGGACTGGCTGGCCGAGGCGACCGTCTGGAGCAGCGCCTACACCGCCCTGATGGACGCCCGGGTCAGCAGGCTCACCGGACTGATGGACGGCAGCGCCCGGTTGATGGACCTGCTGGACGCCCGCAAGGAGCGCGAGGCGCGCACCTGGGTCCAGGCCTGGGCCACGGAACAGAAGGCCGCCTTCGCCGCGGACTATGACGCCTATGCCGCGCTGCCGCCCCACCCGCCGGCGATGCCGGCCTCGATCGGGAGCGGCGAGGCGGACGCGCTGCGGCAGGACTTTATCACCCTGCGCGACCGGGTCGGAACCCTGCTGATCCAGACCCGGATCTCCGGCGAGGCCTATGTCGACCTGGTCGTCGCGGCGGCCTCGGGGCGGCCCAATGATCTGCGCGCCCTCAGCTCCGGGACCTTTACCGTCATGGCGGCCCATCTGCAGGCCGAGAACGTAATGATGGAGAACGTCCGGGGCCGGGCGGGCGAGCCCAACTACTATTTCACCAACTGCATGCTGGAATCCAACCAGGCCATGATGGTCTGGGCCCGGTCCGCCGAGCAGCGGCTCATGGGC
Source organism: uncultured Brevundimonas sp. (assembly GCA_964520795.1). Taxonomy (GTDB): domain Bacteria; phylum Pseudomonadota; class Alphaproteobacteria; order Caulobacterales; family Caulobacteraceae; genus Brevundimonas. The sequence continues at coordinate 4,778 of CAZFQC010000038.1, forward strand.
AAGAACGTCGATCTCGGCACGGCCGGGCGGTCGATGCGGGCCCACACCGCAGCGGCGCGTCAGGCGGCCTCGGATCTTCGCACCTCGGTCGAACAGACGGGCCAGATGCTGGCCGGCGAACCGGCCCTGCAGGGTACGCCCCTGCTGGCCACCCTGACGGGCGCGCTCGAGACCCTGAGGCAGAACGCCGAGGTCGAGGAGTTGATCGCCGACGAGATGGACCGTCTGGCGAGGGCCATGGAGGCGTCGGACCAGGCCGGTCAGGAGACCAGCACCGCCAATCTGAACCGGCTCGTCGACCAGCGCCTGGCGCTTTTCCGGCAACGGCAGACCCTGATCGCCCAGGGCGGCAGCTGACGCCGGCGGCATGGCCGACCCCCGCGACAGCATCCGCACCGCCGCCGCGACCCTGGGCTTCGATGTCTGCCGTTTCGCCTCTGCGTCCGAGCCGTGGAGCGCCGGTGAACGGCTGGCGCAGTTCGTCGGGGCCGGGCGGCACGGCGAGATGGGCTGGATGGAGACGACGCTGGCGCGCCGCGCCCACCCCACGGCCATGTGGGAGAGCGCCCGGACCGCCATCGTCCTGGGCCTCAACTACGGCCCCGAACACGACCCCCTGCCGGAGATGGAGGACCGCTCGGCGGGCTATATCTCGGTCTATGCGCGCGGCGACGACTATCACGAGGTCATCAAGGGCCGGCTGAAGACCCTGGCGGGCCAGATCGCCGCCCGCACAGGCGAGGCGGTCAAGGTCTTCGTCGATACGGCACCCCTGATGGAGAAGCCGCTGGCCCAGCGCGCCGGACTGGGATGGCAGGGCAAACACACCAATCTGCTCAGCCGCACCCACGGCAACTGGCTGTTTCTCGGCGTCATCCTCAGCGCCGCCGCGTTCGAGCCGGACGCGCCGGAGGGCGAACATTGCGGCACCTGCACCGCCTGTCTCGACGTCTGCCCGACCAGGGCCTTCCCGGCCCCGTTCCAGCTCGATGCGCGCCGCTGCCTGTCCTATCTGACCATCGAATTCGCCGGGCCCTGGCCGGAAGAATTCCGCGAAGCGACCGGCAGCCGCATCTACGGCTGTGACGACTGTCTGGCGGTCTGTCCCTGGAACAAATTCGCCGCCGCGTCGCACGAAGCGCGGGTTCAGGCACGCGAGGCCCTGGTCTCGCCCCGCCTGGCCGATCTCGCCGCCCTCGACGATGCCGCCTTCCGCGCCCTGTTCTCGAAGAGTCCTGTCAAACGGATCGGCCGCAACCGGTTCATCCGCAACGTCCTGTACGCCATCGGCAACAGCGGCGACGCGGCCCTGATCCCGGCGGCCGAGTGCCTGCGGGACGATCCGGACGCGGTGGTGCGCGACGCGGCGGTGTGGGCGGTGGAAAGGTTGACGCAAACGGCTCCCTTCTCCCCTTGAGGGAGAAGGACGATGGATCAACCCTGCGCTACGGCCCCGCCGCGGTCGCCGCCCGGGGCCCGGGCGATGTCCAGCAGCTTCAGCCGGAACACCATCACCGCGTTCGGCGGAATGCCCGGACGGCCCTGTTCGCCATAGCCCAGCGCCGGCGGCAGATAGACCACCCATTCATCGCCGACCCGCATCTGCTGCAGGATCTCGGTCCAGCCGGGCACCACGTCGCTGACGGTGAACACCGCCGGCTGTCCGGCCTGGTAGGAGCTGTCGAACACCGTCCCGTCGGTCAGGGTGCCCTCATAGTCGACCCGGACCAGGTCGTTGCGGTCCGGACGTTCGCCGCCCGGAGGGCCCGAGCGCAAGACCTTGTACTGGACGCCCGACGGCAGGGTCCTCACGCCCTCGATCCGGGCGTTGGAGGTCAGGAAGAATTCGGCAGCGCGCAGGTTCCGGGCCGCCGTCTCGTCCGGTGCCGCCGGCGCGCGATCGCAGGCCGCCAGCGGCGCACCGAGCGCCGCGACCATGGCCAGCGCCATGGTACCCCTAGCCCATCCGTAGTTCATATCCTGCCTCTTCCAGTCCGAGTCTGATTTCGTTGGCATGCGCCTCGCCGCGGGTCTCGACCATGATGTCGAATTCCGCGCCCTTGGCCGGCACGTCCAGCGCCAGCCGGTTGTGCACCACGTCGATGATATTGCCGCCCGCCCCGCCGATCACGGCGCTCATCCTGGACAGCATGCCGGGCCGGTCGTCGCCCAGGATGCGATAGACGATCATCTTCTTCTCGCGCACCAGCTCGCGGTTCAGCACCACAGCCAGCATGCGGGCGTCGATATTGCCGCCGCACAGCACCAGGCCGACCTTCATGCCCCTGAACCGGTCGGGATACGCCAGCAGGGCCGCGAGGCCGCCGGCACCGGCGCCTTCGGCCACCGTCTTCTCGAGCGTGGCGTAATAGGCCACAGCGGTTTCGAAATCCGCTTCCTGGCAGACCAGAACGTCCTCGATCAGCGGGTCTGCGATGGCGAAGGGGATGTCACCCACGGCCTTGATGGCGATGCCCTCGGCGATGGTCTGGCCGCCGCATTTCGGCGTCTCGCCGCGCCGTCTGGCGCTGAACGAGGGGTACATGGCCGCCTCGACGCCGAAGATGCGGATGTCCGGCTTCATCGCCTTCGCCGCCACCGAACAGCCGGCGATCAGTCCGCCGCCGCCAATCGGGATGATCAGGGCGTCCAGATCCGGCGCGTCCTCGAGGAATTCCACGGCGCACACGCCCTGGCCCGTGACGATGCCCTCATCATCAAAGGCCGAAACGAAGACAAAGCCTTCCTCGTCGCGCAGGCGGTGGGCCTCTTCCGTCGAGCCGGAGAAATCGAGCCCCTTGATCACGACGGTCGCGCCATGGGCGCGGGTGCCGTCCGCCTTCACGAAGGGCGTACCCTCGGGCATCACAATGGTCACCGGCACGCCCAGACGGGCGCCGTGATAAGCCAGGGCCTGGGCGTGGTTGCCCGCGCTGGCCGCCACCACCCCGCGCTTGCGCTCGTCCGGCGTCAGTTGCAGCAGCCGGTTCAGGGCCCCGCGCTCCTTGAAGCTGCCGGTGAAATGCAGATTGTCGAACTTGACCCAGACCTCGGCGCCGGTCAGCTGCGACAACCGCCGCGAATAGCGCACGGGCGTGCGGTCGACCTGGCCAGCGATCCGGTCCCGCGCCGCCAGAATGTCGTCAAACGTGACTGTCATGGACCTTCCCTATACCCGGTCTGCGCCGGGTTGATGCGCGCTTTTGGCCCACGGTCCGACGCGCCGCAACCTTGACCTTATACCGGCGTTGAGCGTCTGATCGGGACGTTCGACCCGCACAATCGACGGAGAGAGCCTTCATGTCCGCCCGCCAACTGCTTCTTCTCGCCGTGTTCGGTGCCGCGCTCGCCGGCTGCGAGACGGTCCCCATGGGCAATTCCGCAACCGGTGGAGCGGCTTCCTCCGCCTTCCGTGCGGAAGATTTCGCCTGGTCGGCCGGATCGGGGCGCGGGTCCATCGACGGGCGCGTCGCCTTCAGCCGCGACGGCCAGACCTTCTCCTGCACCGGTTCGGTCGCCCTGACGCCGGACACCCCCTATACCCGCGCCCGGTTCCAGACCCTGTACGGCTCGACGGACCGTGCCGCGATTCCGGAAGCCGTGGTGCGCGCGCGCACCGTGGAAAACCCCAGCGCCGACTATCGCTCCTTCGTCCGCTCGACGACCTGCCAGAACGGCCGGTTCGAATTCTCGGGACTCCCGGACGGTGCCTGGTTCATCATCAGCCCGGTCAGCGCCGGTGGAGACCGCATCGTGCTGATGCGCCGTATTGCAACCCGCGGCGGACGCGTGTCCGTCACCCTGTAAGAGCCTCGCCTGCCAGTGCCTGTTGTCTTTGGGGCCGCGTTTCCGGCCGCTTCGGAGAGTTAACCATGATCCGTCTCGCCCTGATCGCCGCCGCCGGCCTGACCCTGGCGGCCGCCCCCGCCGCCGCCCAGTCGTGGGGCGGGACCTATGATGGCGGCTATCGCGGCGGTGACCGCTACAACGCCCATGACAGCGGATATGGCGAGCGGCCCTACCAGGTCAGCTACGGGGCGCGCCGCTCAAATGCCGTGCCCTCGAATTTCGACTGGCGCAGCCAGCTGGACCGGCCGGGCGACTATCGCTGCGACCAATTCTGGGACGCCAATCGCGACAACTGCGACGCCCGCTGGCGCGACCAGCGCCGTCAGGCCAGCCCGCAGGCGCGCCGCGACTATCGCGAACTGGCCGGCTCTGACCGCGGCGGTTACGGCCACGGACGGTACGGCTACGGCAACCGGCGCGGATACGGCTCGGCGTACAACTATGGCCATGCCCAGGGCTCGACCACCTATCACGGCGCCTATGGCCGCCCCGACCACGTCTATCCGGGCAGCGGCGTAAGCTACGGCGGCGGCTATGGCGGCGGATACAACGCCGGATACGGAACACGCTCCGACTGGTGCCGGGCCAACTACCGCTCCTATGACCCCCACACCGGCTATTACCGCGCCTACAGCGGCCAGCTGGTCTACTGCGGCTGACGTGCACAGGAAGCGAGCCAGAGCGCGCTAACCCGCGCTCAGGCAGCGAGCGATAGCGCCCAACCAACGATGCTCGTCCGATCACGGATCGGTGGATAACCGCCGTTCGCCATTGTTTGGCCTTGTCCGACCCGCTTCGGTATCTGCGACCCGCAAGGGGCGGTAGATCAGGGAGCGCGTACATGTCCCAGCACAATATTTCCGGTTCGGAAGTCTTCGGACCCAAGCCCGGCGTCATGCTGCGATCGGTCAAGACCAGCGGCCTGCGGCGTCAGCGCGCCGCCCGCACCTGGGCGGCCTTTATCGCCGGTGCCGTTGTGGCGGTCGCCGGCGGAGCCATTGCCCTGGCCGCGATTTTCGGGCCGACCCTGTTCGGCTAGGCAGCCCCTTTGGCCGACACCGCGCCCGCCGCGGCCCACGGCTGGACAACGCTGTTCTTCGCTGATTGAATCGTTCGGTGAGCGGGGGCTGCATCGAATGATCTCTCTGGAATCTGCGGCTGTCCGCCCTGTGCGCGACAGGGTTTTTTTCACGACCATGGCGGCGATCGTCCTGCTCGTGATCTTCATCGGCTTCGCGCCCAGCTATTATCTGCGCGGCATTCTGCCGGCCCCCCATCCCTATGCGGCCATCAGCCCTGTGGTCATGCTCCATGGCCTGGTCTTTTCGGCATGGGTGATCCTGTTCGGTGTCCAGGCCAGCCTGGTGGCGACCAACCGGGTCAGCGTGCATCGACAGCTCGGCAAGGTCGGCATGGTGCTGATCGCGATCATGATCCCCCTGGCGATCATCACGGCGCTGCAGGGCGTTGACCGGCCGCTGTCAAGGCCACCGGGCATCCCGGGCCTGACCTGGCTGGCGGTGCCCTTGCTGGACATACCGGTGTTCGGGGGTCTGATCATTGCGGCGCTGGCATTCCGAAGGACCCCGGCCATCCACAAGCGCCTGATGCTGATCGCCATGATCGATCTGTTGCAGCCCGCGTTGGGGCGTATCCCGGACCCGAGCTGGCTGCCGGTGGCGCTATCCCCCCTTCAGACGCTGGCGTTCCTGCTGCCGCTGTTCGTCTGGGACCTGTTCACCCTGAAGCGCATCCACCCCGCCACCCTCTGGGGAAGCGCCGTCATCGCCGCCGTGATGTTCACGGTCCCACTGATCTGGACCTCACCGGCCTGGTTGGCCTTTGCCGGTTGGGCCCATGGGCTGATCGGCTGATCACGCCAGCCACACCATCCGCCGGGTCTCGGCCTCCGCCCCGCGCGCGCGGCTGAAGCCTTTGCGGACCTCGCCGGTGTAAAGGAATCCCGCCTTCTCCAGCACGCGGCCTGACGCCGGATTGTCGCTGAAATGCCCGGCCATCAGGGCGCGGCGCTTCCAGGCCCGGGACGCCCACGCCGTCGCCCCCTGCAGGGCCTCGGTCGCAAAGCCACGGCCCCAGAAGGGGCGGGCGATCCAGTAGCCGACCTCGGGCGCAGGATCCCCGTCCTCGAACAGGCCGATGACGCCGACCGGACCGTGGTCCTCATGTTCGATCAGAAAGGTCCGCGCCCGCGCCGGATCCTGCACCGCCACCGTCAGCACGAACTGCTCGGCGTCCTCGATCCCATAGGGATGCGGCATGCGCAGGGTCATGCGCGCGATCGCGGGATCATTGGCGAAGGCCGCCAGCCGGGGGACGTCCTGGGCACCGGGTGAACGCAGGGCCAGACGCCGCGTCTCGACGACGGGAGAAGGTTCGATCACGCACATCACGCAAGCCTCGTTCGATCTGCCGCCTCCTTGGAGGGCTCGGGCGGCGTCGAGGCGGGGAAACGCAAACGGGGAGCCTGGTGATCCAGACTCCCCGCGGAAACTTGTCCCTGGTCCGGATCGCGGCTCTCGAGCCTTGCGCGATCCGGGTGTCAGTCGGTCTGCGCTACTCGGCGGCCATGGCCTGTTCGGTGGCCGGAAGAATCGACACGTAACAACGGCCGTTCGCCTTCTTGGTGAATTTCACGGCGCCATGGGCGGTCGCGAACAGGGTGTGGTCGCGGCCGAGGCCGACGTTGTCGCCGGCGTGGAAGGTGGTGCCGCGCTGGCGCACGAGGATGTTGCCGGCCAGAACGTTCTCGCCGCCGAACTTCTTCACGCCGAGGCGCTTTGAATGAGAGTCGCGACCGTTACGCGACGAACCACCGGATTTCTTGTGAGCCATAGGTCTGCTCCCTGTCTCTAACTGTTCTTACGCTTCGTCGGTGGAGGCGGGCTTGGCCTTGGGCGCAGCCTTCCTGGCCGGAGCCTTCGGAGCCGCGGCGGCCTTGGCCGGCCTGGCTTCGGTCGCCTCGACGCGCGGGGCCAGGCCGCGGGCGCGAAGGTTCATCTCGGCCTTGGTCATCAGCGAGGTCTCGCCGTCCCATTTGGCCTTCTCGCCGGCGCCGTCGATGCCGGTGATGCGCAGGACCGATTCCATCTGGCGATGGCCGTTCGTGCGGCGATACCCCTGACGACGGGTCTTCTTGAAGATCTTGATCTTCTCGCCCTTGCGGGTCTCGACCAGGGTCGCGGCGACGGCAGCGCCTGCGATCAGGGGAGCGCCGAGGGTCACGCCCTTTTCGCCGCCCAGCATCAGGACGTCGCCGAACGAAACGTTCGAGCCGGCCTCGCCGTCGAGCTTCTCGACCACAATGACGTCGCCCGGTTGTACCCGGTACTGCTTGCCGCCGGTCTTGATCACCGCGTACATGTTGAAGCCTCAGCGAAACGCAAAAAGAATAAGCCCGACGGGGGACCCCCTCGGGCGAAGAGCGGCGACATAGACGCAGAGGGGTGTCCGAGTCAACGCGGGACGGCGATTTTCCGGCCCCGGGTCGATCCCCGGCCGCCGACTGTAGCCTCCCCCGCACCCCTTGCGTTAAGCGTCTCCCGAGCCGCCGTTTCAGGAGACCGCCCCGATGACTGCCGACGCCGACCGCCGGATCGAAGCCGCCCGGCGAATCGTCGCCCATGTGGCGGAGCATCTGCAGGCCGACCTGTCCCTGCGCCTGTGGAACGGCGAGGTCCTGCCGTTGGGACCGGGCGCGCGCGACGATATCCAGATCACCATCTCCGGCCCCGCCGTGGTGCGCCGACTGCTGCTGCGGCCCGGTATCATGACCCTGTTCGAACTGATCGCCTCGGGCGATCTGGGCGTCGAGGGCGGCAGCCCGCTGGAAGCGGCCGACCGCTGGGATCACGGTCGGGCCATCCACCTTGCCAAGAGGGTCGACCGGGGCTTCCTGCTGAAACAGGCCCTGCCCTTCCTGCTCGGCGGTAAGGACACATCGGCCTATGACCGCACCGCCGCCTATGACGCCAAGGGCGAGGTCGGCATCGGTGCCGGCTACCGCAGCCGCAAGGACAAGGAGTTCATCTCCTTCCACTACGACGTCGGCAACGACTTCTACGCCCTCTTCCTCGACCCCGAGATGGTCTATTCCAGCGCCTATTACACGCATGAGGCCCTGCCGCTCGAGGAGGCCCAGACCGAAAAGCTGGACCGCATCTGCCGCAAGCTGCGGCTCCAGCCGGGCCAGAAGCTGCTCGACGTCGGCTGCGGCTGGGGCGGCCTGGCCTGCTGGGCGGCGAGGAACTACGGCGTCACCGTTCACGGCGTGACCCTGTCCGAAGAGCAGCTGGCCTTCGCCCGCGCCAAGGTCGAGGCCCTGGGCCTGTCGGACCGGATCACCCTGGAACTGAAGGACTACCGCGACCTGAAGATGGACGGCGCCTTCGACGCCATCAGCCAGGTCGAGATGTTCGAACACGTCGGCTTCGCCAACCACGATCGGCATTTCCTCGAGATGAAACGCCTGCTGAAGTCCGGCGGCCTCTATTTCCACCAGGCCTCGGTGCGTCGCGGCACCTCGGACCCGAACGGCATCGCGCCCAAGACCCAGTCCACCCGCACCGTCGCCCGCTTCATCTTCCCCGGCGGCGAGCTGGACACCATCGGCATGACGGTGACCAACCTCGGTCGACTGGGCTTCGAGGTGCTGGACGTGGAAGACATGCGTGAGCATTTCCAGTTGACCACCCGTGAATGGTCGCGACGGCTTCATGCCCGGCAGGACGAGGCCCGCGCCCTCGTCGGGCCCGAGCGGGTCCAGCTCTGGCTGGTCTTTTTCGCCCTGTGCGCCAAGGCCTTCGAACGGGGCGCAGCCCTGGTCTATCAGACCGTAGCCCAGAAACGCCGGCCCGGCCCCTCCGGCCTGCCGCTCGATCGCAAGAGCCTGTATGCGCCGAACAGGAAAGCCTCGACCGTTATAAAGTAACACGCTAAAGGAACGGCGATGGTGCCGTTCGACCTTTCGCAACCCGTTCTTCTGTCCGTGCTGGGCGCCGGCTTTGCCACGGCCTTTCTGCACGCGGCCCTGCCGACCCACTGGCTGCCCTTCGTCCTGGTCGGGCGGGGTCAGCGGTGGACCCTGCCAAAGGTCCTGACCGCCGTGGTTACGGCAGGCCTGGCCCATATCGTGACCACCGCCATCGTCGGTGCCCTGATCGTCGCCGCCGGCCTGGCCATGGACCAGTGGGTCTCGGGCCTGCTGCCAAACCTGTCCGCCGGACTCCTGTTCCTGTTCGGTGCCTTCTACCTGGGCCGGGCGCTGCTGCGGCCGGCGATCATGGCCGGCGGCCCGTCGCTGGCCCTGTCCGAGCCGACCGTCTCCCACGCCGCCGCCTTCTGGGGCCTCGTGGCGATGATGGCGATCTCGCCCGGCGAGGTGCTGCTGCCCATCTATCTGTCGCAGGCGACTCAGGGGCTGCTGGTCCTCGCGGCCCTGACCCTGGCCTTCGCCGCCGGCACGGTGCTGGGCATGACCCTGTTCACCGTCCTGGCCAGGGCCGGCTGGTCGGTGCTGCGGCTGGAGCGCTGGGCCCGCTATGAAGGCGTGATCCTCGGCCTCGCCCTGATCCTGATCGGCCTTCTCGTCCTCCTGCGCCCGCACTAAGGATAGCGGCATGGCGCACGCCCACGGCTCCCACGATCACGGTCACGACCACGCTCACGGCCATGGGCACGATCACGGGCAGGGTCACGCCCACGGCCCGGGCGGACATCATCACGGCCCGGTCGATACGGGTGACTGGCGCTACGCCGTCGGCCTCATCGTCAACCTGGCCTTCGTCGGCGTCGAGTTCGGGGCCGGGATCTTCAGCGGCTCGACCGCCCTGTTGGCTGATGCCGGGCACAATCTGTCAGACGTTCTGGGTCTGGCCATGGCCGGCGGTGCGGCCTGGCTGGCGCGCCGGGCCAGCGGTTCGCAAAACACCTACGGCTACGGCAAGGCCACGGTTCTGGCGGCCCTGGCCAATGCCCTGCTGCTGATCTTCGCCTGCGGAGCCATCGCCTTCGAGGCCGTGCGGCGGCTGGCCGAGCCCGCGCCGGTGATGAGCGGCCTGATCATGGGTGTTGCCGCCATCGGCTTCGTCATCAACCTGGGCACCGCCCTGCTGTTCATGCGTGACCAGCACAGCGACCTGAACGCACGGGGGGCGTATCTGCACATGATGGCCGACGCCGCCGTCTCGATCGGCGTGGTCATCGCCGGGGCCGTGATCATGCTCTCGGGCTGGTCGATCATCGATCCGCTGGTCAGCATCGTCATCGTCGCCGTCATTCTGATCGGGACCTGGGGCCTGCTGAAGGACTCGGTCAATCTGGCCATCGACGCGGCGCCGCGCGGCGTCGAGGTCGAGGCCATCCGCGCCGCCTTCCTGTCCCTGCCCGGCGTCACCGCCGTCCATGATCTCCACGTCTGGGGCCTGTCGACCACCGAAACCGCCCTGACCGCCCACCTGTGCCACGACCGCCCCGACGCCGCCGCACTCCTCGTCGAGGCGCAGGCCCTGGCGCGCGGGAAATTCCGCATCGGCCACACCACGCTGCAGCTGGAGGCGCAGCCTCTGGCCGATTGCCCGGACTGCTGACCGTACCCAGGCCCTTCCGACAGAAGGTTCATCACAAAGGACGCGAAGGTATCACGAAGGACACAAAGAGACCGTGCGGGTCATGACGCGGCACGCGTCATTCCTTCCAGAGTCCTTGGCTCCCTGCCCCGGACACGCCCCGGCCCCTTCGTGTGCTTCGTGACCTTCTTTGTGCCCTTCGTGATGAACCAGCCGACTTCAACCATGACGGCGCCTGCGGCACGGCGGCCGATCTCACTGGCGCCACGCGCGCCCCGCCCCTAGATGAGCGCCATGACCGACAAGATCCCCGTCACCGTCCTCACCGGC
>CAZFQC010000039.1:0-15444 GCA_964520795.1 uncultured Brevundimonas sp.
GGTCAACGTGAGACGCGGACGAAGCATGGTTTCGGCGCGCGCCCCGGCGCGCTATCCAGACAGGATGAGCTCCTCCCCCTCCCCCATCGGCGTCGCCGTATTCCCGGTCACGCCCCTGCAGCAGAACTGCACCCTGGTCTGGTGCCGCAAGACGATGAAGGCCGCGATCATCGATCCGGGGGCCTCGGTCGACGGCCTGCTGGGTGCGGTGGCGAAACAGGGGCTGACGCTGGACGCCATCTGGATTACCCACGGCCACCTCGATCACGCCGGCGGCGCGGCCGAGATGCAGGAGAAGACCGGCCTCGACATCATCGGCCCGCATCCGGACGACCAGTTCTGGATCGACGGCATCCCGGCCCAGGGCCAGATGTACGGCCTGCCCGGGGCGCGCAGCTTCACCCCCACCCGCTGGCTGGCCGACGGTGACGTGCTGACCCTGGGCGAAACGACCTGGGAGGTGGTTCACTGCCCCGGCCACACGCCCGGCCATGTGATCTTCTTCAATCGCGAGGCGCGATTCGCCCAGGTCGGCGACGTGCTGTTCCAGGGCTCGATCGGTCGCACCGACTTTCCGCGCAGCGACCACGCCAGCCTGCTGCATGCCATCACCCGCAAGCTGTGGCCCCTGGGCGACGACGTGACCTTCGTGCCCGGACACGGGCCGACCTCGACCTTCGGTGCCGAGCGTCGCACCAATCCGTTCGTGTCGGACGCCGCCATGCGCGGTACGCCGATCGCCCGGCCGGCGACCGGTCCGTCCTGAGACCTGGGCACATCCAATCGTGATTGAACGTCCGCGGCCATAGCCGCGTTCTCTTTTCCGGAAGGAGAACGCCATGACATTCATCGAACCCGACGGCCCCGGCGGCGAGCCGGAGATCATGCCCCCCGAACCTCCCGGGCCCGACATCGATCCATCCGACGTCCCCGAGGAAATGCCGCAACAGGACCCCGGCGGGGGCGGGCCCGGTGATTCCCGTCCGTATGGCGGTCAATGACCGGTGCTTGCCCAAACCCCATGATTCACTCGCATTTCCGTGACCGCAAAATCGGAACCGGACAGCAGGCGGAGGGTTCAATGGGCAACCTCTACCGTCGCCACGAAAGGATCCCCTGATGGCTCAAGGCCAGCCCACACGAGCGTCCGGCGTGTCCAAGCGGGGCTTCGCCTCGATGGACCCGGAACGGCAGCGCGAAATCGCCCGCAAGGGCGGAGCCAGCGTGCCCAGCGAGAAACGCAGCTTCTCACAGGACCGCAGTCTGGCCGCCCAGGCCGGCCGCAAGGGCGGCGAGGCCTCCCACGGTGCCCGCCCGGCCAGCAAGCCGCCGGTCGCCGAATAGGCCCTCCGGCACGCCCGCACTGAAAGGCGGCGACCGCTCCGGTCGCCGCCTTTTTGGTTCAGGCCTCAAGCAGGGCCAGGGCCACCGACGGGTCCGGACTGGTCCCGAAGGCGGACACGGTCCAGCCGGCGGCCCCGGCCAGGTCGCGAACCGAGTCTTCGGTATATTTCCGCGAGCTTTCGGTGTGGATGGACTCGCCGGCGGCGAAGGCGATGCGGCGACCGTCGAGCAGGATACTCATGTCGCGGGTCGCCACGAGATGCATCTCCATCCGCGACCCGGCGGCGTTCCATACCGCGCGATGGGCGAAGGAATCGACGTCGAACCCCGCCCCCAGTTCCCGGTTCGCGCGGACCAGAAGATTGCGATTGAAGGCGGCGGTCACCCCGGCGGCGTCGTCATAGGCGGCGACCAGCAGATCCGGTGCCTTGACCAGATCGACACCCAGAATGAACAGCGCGTCGGGGCCGAGCAGGCCGCGCGCCGCCTTCAGGAAGGCGATGGCCTCATCCCGTTCCAGATTGCCGATGGTCGAGCCCGGGAAGAAACCGATCCGCCGCCCCTGCCCGATCCCGGCCGGGAGGGCACCGAGATGCAGGAAGTCGCCGACCAGGGGTGTGACCTTCAGCGCCGGATAGGCCGCGGCGATCCGCCGGGCCGCAGCGTCCAGCGCCTCGGCGCTGATGTCGATCGGTACATAGGCGGCCAACGAGGGCGCGGCGTCGAGGACCGTGCGAGTCTTCTCGCTGGCACCCGATCCGAACTCGACCAGGGCCGCGTCAGGCCCGAACCGCGCCGCCCATTCCGGGGCGACCCGCCGCAACAGGGCCGCCTCCTGTCGCGTCGGATAGTATTCGGGCAGCCGGGTGATGGCCTCGAACAGGTGCGAGCCTTCGGCGTCATAGAACCATTTGGGCGAAGCGACCTTGGGCGAGCGCGACAGGCCCGCGATCAGGTCCCGGCGGAACCGGGCCGTCTCGCCCTCGTCTGACGCGCGAACCAGGGGTGCCGGCGCATCCGCGGCCAGTCGCAGGCCCGCAAAGGCCCAGCGCTGATGCGGATAGAAGAAGTTGCGGTAGCTGACCCGCGCATGGCCCTCGGGCGTGGCGAAGCTGGAGCCCCGCAGCACCATCTGGTTGGCCATGAATTTCCCGTTGTACTCGGACGCCGTGCCCTCGGTCGGCCGGAAGCCCGGATAGGGTGCGTAGGCGCTGGCGGTCCATTGCCAGACCTCGCCGAAGGCATTGGCGAAGGCCTCGGGTCGGCAGCGGACGGCGTGCTCCCACTCGGCCTCGGTCGGCAGCCGCCTTCCGGCCCAGCGGGCGTAGGCGTCGGCTTCATAAAAGCTGAGGTGGCGGACGGGCGCGTCCGGATCGATCGGGACGCGACCGGTCAGTCCGAGGGTCGTCCAGTCGTGGCCGTCGCGGCGCCAGTACAGGGGGGCCTCCCAGGCTTCGGTCCGAACCGTCGCCCAGCCGTCCGAGAGCCACAGCTCCGGTCGCCCGTAACCGCCATCGTCGATGAAAGCGATCCAGTCGGCGTTCGATACGAGATCGTTGGCCAGGGCGTAGGGCTCCAGCCAGACCCGGTGCGCCGGCCCCTCATTGTCGAAAGCGAAGGACCCGCCGGCATGGCCGATCTCGACCAGACCCCCGTCAAAGCGGGTGGTCCCCCCTTTCGCCGGTTGCGCCGGACGCGCGCGCGGTTCGGCCGGAAAAGCCGCCGGATCCAGCGGCGAGCGCGCCATCAGGTTCAGCAGGTCCATCAGGAACAGCTCCTGATGCTGCTGGTCGTGGTGCAGGCCAAGGGTGAACAGATACCGCCGGCGCGGGTCCGTCGGCCCCTCGCCCAGCCAGGCGGTCATCCGCCGGTCGATTTCCTGGCGATAGCCGAGCACCTCGTCCAGCGAGGGTCGGGTCATCAGGCCGCGTTCGAAGCGCTGTACCCGCGGCCCGAGCGCCTCGTAATAGCTGTTGAACAGGGTCTGGAAGCGCGGGTCGACCGGGCGATAACCCGGTTCCTCGGCCAGGATCATGGCCTCGAAGAACCAGCTGGTATGGGCCAGATGCCACTTGCCCGGACTGCAGTCCGGCATCGACTGGGCCGACAGGTCCTCGGCGCCCAGCCCTTCCGCAAGGGTCGGCATGGCGGCGCGGACCATGCGATAGACCGTGAGGTCGTCAGCGGTTCGATCGGCGACGCGCGACGGTGCGTTCATTTCAGTCCCTCCGGGCGCGGCCCCTTCGCCGTCAGGCGAGCACGGTCTCGTTTTGTTCTATCTAGGCGGAGCATGGCGACTGTTCAATGAACGACGCCGTCAAACCGTTGCGATGGCCTGCAAAAGTTCATCCACGGCCGCTTCCCGGGTCGCCCAGGAACAGACGAACCGCACCGAGCCGTCGTCAAAGCGGTAGCAGGCCCAGCCCGCCGCATTCAGCCGTTGGTGCGCCTCGGGTGGCATGCGCACGAAGACGGCATTGGCCTCGACCGGATGGGCAAGGGTGAAGCTCGACCGGCCGGCGATTCCGGCGGCCAGCCGCTGCGCCATCAGATTGGCGTGGGCGGCACCGGCTTCCCAGTCGCCGCTTTCCAGCAGGCCTAGGATCGGGGCGGCCAGGAACCGGGTCTTCGACGCCGTCTGGCCGGCCTGTTTCAGCCGGTTGTCGATGCGCCGGGCGAGGGATTTGTCGAACATAACGATGGCCTCGGCGCAGTTGGCTCCGGCCTTGGCCCCGCCGAACACCAGCACATCGACGCCCAGACGCGCGATCTGGGTCAGGTCGAAGCCCGCCGCCGCCGCATTGGCCAGCCGCGCGCCATCCATGTGCACGCCGTGGCCCCTGAGTTTCACCGGCTCGATCAGGTGGCGCAGTTCCTCTTCGGTATAGACCGTGCCGTATTCGGTGGACTGGGTCAGGCTGAGGGCCGCCGGCGGCTGGCGGTGCCCGACCTCGGGCTCCCCAAGCACGGCCTGCAGCGCCAGCGGCTCGATCTTGCCCGATAGTCCCGGCAGGCCGATCAGCCCGACGCCGGAGCCGAAAAAGCCGGGTGCCCCCGTCTCGTCGGTGCAGACATGGGCCGCATGATGGGCCAGCACGGCCTCATGCGGCCATGCCAGCATGGACAGGGCGATGGCGTTGGCTGCCGTCCCGGAAAAAACGAAGCGGATCTCGGCGTCAGCATCCAGACGGGCCCGGATCTGGTCGGCGGCGCGAGCCGTGACCTCGTCGGCCCCATAGGCCCGGGCATAGCCGTCATTGGCCGCGATCAAGGCCTCAAGCGCGGCGGGTGCCAAGCCGGCGGTGTTGTCGGAGCCGAAGTCATAACGCATGGGATCAGGCCTTTCGGCCCGGCCGACGACGACGCGGAGCCGGCGCGGGGGCTTTGGGTTCAGGTTCGGGTTTCGGCTTTTCGACCGGGTCCGGCCCCAGCGCGGGCGGTTCATAGGCCACAGTGACCTGATGCGGGAAGGGAATTTCGACCCCGGCGGCGTCCAGCGCCTCCTTGCCCCCCTGGGTCAGATCGGCCTTGACCTGCCACCAGTCGTCGACCTTGACCCAGGCATGCAGGGTGATCTGGACCGCGCTGTCGAGCAGGTCGGTGACGCCGGCCCAGGGTTCGGGGTCCGGCAGCACCTTTTCGTGCGCCGAGGCCACCCCAGCGATCACTGCCCGGGCCTGCTTCAGATTGGCGCTGTAGCCGACGGTGAACAGGATCTCGATGCGCCGCGTCTTCTGCCCGGTCAGATTGATGATGACGTCGCCCAACACCTTGGAGTTGGGGACCACGATCTTGTGGTTGTCGGCGTTCGACATCTGGGTGACGAACAGATCGAGCCGCTGGACCGTGCCGGACGCCCCGCCGACCTCGATGACATCACCGACCCTGTAGGGCCGTAGCACCAGCAGCAGCACCCCGGCCGCGACATTGGACAGGGTGCCCTGCAGGGCCAGTCCAACCGCCAGCGAGGCCGCACCCAGCACCGCTATGATCGAGGTGGTCTGGACGCCCAGTCGCTGCAGCACGGCGATGAAGCCGACGATATAGACGACGACCCGTACCACCTGAACGACGAAGCTGAGGACCGTCTGGTCGTGACGGAATCCCCGCACCCTCGACAGCATGCGCCGCATCAGCCCCGTCACCCACCGCGCCGCCAGCACGGTGATGGTCAGGATGATCAGGGCGATCGACAGATTGACGGCGAAGTCGCCGGCCATGTCGGTCAATTTGGCGAGTACGGCGGCATCGACGGCCGTGGCCTTGCCGCCCGCGGCGAGGGCCTCGTTCAGGGTTGGAATACGGGACACCATGCGCCGGGTCTAACGCCTCCGCCCCGATTTGGAACCCCGGACGAAGGCCACCTGACGCGAAAACGCCCCGCAGGTTTCCCTGCGGGGCGCTCTTCAGAGCGTCGGCGTGATCTAGTTGAACAGGCCGGCGATGACGGCAGTGATCAGGCCGCCGGCGATGGCGGCGAGGACCACGTCATTGCCACTGCGGACATAGTGGTAGCCGCGGGGCGGGGCGCGCAGGCCGTAACGGCTGTAGTCGTTCACGACATACTGGTTCGAGCGGTAGTAGGACGGCATCCGCTGACCATACGACCAGTCACGCTGCTGATAGCCGCGCGGCGCGTAATAGCGGCCCGCATTGTAACGGCGTTGCGACTGCTGCCAGCGACCATAGGCGCGTTGGTCCTGACGGAACTCGCGACGGTCGTCGCGGTTGTCCTGACGCCATTCGCGGCGGTCAATGCGGTCATCGCGACGGCCGTCACGCCGGTCGTCACGCCGGTCGTCGCCGCGATCCTGGCGCTGTTCGTAATTGCCACGCGACTGGGCTTCGGCGGCGGAAGCCACGCCCAGCGAGCCCGTGGCGAGCGTTGCGGCGAGGGCGGCGGTGAGAATCTTCTTCATCAGAGGTCTCCAGGTCCGGCCGAATGATTTCGACTGGCCTGCACTCTGGGACGGGGCGGTTGAGCCGGGTCTGAACGGCTCTGGTCAGCTGCCGTTCATAACGGGGCGGGCAGCGTATCAGGCCGCTGCGGCGGTCTCACCGGCGTCGACCAGCGCCCGCACGGCCGCGCGCCCGCCGCCGACACGGCTCATCACCTTGGCAAGGGCGGCGAAGTCGATGGGCTTGTTCAGATAGGCGTCGGCGCCCGCGTCCAGCCCGGCCGCATGATCTTCCCTGCGGGCCGAGGCCGACAGGACGACCACCGGCGTGTCCCGGTTGGGACCCTCGCCCGCGCGGATCGCCCGCGTGGCGGTCAGTCCGTCCATCACCGGCATGTTCACATCCATGATGATCAGGTCGAACCGCTGTTCGGCCGCAGCATCGATGGCGATCTGGCCGTTCTCTGCGGTCGCCGAAGCATGACCGGCGGAGCCCATCCAGGCTTCGAGGATCATGCGGTTGACCGGATGGTCCTCGACCACCAGCACGCTCAGCGCCTGACCGTCCTTGACCTCGGCGTGGATCGGTTCGGCGGCCTCCTGGCGCGTCCATTCGACCACGTCGGCCTCGACGGTGAAGGTGAAGGTCGAGCCCTCGCCGAGCGTCGACACCACGCTGATGTCGCCCTCCATGATGTTGGCCATCCGCCGCGAGATGGTCAGGCCCAGCCCCGTGCCGCCGAAGCGGCGCGTCGAGGAGGCGTCGACCTGGGTGAAGGGCTGGAACAGCCGCGCCAGATCGTCGGGCGCGATGCCCGCGCCGGAGTCGGTGACGGCGAAGTCGAAGCGGACCCGGCCGTTCTCGAGACGCTCGCCGCGGACCAGATAGGAGACCTCTCCCTTGTCGGTGAACTTCACCGCATTGGACAGAAGGTTGTGGATCACCTGGCAGACGCGCAGCGGATCGCCGCGCACCACGGCGGGAATGTCGCCCTCGAACCGGGCGTTGAAGGTCAGGCCCTTGGCCTCGGCCTGGGCCTGGAAAGGTCCGGTCACCCGCTTGTGCAGATCCTCGATCGAGACATCGACAATCTCGAAAGTCATCTTGCCGGCCTCGATCTTGGTCATGTCGAGGATGTCGTTCAGCAGGCTCAGAAGATTGTCGCCCGAGTTGCGGATGATCGACAGATAATCCCGCTGGGTCGGCTCCAGCGGAGTCGCGGCCAGCAGCTGGGCGGCACCGAGGACGCCGTTCATGGGCGTGCGCAGCTCATGCGAGATAACGCCGAGGAAGTTGGACTTGGCGTCGCTGGCGGCATTGGCCTTGTCGCGCGCGGCCTCAAGCTCCTCGATCAGATGGGCTTGATGCTCCTGGAAGGCGCGAATGCGTTCCTCGCGCAGCATGGTCATCATGACCAGGACCACCAGGCCCGAGCCGGCGAGCGGAATGATCGCAAGGAAGGGCCAGAACAGCGGCCCGCCCCACATGCCGAACAGAATGACGGCCGCGGCCACCCCGTAAGGCGACGATATCACCAACGCCTGTCGCGGCGAGGCGCGCAGTTGCGAAAACACCAGCACATAGCCGCAGACCAGCAGGGTCGCGGCGAGCGCGGGGCCGAAGGGATGGCCGGAATACCAGGCGATCAGGGGCGCGGCGGCCCAGGCGGCGGTGGTCGCGGTGGCCACGGCCGGGAACACCAGCCCCCAGCCGGTGCCGACCCGGTCACTGATCCGCTTCTCGACAGCGCCGCGAATGGTGCCCGCGGCAATGGTCCCGACGAACCACAGCGCCGCGCTGGTGAAGTCCACGGTCGCCAGCAGGCCGAGCGCCCAGGTGCCGATGATCAGATAGCGAAGGTATTGGGTCTGCAGAATCGCGCGCAGCGCCTGCGCGGCTTCGCCGGCTCCGGGCTCGCCACTGGTCGACTTGCCGATGCCGTCGGATTCCACCATGCGCCCTGCCCTTCGTTAACCCCGATCGGGACGCTAGGGCGAACCTTCTAAGACGAGGTGAACGTGACGGTTCTGTCACGAATGGCGTTCGGCGAAGCTCAGGTCGTGGCGGCTTCGGCCTCGCCCGGGCTCAGGGCCCGGATCGACAGGGCGTGCACGGGCCCGGCCAGCTCGTCGCGCAGCAGGGCGTTTACCGCCCGCTGCCGCTGGACCCGGCCCTGCCCTTCGAAGGCGCGCGAGACAATGGTGACATTGAAATGGCTCTCGCCGCCGGGACGGGCGTCCATGCCGCCCTCATGGTGGTGGCCGGCATGCCGCGCGCTGTCGTCCTCGATCTCCAGCCGGTCCGGCGACAGGCCCGCCGTCAGTTTTTTCCGGATAATCGTCGCAATCGGGCCTTCCGGCATCGGTGTGTCCTTGTTGGTGACCAATTCGACCTTACACTTGCACCGATGTCATCCGAGTTTGAATACAAGCCCCGCTTCAAGGACATGCGGATCAAGCCGCCGCGCCCCGAAGAGGCGGCCGCGGAGGCCGACGTCCTGCACCTCAAGCCGGGCGAGGTTCGCTGCCAGTGGCCCGACTGCAGCAAGCCGGCAACGGCGCGCGCGCCCAAGTCGCGCGAGCGGCTCAATGACTTCTATGAGTTCTGCCAGGGCCATGCGGGCGAGTACAACAAGGGCTGGAATTTCTACGCCGGCATGAGCGACGGCGAGGTCCGCGCGGCCAAGGAGAACGAGGCCATGACCGGCGGCCGCCCGACCTGGGAAATGAAAGCGGGAAAGTTCAGCCGCGAGGCCGCCGCCTTCGCCTCCAAGATGGGCACGGCCAACACCAGGGGCACCGGAAGCTGGCAGGACAGTTTCGGCCTGTTCGGACGCCGCACCCGGGAGCAGGCCGGACCGGCGGGCGAGGACACCCTGCGCCTCGGCAAGCTGGAGCGCGCGGCCCTGTCGGTGCTCGATCTGGACGCCCGCACCAACAAGGCCGGGGTCAAGGCGCGCTATCATGAGATGCTGAAGCGTTTCCACCCCGACCTGAACCAGGGCGACCGCGGCGCCGAGGCCAAGCTGCAGAGCGTCATCAAGGCCTACAAGACGCTGAAGAAGGCGGGCCTGGCCTGAGCTGATCCGCCCGCCAGGCGCGGGGACCAGCCCCGGCCCCTTGGCCGGAGCTGGGTCTAGTCCAGCGTCGTTCGGTACCTCAGCATCGCCAGCGTCCCGACCACCAGCACGAACAGCGCCAGGGCGAACAGGCTGGGGCCGGCGTTCTCCAGCCCGACGCCCTTGAGCAACGACCCCCGCACTACCCGCAGGAAATGGGTGACGGGGATGGCCGTACCGATCGCCTGGGCCCATTCCGGCATACCCCGGAACGGAAACATGAATCCCGACAAGAGGATCGACGGCAGCATGTAGAAGAAACTCATCTGCATCGCCTGAAGCTGGGTCCGCGCCACGGTCGAGATCAGGAAGCCCAGGGACAGGGAGCCGATGATGAACAGCATCAGCCCCGTCCCCAGCGCGATCCAGCCGCCGCTCATCGGCACGTCGAACAGCAGCCGCGCCATCACCAGAATGACCGCTGCCTGCAGCAGACCCACCAGCACATAGGGTGTCAGCTTGCCGACCATGACCTCCAGAGGCCGTACCGGCGTGGCCAGCAGGCTTTCCATCGTGCCCCGCTCGCGCTCGCGGGCCATGCCCAGGGAGGTCATCATCACCAGCGTCATCGACAGGATCACGCCCAGCAGACCCGGCACGATATTGTAGGCGGTGATGGCTTCGGGATTGTAGCGCCGGTGCACGACCACTTCGAAGGGCGCGGCTCCAGGTGCCCGGTTCGCCAGTGGTCCGGTCAACTCGCGGCCCAAGGCCTGGGTCGGCAGATTGGCCAGCGCCGCCACCGCCCCGCTGGTCGCCGAGGGATCGGAGGCATCGGCCTCGACCAGCAACTGGGCCCGGTCGCCGCGCACGATCCGCCGGGTGAAGTCGGCGGGGATGATCACCGCAAACTGGATGTCGCCCTGCTCCATGGCCTGATCCAGCTCTGCCAGGCTGCGCGCCTGCAGCACGAGGTCGAAATAGCCGCTGTTGTCGAGCGCGGTCAGGATCGAGCGCGAGAAGCCCCCGTTGTCCTGGACCAGCACCGCCGTCGGCAGGTTGCGCGGGTCATCATTGATGGCATAGCCGAACAGCAGAAGCTGGATGATCGGCAGCATCAGGATCATCGCATAGGTCAGCCGGTCGCGCGTCAGCTGCACGAACTCCTTGGCCATCACGGCCCAGGTCCGGGTCAGGGACAGCATCTCAGGCCGCTCTCTTCCGGGTCTGGACGTCGTGAATCAGCTGGATGAAGACGTCCTCCAGCGTCGGGCGCGTCTCGGACCAGTTCAGCGGGGCCCTGCGGTACGGCTTGATTGCCGCTTCCAGCGCCACCCGGTCACGGCCGGAGACGTGCAGGGTCGTGCCGAACGGCGCCGCCATCTCAACGCCGGGCCGGCCGCGCAATTCGACCGCCAGCCGGTCGGCTCCCGGGCCTTCCGCATGGAAGGTGACCAGGCCCGAGGCTTCGATCACCTCGTCCGCCGTACCCCGCGCCAGCGTCTGTCCTCCGGCGATATAGGCGATCTCGTGACAGCGCTCGGCCTCGTCCATGTAGTGGGTCGAAACCAGTACGGTCATGCCGTCCGCCGCCAGCGCATGAATCTCGTCCCAGAAAGTGCGCCGCGCCTCCGGATCCACGCCCGCCGTCGGCTCGTCGAGCAACAACAGGTCCGGCCCGTGCAGGGTTGCAGCCGCCAGCGCAAGTCGCTGCTTCCAGCCACCCGACAGGGTTCCCGCCAGCTGCGTCCGCCGCGCTGTCAGCCCCAACCGGTCCAGCGCACCCTGCACCCGCTCGCGCCGCCGGTCGAGCTCGTGAACCCGCGCCGTAAACGTCAGGTTCTGCTCGATGGACAGGTCTTCGTAGAGCGAGAATTTCTGCGTCATATAGCCGACGCGCCGCTTGATCAGCCGGGACTGGGTCATGACGTCATGGCCCAGCACCGTGCCCTCGCCGCTGTCGGGGGTCAGCAGGCCGCAAAGCATACGCAGTGTCGTGGTCTTGCCCGCGCCGTTGGGGCCGAGAAAGCCACAGATCCGGCCGCGGTTTACCGAAATGCCAAAGTCCTTGACCGCATGCAGGTCGTCGAACGACTTGTTCAGCCCGCGCACATCGATGACCCGGTCGAAAGCCGTGGTCACTCCCCTGCCTCCAGCGGAGTGACATCCACGGGCAGGCCGGGGTTCAGGGTCGCTGCATTCGCCGGCAGGGCCTCGACGCGGTAGACCAGCCGGTCCCGGCTGCCCTTGCTGTAAAGGACCGGCGGGGTAAACTCGGGCCGGGCGCTGATCCAGGTGATCCGGGCGCTGCCCCCGGCCGCGCAGCCGTCGCAGGCGAAACTCACGGTGCGGCCCGGCCGGTATCGCGCCATCTCGGCCTCGGGGACGAAGAAGACCAGCTTGACCTCGCGGTCAGGCAACAGCGCCAGGATCGGCGAGTTGGCGGCCGCCCATTCCCCGGGGCGATAGAAAACTTCCTCCACCCGCGCGGCACCGGGTGCCACGGGGGACAGCTGGCCCAGCCGGGCATTGGCCTCGTTCAGCCCGCCCCCGGCCTGGGCCGCCTGTTGTTCCGCGGCGACGATGGCGTCCTGACGGGCACCGAGGGTCGCCACCTCGCGCCGCCTCCGCACTGCCGCCGTCTGGGCCCGCGCCGCGTCGCGCGCCGACCGCACCTGGTCCAGCCGGGCCGGGGCATAGATGCCGCGCCTCACCAGCGGCTCGATCCGCGAATAGTCCGCGTCGGCGACACGTTCGGCCGCCAGCGCCGCCTGCAATTCGGCGTCGAACACCGACAGTTCCTCGGCCCGCTGCCCCTTCCTGAGGTCCTCGACCCGCGCCTCCGCCGCGCCGACGGCGGCGGCCGCTCCCTCGGCCTGGGCCCGCTGTATCCCCGGATCAATCAGGAAGGTCCGGTCGCCCGCCGCGACGCGCTGGCCCTCGCGCACATACAGGGCTGCGACCGAACCGGAGACCGGCGCCGCAAGATAGACCCGGTCGCCTTCGATATAACCGGTCAGGGTCCGCACCTCGCCGCCGCGCAGGAACAGCAGCCAGACAAGCACGCTGAAGAGGGCGATCACGGCGAGCGCCAGCACCGGTCTCAGGATCGTTTTCGGAGGCGTCATGGCCTCATCCCCCTCAGGACCGTGTCCAGATGCTGGTCGGCCAGTTTGACGACATCGATCGGCTCGGCACCGACCGGCTCAAAGGTCTCGCGCCAGACCATGGACAGGACCATCGGCCCCATCAGGCCGAAGGCGAACAGACGCGGATCGCCGTGCCGCACCTCGCCGCGCGCCTGCGCCGCCGCGATCAGCCCGCTCATCAGGCCGACGCCCGGCTCCACCACCGTCTCGTGCCAGATAGTCGCCAGCTCGGGATGGTTGCGGCTCTCGGCGATGACCAGCTTGACGACCCCGCTGATGCGGCGATCCGTGACGACGGTTCGGGCCAGCATGCCGACGCCCATCTGCACCGCCTGGGCGAAGGGCACGGCAGCCGCGGCCATCATCTTCACGCGCTCCAGATTGGGCGAGATGGCGTCGGTGACGACTGCCCGGAACAGATCGGCCTTGGTCTCGAAATAAAGATACAGAGCCCCCTTCGAGACGCCTGCCCGTCTCGCCACCTCCTCGAGGCGCGCTGCCTGGAAGCCGCGCTCGGCAAACACCTCCAGCGCCGCGGCGAGGATTTCGGCCGGGCGATCAGCAGGTCGTCGACGGAATTTGGGCTCGCCGGACGGCAGCATGGCGGCTCTCTATAACTGACCAGTCAGTTATTACGTCGAACCGCCCGAGCTGTAAAGCGGCGTTCTTTCACCGTCCGCTCACCCGGCGCTGGACCCCGACCCCGTGCTTTTCTATGGAAGCGCATGACCTCCCCCCTCGACGCCTCCCCCGATCCCCTGCTGACCCTGGAACCGCACCGCCGCGCCACGGTGCGCGAGATTTTCGGCGTCGACTCCGACATGGTCGTGCCGGTCTTCACCGAGCGCGACAGCCATGTGCCCGAGATCGACGACGCCTATCGCTTCGATCCGCAGACGACCCTGGCGATCTGCGCCGGCTTCGCCTTCGACCGCCGCGTCATGGTCCAAGGCTATCACGGCACCGGCAAGTCGACCCATATCGAGCAGATCGCCGCCCGTCTGAACTGGCCGACCGTGCGCGTGAACCTGGACAGCCACGTCAGCCGTATCGATCTGGTCGGCAAGGACGCCATCGTCCTCAAGGACGGGAAACAGATCACCGAATTCCGCGAGGGCATGCTGCCCTGGGCGATCCAGCGCCCGATCGCCCTGGTGTTCGACGAATATGACGCCGGCCGTCCCGATGTGATGTTCGTCATCCAGCGCGTGCTCGAGGCCCAGGGCCGCCTGACCCTGCTGGACCAGAACCGCGTCATCCGCCCGAACAAATGGTTCCGCCTGTTCTCGACCACCAACACCATCGGCCTGGGCGACACCTCGGGCCTGTACCACGGCACCCAGCAGATCAATCAGGGTCAGATGGACCGCTGGAACATCGTCACCACGCTCAACTACCTCGACCACGACGTCGAGGCCGACATCGTCGCCGCCAAGGTGCCGGAATGGCGGGACGCCGACGGCCGCCGCCGAATCGCCGCCATGGTCCGCGTCGCCGACATGACCCGCAACGCCTTCATGAACGGCGACATCTCCACCGTCATGAGCCCCCGCACGGTGATCACCTGGGCCCAGAACGCGATCATCTTCGCGGGGGATGTGGGGCTGAGCTTCCGGCTGACGTTCCTGAACAAGTGCGATGAGCTGGAGCGGCCGACGATCGCCGAGTTCTACCAGCGGGCGTTCGGTGAGGATCTGCCCGAGGCGGCGACGCGGGTGAAGGTGGGTTAGGGGCTGGGTCTCAGAATCCTGATCTCTCGCCAGCGGGGTTCATGGAGGTCCGCGTCGAGGAGCACGTCCTGCAGGTCTTTGGTTTTGAACAGGGTTGCAGAGCCGCCAGCCTTACAGATCGTTTCGATTTGAGTTCTGTTCGCGCTTGCGTCTTCGGCCCAAAGCGCTCCCTGTCTCGCCAGGTCTGTCAAATCGGAGCGCTCGCCGAACACGACACTCAAGAGCATCAAGCCGCCCTCGGCTTGATCATCTCCAGCGCCGCCCCCATCTTCCGCCGCTGCTCCAGCAGGTCATGGTCGATCTGCAGCCCGAGGAAGAACCCCACGCTCATCCCCCAGTAGCGCGCCAGCCGCAGGTCGGTGTCGGCCGTCACCGCCCGCTTGCCCAGCACAATCTCGTTGATCCGTCGCGGCGGCACGCCGATGGCCTTGGCCAGGGCGGTCTGGCTCATGCCCAGCGGCTTGAGAAAGTCCTCCAGCAGGACATCGCCCGGGGTCGGGTTCTTCAGCCAGTCGTCGGGATGGCCGATGTCGGCGTAGCGGTCAGTGGTAGTCACAAATTTCGACATCCTCGCATCCTCCATCGCTCCAGCGGAAGCATATCCGCCACTGCTGATTAATCCGGATCGAGTGCTGGCCCCTGCGGTCCTTCGTCAGGGCCTCGAGGCCGTTGCCCGGCGGAACGCGCAGGTCCTCGAGCCTCAAACTCCGGTTCAGCTGGCGCAGCTTGCGCAACGCCACGTCCTGAATGTCGCCGGGCAGGCGACGCGACCGCTCGCCGTTCCAGAGCCTCCGCGTCTCCCGATCCCGAAAACTGCGGATCATCCGGTCTGACTATAACGCATAACGTTATGGGGGACAAACAAGCGAGTCGCACGCAGGGTGGTTATGGAGGTCAGGTGCATGCGATTCAAACCCCTCAGACTTGTTTGACCTGAAACCTTTTGGTTGTATTTTGCCGATTTGACAGGTCCTGTCGAGAGCTGGTGCGGCGGCATTCGTATCCAGCTCCGCCGACTTCAACCGTCCCGTCGACGCTCACTCCCTCCGCCCCTTCCCCACGGCCCCCTCCGCCATCTCCCGCGCGACCTCCCGCACCCCTTCCGGCCACCCTTCCACCGCCGCGTCGAACGCCGGCCCGTCCCCGGCGAACAGCCTGCGCGTCGCCTCCTCATAGCCAGGCAGGTCGCCGGCGATGGCGGTGATGAACCGGTACGCCGCCTCTTTGGCCCGGCGCGCCCGGTCCGGCCCCTCGGCCTCCTTCA
>CAZFQC010000040.1:0-1303 GCA_964520795.1 uncultured Brevundimonas sp.
ACGCCTTTGACGGCTGGTCCTCGACCAATCCCCAGCGCCGCGCGCGGGTGATGTTCGAGTTCAAGCGCCTGGTCGAGGCCCATATGGACGAACTGGCCGGCCTGCTGTCGGCCGAGCACGGCAAGGTCATCGCCGACTCCAAGGGCGACATCCAGCGCGGTCTCGAGGTCATTGAGTTCGCCTGCGGCATTCCGCATGCGCTGAAGGGTGAATACACCTGGGGTGCCGGCCCCGGCATCGATGTCTATTCGATGCGCCAGCCGCTGGGCGTGGTGGCGGGCATCACCCCGTTCAACTTCCCGGCCATGATCCCGATGTGGATGTTCGGCGTCGCCATCGCCGTCGGCAACACCTTCATCCTCAAGCCCTCGGAGCGCGATCCGTCGGTGCCGGTCCGTCTGGCCGAGCTGATGATGGAGGCCGGCGCTCCCGCCGGCGTCCTCAACGTCGTCCACGGCGACAAGGTCGCGGTCGACGCCATCCTGACCCATCCGCAGATCCACGCCGTCAGCTTCGTCGGCTCGTCCGACATCGCCAACTATGTCTACCAGACCGGCGCGACCCACGGGAAACGCGTCCAGGCCATGGGCGGCGCCAAGAACCACGGCATCGTCCTGCCCGACGCCGACATGGACCAGGTCATCAAGGACCTGTCAGGCGCGGCCTATGGCTCGGCCGGCGAACGCTGCATGGCCCTGCCGGTCGTCGTCCCCGTCGGCAAGAAGACCGCCGACGAACTGCGCGAGCGGATGGTCGCCGAGATCCCGACCATGCGGGTCGGCGTCTCGACCGACGCCGGCGCCCACTACGGCCCCGTCGTCACCGCCCAGCACAAGGCCCGGGTCGAGGGCTGGATCGAAAAGGGCGTCCAGGAAGGCGCTGAACTGGTCGTCGACGGCCGCGGCTTTTCCCTGCAAGGGCACGAGAAGGGCTATTTCATCGGCCCGTCGCTGTTCGACCACGTCACGCCGGAGATGGAGTCCTACAAGGAGGAGATCTTCGGCCCGGTGCTGCAGATCGTCCGCGCCGCCAGCTTCGAGGAGGCGTTGAGCCTTCCCAGCAAGCACCAGTACGGCAACGGCGTCGCCATCTTTACCCAGAACGGCCGCGCGGCCCGCGACTTCGCCGCCCGCGTCAATGTCGGCATGGTCGGGATCAACGTCCCCATCCCCGTGCCGGTCGCCTATCACACCTTCGGCGGCTGGAAGCGCTCGGCCTTCGGCGACACCAACCAGCACGGCATGGAAGGCGTGAAATTCTGGACCAGGGTCAAGACGGTCACCGCCCGCTGGCCGGACAGCGA
>CAZFQC010000040.1:1403-9855 GCA_964520795.1 uncultured Brevundimonas sp.
GCGTGAAATTCTGGACCAGGGTCAAGACGGTCACCGCCCGCTGGCCGGACAGCGATCTCGAGCACGCGGACTCGAGCTTCGTCATCCCGACGATGGGGTGATGGCGCCGACCGTCCGGACCGCAGGGCCTGCCGACGCCGCGTGCATCCACGCCCTGATGCTCGGGCTTGCCGACCATCAGGGCGAGACGCCATGGCTGCTGGCAACACCTGCGAGTCTGGAAAGCGCGCTCGGCGAAGCGGCCCCCCGGATGGGATGCCTGCTGGCCGAGGTTGAGGGCCGCGCGGTGGGCTATCTTTCCTGGACCCGGCGCTACGGCATCTGGCGCGGCGGCGACTATCTCAATCTGGACGACATCTACGTGGACGATTCTGTCCGCGGCCAGGGCGTCGGGGAGGCGCTGATGCGGCGCTTCGCCGACATCGCCGTCAGCCTGGACCTTCCCGCCCGTTGGGAGGTGAAAACCGACAATCTCGCCGCCCGCCGCTTCTATGCCCGCCTCGGTGCGGACCAGTCGGACAAGACCATTGTCCGATGGACGGTCGCCGCCATGCGATCTTCCGGATGACCGCTCGCCTCACAGGCGTGTCCGACAACCCAAAACGGTGCTAGGCGTTAACCTCTGCGAACCGTGAAGCTGGAGCGCCTCCCCCCATGCGTCGCTTTTTTATCTGGTCGGCCCTGGCGGCCGTCATCGGCCTGATCCTCGCCGGCGTCGCCTACTATCTGTACTGGACCAACTATGCCCGGTTCCAGCCGGTGACGGTCCAGCGCAACCAGGCCGAAATCCAGCGCCTGCTGGACGAGGCGTCCTGGGTGTCGGCGGGCGGGGGCGGCGCGCCGCTGTATATCATCGGCTATCGCGACTCGGCGGCCATGGCCCGTTACGAGCGCGAGGAGGCACCCAAGCTGCGGGCCGCGGGGGTCGAGGTCCGCTTCATCCTGTTCGCCCGCCCGGACCGCGAAGGCCTGGCCCAGTCCACCGCCGCCGAGCGCGCTACCATCGCCGAGCTGTGGCTGACCCGCGACTGGACCCTGTACCAGCGCTGGACCGCCACCCCGGTGCGCAACTGGACCGCCGCGGGCATTCCCGCCGCCGACGGCAATCTGGCGCGCGGCGCCGTGGTCGAGGCCGGACGGGATTTCGTCGCCCGACTGACCACCGATCTCAAGGAGGCGGGTCTCCAGACGCGTTATCCGCTGGTCATCTGGCGTGACCGCGAGGGTTTCATGAAGGCCTGCGCCTGTACCGACAGCCGCTCCTGGGTCTTCATCCGCGACGACCTGGACGCGCCGGACCGGATCGATCCGCCCGTCGTGGCACCGGGCGACCCCCTGGGGCCCCAGGCCTTCCCGGGCGACGGCAGTCCCGAAAGCCTGCCCTATCCGACCCTGCCGCCGATCGCCCCGGCCGACGGCGTTGCGCCCGTCCCGGCCCCCGGCCCCGTGACGCCGCCCGCGCCGCGCAAGGCGCCCGAGGCCAAACAGGCGGAAGACACGACCTTCTTCTAGGCGGCCAGCCTGGTCAGAGCGCGCGCTTGCAGGCGGCGATCAGCCGTTCGACGTCGTCCATGTCCTGATACAGGCCGAAGCCGAAGCGGATCACGTCGTCACGCACGTCGGTGACCACGCCCGCGTCCTGCAGTCGCGTCTTCCACATCGGCGCCTCGTCGTGCCGGAAGGCGAGGAAGCGCGCCCGCCCGGTCTCGCCGGTCAGCGGATTGATCAGTTCGGCCGCCACCAGCCGCCCGGCCTCGCCGCCCGCGACCGCTGCCTGGAACCGCGCCATCAGGACATGGGCATGGGCGCTGACATCGGCCGTGGCCAGCCCGGCCTCGTCCAGCATGCGCCGCACCGCATTGAACCGGTACAGGGGCGAGACATCGAAGGTCGCGCCCCAGAAGCGTCCGCCGTCGCTGCGGTACTGCACCCCGCCCGGCGGTCCGGACAGATCGCCGAACTCGGCGAACCATCCCGTGATCACAGGCCGCGGGCCGTAGCCGTCCGGCGCGTGCAGGAAGCAGACGCCCTCGCCCGACATGGCGTATTTGTATCCGCCGGCCAGGTAGAAAACCCGGTCCGCGACGGCCGACAGGTCGGTCGGCTGGGCCATGAAGCCGTGATAGCCGTCCATAACCACCCAGGGGCCCGCCGGGTCGGCCAGCTCCGACAGATCGCTGATCCGGCCGAAGGTCTGGCCCGTGCGGAAGAAGACCTGGCTGATCAGGATCAGATCGAACCCGCCGCCTTTCGCCGCCTCGACGAACCGGTCGTCAAACGTCTCGAACGGATGCAGCGGCACGCGGGTGACGACCGCCTCGCCGGCCTCTTCCCAGCGCTGGGCCTGACGCCGGAATGAGTGGAACTCCCCGTCGGTCGACAGGATGCGGACCGGCTTGCGCTCCAGGCCCGAGACGATCCTCAGCAGCAGGTCATGGGTGTTGGGGGCGAACACCACCGTGTCCGGCGAGGGCAGGTTCAGCTCGCGGGCGACATGCGCCTGGGCCTCGGGAATGACATCGCCGAAGATCAGGTCCCATTTCCGGTCGGCAAACTGATTGGCCTCGACCCAGGCCCGCAGCTGGCCGTCGAAACTGGCGTCGG
Source organism: uncultured Brevundimonas sp. (assembly GCA_964520795.1). GTDB lineage: Bacteria > Pseudomonadota > Alphaproteobacteria > Caulobacterales > Caulobacteraceae > Brevundimonas. The sequence continues at coordinate 4,008 of CAZFQC010000040.1, forward strand.
GCCACAGATGATGGCTGTGCGCCGCGAAATGCAGCCGCTCCGGATCCAGCGACAGGGCGCGGGAGAACAGGTCCTTGTGAGCGGCCATCAGTCTCTCCCGTCGGTAGCGAACACTGACGGTCGATAGCGAGGTGCGGTCACGCGCTCAAGCAGCGACATCACACCCGGCCGCGGTCGTCGCCCCTTCGGGACCTCCCGACCCGACGCGGCCAAACGCGCGCTCAAGCAGCGAGCCGCCGCGCGGCGAGCGTTAGCGCCCTAAATCAAGCTTCCGTGGCAGTGTTTGAACTTGCGTCCCGACCCGCAGGGGCAGTCGGCGTTGCGGGGCGTGCGCTCCCAGCCGACCGGCAGGACATCGACCGGCAGGCGCGCGCGGTCGTCGCCCGTGGCCATACCTTCCGGAATCTGCGCCAGCGGGTTCGACATCTCGTTTTCGCCGGTGCCCGGGTTCAGGTGGATTTCCTGGAACTCCGGCATGTCCATCGCCGGCGGAGCCTCGAAGCGGAACTCGACCGTCATCAGCCAGCGCGTCACGTTGTGGCGCAGCTCATAGAGCAGCGTCTCGAACAGGTTGAAGGCCTCGGTCTTGTACTCGTTCAGTGGATCGCGCTGGCCGTAGCCGCGCAGGCCGATGACGCCGCGCAGGTGGTCCAGATGGACCAGGTGCTCGCGCCACTGCATGTCGATCATCTGCAACAGGAACTGCTTTTCGAGGCCGCGCGTCTGTTCGGCGCCGATCTGCTCCAGCCGCTCGTTGGCGCGGGTGTCGGCGGCGGCAATGACCCGCTCCTCGATCTCCTCGTTCGACACGCCCTCCTCGGCGGCCCAGTCGTGCAGCGGCAGCTCCAGGCCGAGGGTCGACTTCACCTTCTCGTTCAGGCCGTCGATGTCCCACTGCTCGGCATAGGCCTTGGGCGGCATGTGCTTTTCGATCAGGTCGGCGATGACGTCATTGCGGAACTCGCCGACCAGTTCGGACAGGTCCGTGGCGTCCATGAACTCCTGGCGCTGCTCGAACACGGCCTTGCGCTGGTCGTTCACGACGTCGTCGTATTTCAGCAGGTTCTTGCGGATGTCGTAGTTGCGGGTCTCGACCCGCTTCTGGGCCGTCTCCACGGCGCGGTTCAGCCACGGGTGGCTGATCGCCTCGCCCTCGGCCACGCCGAAGCTGCGCATGATGGCGTCCAGACGGTCGCCGGCGAAGATGCGCAACAGGTCGTCCTCGCAGGACAGGAAGAATTTCGAGGTGCCGGGGTCGCCCTGACGGCCGGTGCGGCCGCGCAGCTGGTTGTCGATACGGCGGCTTTCGTGGCGCTCGGTTCCCAGAACGAACAGGCCGCCGGCGGCCAGCGACTTCTGCTTCTGCACGGCGATGTCGGCCTTCAGCCGGGCCTCTTCCGCGGCCTCCATCTCGGGGGTGACCTCCTGCGCCATGTTGCGCAGGTCCTGACGCCATTTCTGCAGGCGCATTTCCAGGTTGCCGCCCAGCTGGATGTCGGTGCCGCGGCCGGCCATGTTGGTGGCGATGGTCACCACGCCGGGCAGGCCGGCGTCGGCGACGATATAGGCTTCCTGCTCGTGCTGGCGGGCGTTCAGCACGCTGTGCGGAATGCCCTTGCCGGACTTGACCTCGATGTCGAAATCCTCGTCCTTCAGCGCCTGATAGGCCTTCTTCGCCTCGCGCCGCGCCTTCTCGTCCTCGCTCGTGACCGCTTCCAGCAGATGGGCGTGCTGGGGTTTCAGCGTCTTCAGCGTGACCTCATACTCATAGGTCTTGAGGAGTTCGGACAGGGTTTCCGACTTCTCGATCGACACGGTGCCGACGAGGATCGGCTGACCCTTGACGTGGCATTCGGCGATCAGGGCCGCGATGGCCTGGTTCTTTTCGGCGGTGGTGCGGAAGATTTCGTCGTCGTGGTCGATCCGCTTGACCGGCCGGTTGGTCGGCACTTCCAGGACGTCCATCTTGTAGATATCGAGGAATTCCTGGGCCTCGGTCGCGGCCGTGCCGGTCATGCCCGACAGCTTTTCGTAGAGGCGGAAATAGTTCTGGATGGTGACCGAGGCCAGGGTCTGGTTCTCGGGCTGGATCTTGACGCCTTCCTTGGCCTCGATGGCCTGGTGCAGGCCCTCGGACAGGCGGCGGCCCTGCATCATCCGGCCGGTGAACTCATCGATCAGCATGACCTCGCCGGCCTTGATGATGTAGTCCTTGTCCTTCTGGTACAGGGTGTTGGCGCGCAGCGCCTGGTTGATGTGGTGGACCAGGGTGATATTGGCCGCGTCGTACAGGCCGGTGGTGTCAGGCGCGAACAGCGCGCGCTCCTCCATGATCTCCTCGATCTTTTCGGAGCCCTCCTCGGTCAACAGCGCCTGGCGCTGCTTCTCGTCCAGATCGAAGGTGGTCGTGTCCTGGATCAGGTCCTTGATGATCCCGTCGACGATCAGATAGAGGTCCGACCGGTCTTCCGTCGGGCCCGAGATGATCAGCGGCGTGCGCGCCTCATCGACCAGGATGGAGTCGACCTCGTCGACGATGGCAAAATGGTGCGGACGTTGCACCATCTCGCGCCGGTCATAGACCAGGTTGTCGCGCAGATAGTCGAAGCCGAACTCATTGTTGGTGCCGTAGGTGATGTCGGCCGCATAGGCCGCCTGGCGCTGGCCCTGCGACAGGCCGTTGACGATGACCCCGACCTCAAGGCCCAGGAAACGATAGACCCGGCCCATCCATTCGGCGTCGCGCCGGGCCAGATAGTCGTTGACCGTGATGACGTGCACGCCCTTGCCCGACAGGGCGTTCAGATACACCGGGGCCACGGCGACGAGGGTCTTGCCCTCGCCGGTGCGCATTTCGGCGATGCCGCCATCGTGCAGGATCATGCCGCCGGCCAGCTGGACGTCATACTGGCGCTGGCCCAGCACCCGCTTGGACGCCTCACGGGCGACCGCAAAGGCCTCGTTCATGATCTTGTCGAGGGTCTCGCCGCCCTCGAGCCGGTCGCGGAAGGCCTCGGTCATCATGCGCAGTTCGTCATCCGACAGGGCGGCGAACTTGTCCTCAAGCGCGTTGATCTTCTGAACCCGGCTCATGAAGTCCTTGACCTTGCGGTCATTGGAGGAGCCGAAAATCTTCTTGGCGATGCCGAGCATGGATGATCCGAAGGCGGGCGAGCGACAGGGGCTCTGGTACTGAAAGGTCCCGAAGGAGCGGCGACGATTGCGCGGGGGGAAGGGGCTTCGGCGACGGCGACCCGGTGCGCCCGTCACAGGCGCGCGCGAGGGCCGCGCGATCGTTCGAAAACCCCTCGACTTGGGCGCAGGCGGGACTTAAGCACCGGCCTTATCCCTGTCAACGCGAGGGGCTTTGCCGCCCCGTGACGGAGCGCGCCCAAATGCGGCTTTCCAGCCCCTTCGTCCCCGTTCTTGTGGCGGCCCTTCTGACCCTTGCGGCCTGCGGCCCCGGCGGCGGCACCGACCGCGCGCCCGAACCCGGCGATCGGGCCGTGGCCGAGGTCCAGGGCAAGACGATCTGGGCGTCGGACGTCAAGCGTGAGGCGGTGGCGCAAGGGCTGGTCGGCGAGGGCGAACCCCTGGACGTCACCTCCGACCTGTTCCGCCGCGTGCTGGATGAAGTCATCGACCAGAAACTTCTGGCCCGTGAGGCCGAGCGCCGCGGCCTCGACAACTCGGCCCTGGCCCAGCGCCGGCTCGAGGCGACCCGCGAACGCATTCTCGGCGACATGCTGGTCGAAACCGTGGTCAACGGCTCGATCTCCGACCGCGCGGTCGAGACCATCTACCAGGAGCAGGTCCGTCTGGCGCAGACCTCGGAGGAAATCCGCGTCCGCCTGATCCTCTCGCGGACGAAGCCCGAGGCCGACGCCGTGATCGGCATCCTCGCCCAGGGGGCCGCTTTCGAGGCCGTGGCCGCCGAAAGCTCGATCGACGACGCGACCCGCTATTCCGGCGGCGATCTCGGCTACCGGACCATTGACGTCATGCCGGAAGCCTACAAGAACGCCCTGCGCGACCGGCCCGCCGGCTCGACCGTCGGCCCGTTCCAGACCGAAGGCGGCTGGGCCGTGCTGCGCGTCGAGGATCGCCGACGCGAAACTCCGCCGACGCTGGAGCAGGCCCGGCCCCAGATCGTCCGCTACCTGACCTATGAAGGCGTGCGCCAGCTGCTCGAGGAGTTGCGCGGCAAGGCCGAGGTCGAGGTGCTTCTGGCCGGGGATACGGCCCGTTCGCAGGAGCCCGCCTCGGCGCCCCGCCCGCCCGCCTCCTCGGCCGGCACGCCCGCCGCGCCTGCCGCACCGCCCGCCGTCGCCGCGGCGCCTGCGCCGAAGAAGGCGTCATGAGCCGCCCGCCCGCTTCCGGCCGCGGCTCCACCGGCCAGAAGATCGAACAGGCCATAGAAAAGGCCTTCGATCCGCTGACCACGGCGATCAAGCGTGCCACCACACCGGCGCCCCCAAAGCCCCTGTCGTCTGCCGCGCCGGGCAAGCCGGGCCTCGAAATCTCGCCCCTGGCCGTGCCATTCCCGACCATTCCGCCCATCGGCGGGGTCGAGATCGCGACCGCCCGGGCCGGCTTCTACAAGCACGAGCGCGACGATCTGGTGGTGTTCAGCTTCGCCCGCGGCACGACCTGCGCCGGAGTCTTCACCCGTCACAAGATCGGTTCGGCACCGGTCGACTGGTGCAAACGCCAGCTGGACGCGGACGGCGGCGGGCAGGACGTCCGGGCGCTGGTGGTCAACGCCGGCTGCGCCAACGCCTTCACCGGCAAGGCCGGGGCGGACGCGGCCCGGCGCACGGCCTCCGAGGTCGCCAAACGCTTCGGCTGCCGCCAGCGCGACGTCATGCTGGCCTCGACCGGTGTGATCGGCGTGGTGCTGGACGACCGCAAGATCGTCGCCCGCATGCCGGACATCGAGGCGGGACTGGATTCCGACGCCTGGGCCCGCGCCGGCCTGGCCATCATGACCACCGACACCTTCCCCAAGGGCTCCTACGCCGAATGCGAGATCGAGGGCCGCACGGTCCGCATCGCCGGCATCGCCAAGGGGTCGGGCATGATCGCCCCTGACATGGCCACCATGCTGGGCTTCATCGTCACCGACGCGGCCATCGCCCCGCCGGTGCTGCGCGCCCTGCTGGGCCTGCACGTCCGCACCACCTTCAACAGTGTCACCGTCGACGGCGACACCTCGACCAATGACACCTGCCTGCTGTTCGCCACGGGCGCCTCGGGTGCGCCGCGTATCGGCCGGGTCGGCGACCGCCGCCTGAAAGGGTTCAGCGAGGCGCTGGACAAGGTCATGCTCGACCTCGCCCACCAGCTGGTCCGCGACGGCGAGGGCGCAACCAAATTCGTCAAGGTCACGGTGGACGGGGCCGCCAGCCCCGCATCCGCCCGCAAACTGGCCAAGTCGATTGCCGACAGCCCCTTGGTCAAGACCGCCCTCGCCGGCGAGGACGCCAACTGGGGCCGGGTCGTCATGGCCGTCGGCAAGACCGAGGAGCCGGTCGACCGCGACAGCCTCGCCATCCGTTTCGGCCCCCACGTCGCCGCCATCGACGGCGCCCCGTCGCCGACCTACGACGAGGCGAAGATGAGCGCCTATATGAGGAACGCCGAGATCGACATCACCGTCGACGTCGGCTGGGGCCGCGCTTCGGCCACGGTCTGGACCTGCGACCTGACCAAGCGCTACGTCGAGATCAACGGCGATTATCGGTCGTGAGTGACGGGATTCCCACCGTCCTCGTCGTCGCTGTGGCCCTGATTGACGCCGACGGCCGGGTCCTGATCGCCCAGCGGCCCGAGGGCAAGAAACTGGCCG
>CAZFQC010000040.1:9955-15189 GCA_964520795.1 uncultured Brevundimonas sp.
GACGCCGACGGCCGGGTCCTGATCGCCCAGCGGCCCGAGGGCAAGAAACTGGCCGGCCTGTGGGAGTTTCCGGGCGGCAAGGTCGAGCCTGGAGAACGCCCGGAACAGGCCCTGATCCGCGAATTGCAGGAAGAACTGGGCATCGACGTCAATGAGGCCTGTCTGGCCCCGTTCGTTTTTGCGAGCCACGCTTACGATTCGTTTCACCTGTTGATGCCATTGTACCTCTGCCGACGCTGGTCGGGGGTGGTTCAGAACCGCGAGCACGCGGCGCTGAAATGGGTCCGGCCGAGCCAGCTTTCGGACTTTCCCATGCCTCCGGCCGACGAACCCCTGGTCGCCTGGCTGCGCGACCTGCTCTAGCCGCCGGAAGGAGGGGGCCGATGATGAGACGCTTCCTCTCCCGCTTCCTGCGCGACGAAAGCGGCGCGACCGCCATCGAATACGGCCTGATCCTGTCGCTGATGTTCCTCGTCATCCTGGGTGCCCTGCAGGCCTTCGGCGGCACGGGCAGCGGCATCTTCAACACCGCCATGGACGCCCTCCGCAACGCCATGGGCGGCTGAAGCCTTCACTCTCCCGTCTGCTCCCTGACCCCCAGGGCATCCGCCAGCCGCATCTTCGCCGACCCGCGCGGCAGCGGCTTCTGCTGGCTCTCATGCGGAGCCCAGCCGGCCAGATGCACGATCTCGAAAGTCGCCGGGATGCGGCCGTCGGCGTCGGCATGCCGTTCCGCATAGAACTGCGCCGCCCTCGCCAGAATGCCGCGTGTCAGCGGCCGAACCGGTCCCGCCAGCGCATTGGTCTCGCCCATGGCGCGCAGGTCGCGGAACAGGGCCAGCAGGTCAGGATAGCGCACCGTCACCCGGTCGACATCAGCCACCGGCAGGGCGAATCCGGCCCGCTGCAGCAGGGCCGCGCCGTCGAAGCCGTCGGCAAAGGGCGAGACCCGCGCCTGGGCGCCGCCCCGCGCCTCCAGCTCGGCCTCGGTCAGGACCGCGCGCAGCTCTTTCAGCGTCCCGGCCCCCAGCAGCGTGCCGAGGAACAGGCCGTCCGGCTTCAGCGCCCGGCGGATCTGGCTCAGGGCACCGGGCAGGTCATTGGCCCAGTGCAGGCTCATCAGGGAGACGATCAGGTCCTGCGACCCGTCCGCCAGATCGACCGGCGCGCCGCCCGGTTCGGCCCGCGCCGCCCGGTCCCCGACCGTCTTGACCGGTCCGACCCGGGCGGCCGCCGCGCTGCCGGCCAGCGCATCGGCGAACGTCCCCGGATGCGCTGACAGATCGGTCGCTTCGGGCCAGTCGCGCACCAGGGCCTCCAGACTGCCCACGGCGTTGTCCGCCGCCCGCGCGTGCAGGAAGTCGGCGCGGGACAGAGTCTTTTCGCTGCGTTCCAGCCTTGCCGAGCGGCGCGGAACGTCGAAAATGCGGGGAGGACCGGAGGAGGGGCTCATGAGCCTTCAGGATGGGGTCTGGCGCGACCGATTGAAAGCGGCTGTTCCCCGGATCGCCCTGGGCGCCCGGGAGATGGGCCGCGGCCTGGCCGATCTGCTGCTGCCGCCCCTGGCCCACGACAGCCCGGAAGCCGCCGCCTCTCCCGGCCTCACCGCCGGGGCGTGGAGCCGGGTGACCTTCCTTGAAGACCCGGTCTGCGACGGCTGCGGCGCGGGCTTCGAGATGGACGGCGGTGCCTTCGCCTCTCCACGCTGCGCGGCATGCCTGGCCCAGCCTTACGCCTTCGACCGCGCCCGGGCCGCCTGCGTCTATGACGAGGCGTCGCGTGGCCTGATCCTGAAATTCAAGCACGGCGACCACCAGCCCTTCGCCCTCCTGTTCGCCCGCTGGATGGCCCGCTCGGCCGCGCCCCTGCTGGACGAGGCCGACGCGGTCGCGCCCGTGCCCCTGCATCGCCTCCGCCTGCTGTCGCGGCGCTTCAACCAGGCCGCCGAGATCGCCCGGCCGCTCGCCCGCGACGCCGGTCTCGACTATGTCCCCGACGCCCTGGTCCGCACGACCCATACGACCACCCAGGGCGGCAAGTCCGCGCGGGGCCGCCGCCTGAACGTCAGGAAGGCCTTTGCCGTCAGCGAGGCGGGGCGGCGTCGCATCAAGGGTCGCCGCATCCTTCTGGTCGACGATGTGTTGACTACGGGCGCGACGGCCGAAGCCTGCGCCCGTGCGCTGATCGAGGCCGGTGCCCGTGCCGTGGCCCTGGCCGTCATCGCCCGGGTGCGCACGGCGCGGGAATTGCATAGATGAAGCCTGCACCGGCCCCCGCCGCGGTGACTCGCGGCCCGGGGGTCGCGATTTCAGACTGGAGTTCCGCCTTGGCCGACATCGTCCTCTACACCAAGCCCGGCTGCGGCTACTGCCACGCCGCCCGCGACCTGCTCGACCGCAAGGGTGCCGACTATGAGGACATCGTCGCCTCTCACGACCCGGCGAAGAAGCAGGAGATGATCCAGCGCTCGGGCGGCCGCATGACCTTCCCGCAGATCTTCATCGGCGGAAAACACATCGGCGGCTCCGACGACCTGCATGCGCTTGACCGGCGGGGCGAGCTGGACGCATTGCTCAAGGCCTGATGGCAACGCTTCCGATCGCCCTGATCCAGACCCGCACCCCGGCCGGCCCGGTAGCGGCCCTCGCCCATGTCGCCCCCCTGATCCGCGAGGCGGCGGCGGGCGGGGCGAAACTGATCCTGACCCCGGAAGCGACCAATTTCCTGATCAAGGACCCGACCGCCCGCGCCGCCACCCTGGCCTTCCAGGATGACGACGCCGTGGTCGTCGGCCTGCGCGATCTGGCCCGCGAGCTCGGTGTCTGGCTGCTGATCGGCTCGGCCATCGTCAGGTCGGGCCACGCGGGCGACGACCGCGCCGCCAACCGCTCCCTGCTGATCGACGATACGGGTGCGGTGGTCGTGACCTATGACAAGCTGCACGTCTATGACGTCGACCTGCCCACCGGCGAGCGCTGGCGCGAAAGCGCCGCCATCCGACCCGGCGACAGCGCGGTCCTGGCCGACACACCCTGGGCCAGGCTCGGTCTGACCATCTGCTACGACATCCGTTTCCCGCATCTGTATCGCGCCCTGGCCAAAGCCGGTGCCGGCATGATTTCCGTCCCCGCCGCCTTCACCGTTCCGACCGGCGAGGCGCATTGGGAGACCCTGCTGCGCGCCCGGGCCATCGAGACCGGCTGCTGGATCCTCGCCCCCGCCCAGGCCGGACAACACGAGGACGGCCGCCGCACCTGGGGCCGGTCGACCGTCGTCGGGCCGTGGGGCGAGGTGGTCGCCAAACTCGACCATGACGAACCCGGCGTCCTGTTCGCGACCCTCGACTTCGACGCCGTCACGCGCGCCCGCAAAGCCGTGCCGCAGCTGACCCACGACCGCGAATTCGCGGGGCCGCAATGATCCGCTACGCCCTCCAGTGCGACGGCGGCCATGGCTTCGAGGCCTGGTTCGGCGACTCCGCCGCCTATGACGACCAGGCCGCGCGGGGACTGGTCGAGTGCCCGCACTGCGGCTCGTGCGGCGTCTCCAAACAGATCATGGCCCCGGCCGTGGCGGGAACCCGCAAATCCGCCCTCTCGGCCGACCCCGCGACCATGCGCACCCTGATGATGCAGGCCGCGCGCGAGGTCCGCCGTCATGTCGAGCAGAATTTCGACTATGTCGGCGACGCCTTCGCCCGCGAGGCCCGCGACATCCATGAGGGTCGGTCCGAGAAGCGCGAGATCTACGGCGAGGCCACGCCCGCCGAAGTCAGGAAGCTCAAGGACGATGGCGTCCCCTGCGCCGCCCTGCCGCCGCTCCCGCCCGATCCGGCCAAGGCCCACTGACCGGTGGGGGAGGGGGAGCGCTATCAGGAGTTCGACCCGCCCGCCGCGCTGCGGCCCTTCGTCCGCGCGATCTGGACCTACGCCGCCCCTGCGCCCCTGCCGGTCGTCCAGCGCATCGCCCCGGACGGCTGCCCGGAACTGATCCTCGACATCGGCACCCCCTATGAGGAGGAGGGCGAGGACGGCGTCTTCCGCCTTCAGCCCCGGGCCCTGTTCGCGGGCCAGATGACCCGGCCCCTGGCCTTGCGGCCGGTCGGCCCGGTCGAACTGGTCGCCGTCCGCTTCGAACCTGATGGTGCCCGCGACTGGCTCGGACATCCCGCGGCCGAGGCGACCGACCGGCGACTGGACATGACCGCCCGCCTCGCCGGCGTCAGTGCGTCGGCCGGCGACCCCACGGCCCAGGTCGAGGTCATGGTCCGGGTCCTTGAGGATCACCGGAGCCGGCAGGGCTGGTCGCTGGACCCCGCCGTCCGCGCCGAGATCGAGGCCGCCGCCGCGGACCGCCCGGGCGCGAACAGGTCGCCGGGCGAGCAACGTGCCCTGCAGCGCCGCTTCCGCGACCGGGTGGGCGTCCCGCCCCGCATCCTGCGCTCCATCTTCCGCTTCCGCCGCGTCTTCGACCACGCCGCAGAGCCCGGTCCCGAGGCCCTGGGCTGGCTCGAGGCGGGGCTGGAGGCCGGCTATTTCGACCAGCCCCAGCTGGCCCGCGACTTCCGCCGCTTCCTCGGCTGCACCGCGACCGAATGGGCCCGCGACCAGGTCGGTCTGGCGCGGCGGCTGGCGTCGCAATCCTACAAGCCCGGGCCACTGTCGCCGCACTAGGGTGCTGCTGACGCCCTGCCAGGGCGCCGCCGACGCCGAACCCAAGGGGACCCTTCCATGCTGACCGCCGCCCTCGCCACCGCCCTGTTCCAGACCGCCGCGCCCGCGACTCCTGACCTGTCGTGGATCGCCGGCTACTGGCTCGACTGCTCCAACGGCCGCGAGGTCTCGGAGACCTGGAGCGACCCGCGCGAGGGCCTGATGGCAGGCCACGCCCTGACAGTGGCGCGGGGCCGCGTCTCGTTCGAACTGGCCCATATCGGCCCGACGCCCCGGGGCCATGCCTATGTCGCCCAGCCGGGCGGTGCCCCGCCCACGGCCTTCGTCGTGGCCGAGACAGGCCCGATGCGAGTGGTCTTCGCCAATCCCGAAAACGACTTCCCGACGCGGGTGATCTATGAACGCGACGGCGACGCCCTCAGGGCCCGGATCGAGGGCGAGATCAGCGGGCAGGCGCGGAGCATGGAATGGAATTTCACGGCGGCACCCCTCAACACGCGCTGCCCGGCCTGAACTGGCGGGCGATGACGGCGGCCGATCTGGACGCCGTCGCCGCCCTTG
>CAZFQC010000041.1:0-15025 GCA_964520795.1 uncultured Brevundimonas sp.
CGGCGGGCCGGGTGCTGATGCTGGAGCATTCGATCTATTCGGTCATCTCGCCCGAGGGCGCGGCCGGCATCCTGTGGCGCGACGGAGCCCGGGCCCGGGATGCCGCCATGGCCATGAAGATCACCGCCCCCGATCTGGTCGAGCTGAAGATTGTCGACCGGATCATTCCCGAGCCCGTCGGCGGGGCGCATGCGGACCGGGACGCCGCCATCGCTATCGTCGGCAATGTCCTGGCGGAGGAACTGGCGGCCCTTTCGGGGCTGACCCCGGACCAGCTGCGAAAGGCCCGGGCGGATCGCTTCTACGCCATCGGCCGCGCCGGCTGACCGGACCGGCGTTGGCCTGGCCGACCCGTTAATCACTCCGCCACCTGAAGCTGCGATCCTGCCCGCATGTATGCTTTGCGGGCCTCCCCAATGCCATTGACCGGGCCATGAGCGGCCTCGGCGAGGCGTTACGCGACAGCGCCGTAATCAATCTGACCAACGCCGTGACCATGGTGGTGGACGATTCGCCCTTCGCCCTCGAACTGACGACCCAGGCCCTGATGGGGTTCGGTATCCGCGCGCGCCACACCTGCCTGGACGCCGCAGAGGCCATTGAGATCCTCAAGGAGCAGACCGTCGACCTGCTGGTCGTGGACTGCGAGATGCCCGGCATCGACGGATTTGAACTGGTCCGATGGTTGCGCCGCTCCGGCCTGGACCCGAACGCCTTTGTGCCGGTGATCATGACCGCCGCCCACATCCGGCGACCGCGTGTCGCCGAGGCCCGCGACTGCGGTGCCAGTTTCATCATCACCAAGCCGTTCAGCGCCACCACCCTGCTGGAGCGGATCGTCTGGGTGGCCCGCGACGGGCGGCCGTTCCTTGAGGTCGGCGACTATTTCGGCCCGGACCGGCGTTTCCGCACGGCTCCGGCCCCGGGAGAGGAGCGCCGAGCCGACCTGATCCGGAAGGCGGAATTCGAGGCCGAAAAAGCTGCCGGCGCGGCGGTGGGAGAGGCCGTTTGACCGTCATCACCCATCCCCGCCGCCAGTCGAACCTCGCCCGGATGATCGACGCAGCCGGCGGCGTCAGCATCGGCGTGGCCCTTGCCCAGGCCCGGGCGAATATCGAGGCCATGCGCGCGCCCGCCATGGCAGTCGTGGACGCCCAGATCAGCGCCCTGGAATCCGTGCCGGCTCCGACCAGCCCCGGTGAGACACGGGCGCGACTGGACCAGGCCTATCACGCGGCCACGACCCTGATCGACGCCGCCGGTCCGTTCGAGTTGTTCGACCTGTGCCAGGCGGCGGCCGGCCTGTGCGACCTGATCAGCGCAATCAACACGGAAGAGGCCTTCGACTGGCGCATCGTGACTGTTCACGCCCGATCGCTGCGTCTGTTGCAGACCCTGCCGCTGGAGGCCGCGGCGGAACGCGCCCGGATACTGGAGAGCCTCCGCGAGGTGATCGAACGGAAACTGGCTCAGACCGGCTGACGCTCCGTCCGGGCGCCGCGCGTCTGCTTTCGCCACAAGGCCGCGTACTCGCCGCCCAGATGCGCCACCAGTTCGTGGTGGGCACCGCGCTCGACGATCCGTCCGGCCTTGAGCACCAGGATCTGGTCCGCGTCGGCGATGGTCGAGAGGCGGTGGGCGACCACAAGCGTGGTACGGCCCGCCCTCGCCTTGCGCAGCGTCTTCTGGATGGCCGCCTCCGTCCGGCTGTCGAGCGCACTGGTAGCTTCGTCGAGGATGAGGATGCAGGGATCGGCCAGCAGGGCGCGGGCGATGCCGACGCGCTGGCGTTCGCCGCCCGACAGTTTCAGGCCGCGCTCGCCGACGCGTGTCTCCATGCCTTCCGGCAGTTCCCGTATGAAGGTGGCCAGCTCTGCCGCTTCGGCCGCCGCCCAGATGGCCGCCTCGTCGGCGTCGGGCCGGGCGAAGCCGATGTTGGCGCGGATGCTGTCGTTGAACAGCGCCACATCCTGCGGCACCAGGGCGACGGCGGCGCGCAGCGAGGCCTGGGTCACCTGTCGCGCGTCCAGCCCGTCGATCAGCACCCGGCCCTCCTGGGGGTCGAGCAGGCGCAGGGCCAGTTTCACGATGGTCGACTTGCCGGACCCCGACGGGCCCACCAGGGCGGTGGTCGTTCCGGGCGGCGCAAGGAAACTGACATCTTCGAGTCCGTTGGCCCGGGAGTCATGGCGGAAGCCCACCTGCTCAAAGGCCAGCGAGGCCCCCCTGGCGTCCGCCGGTCGCGGCAGCGGCACGGAATCCGCTGCATCCGCCACCTGCGGCGTCTGGCGCGTGACCTTCAGCATCTCCTCCATGTCGATGAAGGACTGCCGGATTTCGCGATAGGCGAAGCCGAGGATGTTCAGCGGCGCATACAGGGAGATCATGATCAGCACCGCCGCCATGACATCCCCCGGCCCCATCCGTCCCGCCGCCGCCTCGAACCCGGCCATGACCGCCATCACGGCCAGGCCGATGTTCATGATCACCGCCTGCATGACGTTCAGCAGGGCCAGCGAGCTGTTGGCCTTGAGGGCGGCGCGCGTGTAGTCGCCCAGCGCCCGGTCATAGGCACCCGCGGCCCGGGCCTCGGCCCCGAAGGATTTGACCGTCTCATAGTTCAGCAGGGCGTCGACCGAGACGCCGGCGGCCTCGGTGTCGGCGGCGTTCATCTCGCGACGATGCTCCAGCCGCCAGCTGGCCAGGGCGAAGGTCGAGGCGGCATAGACGGCGACCACCGCCACCGCCACGGCCCCGAAGCGCCAGTCATAGCGCCCGGCGAGCACGCCGGCCGCCAGCACCAGCTCGACCCCGGTCGGGATCAGGTTGAAAGCCAGGATGCGCAGCAGGAAGTCGACCGCCCGCGAGCCGCGATCCATGGTCCGCGACAGCGATCCCGACCGCTTGGTCTGGTGGAAGTCCAGCGACAGGCTGAGGGCGTGGGCGAAAGTCTCGGTCGCGGCCCGCCGCTGGGCGGCCGAGCGCACCGGGGCGAAGACCACATCGGAGGCGTTGGGCGCAACGGCGGAAAGCAGCCGGACGAAGGCCCAGCCCAGGGCGAAACCGGCGAAGCCCATGCCGACCGCAACCGCCGCCCCCTCACCCGCCGCCAGATGATTGACCGCCGCGCCGAGCACCAATGGCCCGAGAACGCCCAGCCCCTTGCCGCCAAGGGTCATGCCAATGGCCGCGACCAGGCGCAGACGCAGCTGGGGCGCATTGGACCGGCCGACCAGCTTGATCAGTTCGCCGAGCGCGCGCCAGGCCGGAGGGCCTTCCGTGGCCGGTGCCGGCGCTCCTGCCTGCGCCGCCTTTGCGATGGAATCCCCTCGCCGTCCCGTCCGTTCGCCGCGCATCGCCATGGCGCAGATATGGACCGCGCCGTCGGATGCGCAAAGGGCGGGCTGGAGAGTGGTCTACGTCAGTTTCGGACGCAGGCCCGCGAACGCCCCCTGCCCCGCGGCGCGCGACTCCTGTAAGCCGGTCCCATGGCTCGTGACGGCGCAATCTATGTCTGCCAGGCCTGCGGGGCCGTCCATGGCAAATGGTCGGGCCAGTGCGGGGCCTGCAACCAGTGGAACTCCATCGTCGAGGAGAGCCGCTCGGCGCCCCCGGGAGCCATGAAGCCGGCGACGGGCGCCGCCGCGCGCGGACGCGGGCTGCAGTTCGAGACCCTTCAGTCCGACACGCCCGAGCCGCCGCGCATCATCACCGGCGTGGCCGAGTTCGACCGCGTCTGCGGCGGCGGCGTGGTGCCCGGCTCGGCCATCCTGCTCAGCGGCGACCCCGGCGTCGGCAAGTCGACCCTGTTGCTGGACGTCGCCGGTCGGGCGGCTCTCTCCGGACGCCGCGTCGCCTATATTTCCGGCGAGGAAGCGGTCGAGCAGATCCGGGCGCGGGCGAAGCGAATGGGTCTGGAGAAGGCCCCCGTCGAACTGGCCTCGGCCACCGCTTTGCGCGAGATCCTCGCCACGCTGAAGCGCGAGAAATTCGACATCGTCATCGTCGATTCGATCCAGACCCTGTGGTCCGACGCCCATGAGGCCGGGCCGGGCTCGGTGACCCAGGTCCGGGCCTGCGCCGGGGAGATGGTGCGGCTGGCCAAGTCGCAGGGGGTCGCCGTCATCCTGGTCGGTCACGTCACCAAGGACGGCCAGGTCGCCGGTCCCCGCGTGGTCGAGCACATGGTCGACGCCGTCCTCAGCTTCGAGGGCGAGCGGGGCTATCCATTCCGCATCCTCCGCGCCGGCAAGAACCGCTTCGGCGCCACCGACGAGATCGGCGTGTTCGAAATGGGCGACGCCGGTCTGCGCGAGGTGGCCAATCCCTCGGCCCTGTTCCTCGGCGAGAGCAAGGACCGTGCGCCCGGCGCGGCGGTCTTCGCCGGTATCGAGGGCTCGCGGCCGGTGCTGGTCGAGATGCAGGCCCTGGTGTCGAAATCGGCCTATGGCACGCCGCGGCGGGCCGTGGTGGGCTGGGACACGGGCCGGCTGGCCATGGTGCTTGCGGTGCTGGAGGCGCGATGCGGCTTCGGGTTCGGCGATCAGGACGTCTATCTGAACGTGGCGGGCGGCCTGCGCATCAACGAACCGGCGGCGGACCTCGCAGCGGCTGCGGCCCTGATCAGTTCAGCCACCGACACCCCCCTGCCCCAGGGCTGCGTCGTATTCGGCGAAATCAGCCTGTCGGGCGAGATCCGCGCCGTCGGTCGGGCCGAGGCGCGGCTGCGCGAGGCCCAGAAGCTGGGGTTCGACCGGGCCCTGACACCGCCCCTGACCGTCAAGCACAAGGGCGTCGGCGTGACATCTGTGACCCGGCTTGCGGAAGCGGTCGAACGAATCTCGCAAAACCGCTATTGAGGTTCGACTGTTCTCTGTTCGGGCGCGCATGACAGGTTTCGACGTAATCGCCATTCTGGTTATCCTCGCCTCCGCCGCGGCCGGCTGGGTGCGCGGTGCCACGCGCGAGATCATCACCCTGCTCAGCTTCGTGCTGGCCGCCTTCATTGCCCTGGTCGCCCTGCCGCTGACCGCGCCGCTCGGGCGCGCGCTGGTCAATCCGGACTGGGCCGGCACCATTTCCGCGGCCGTGGCCTCCTTCCTGCTGATCTATTTCGGCATCCGCATCTTCGGCTCGGTGCTGTCGAAACAGGCCCAGGCCCATCCGCATCTGGGCGGGATCGACCGTTTCCTCGGCGTTTTCGTCGGCGCGGCGCGGTCGCTGGTGCTTCTGGGTGCCATCCATCTGGTCATCGTCGCCGCCATGCCGGGCGAACGTACCCCTCGCTGGCTCAGCGAGGCGGCCCTGCGGCCGGTCACCGCCGGTGCTGCGCGCCTGATCCAGATCGTCCTCCCGGGCATTGGCCGCGGTGCCGACGCCCTGGCACCGGTCGTGACTTCGTCCGTGAACGAGGGATTTTCCGGCGAAGAAGCCTTGCCCTCGCCCCAAACAAACAATACTCCGCCCGCGTCCGCCGCCGACTAGCGTTTCCCGCATCATCGGAGCCCCACGATGAGCAGTCCCGAGCATTCCATCGCAGACCCGGTTGTCCACCGGGCGCATCACCGAGACGCCGACGACGACCGGCCGCGGCTGGAGTGCGGCGTCTGCGGCGTCTGGGGCGCGGACAAGAACGCGGCCTCGGCCATCGTCGCCCTGGGCCTGCACGCCCTGCAACACCGCGGCCAGGAAGCCTGCGGCATCGCCAGCGTCCACGACACCCGCTTCCATACCGAACGCCATATGGGCCTCGTGGGCGAGGCCTTCGGCGGCACGGACCTTTCGGAACGCATGCCGGGCTCGGCGGCCGTCGGCCACACCCGCTATTCCACGGCGGGCGGCAGCTTCCTGCGCAACATCCAGCCGATGTTCGCCGATCTGGACCAGGGCGGCATCGCCATTGCCCACAACGGCAATCTGACCAACCACCTGTATCTGCGGAACCAGCTGGTCGGCGAAGGGGCCATCTTCCAGTCGACCTCGGACTCCGAGGTCATCCTCCATCTGATCGCCCGCAGCCGTAAGGCCAAGATCGTCGACCGCTTCATCGACGCCATTGGCCGGATCGAGGGCGGCTATGCCCTGGTCTGCGCCACCCGCTCCAAGCTGATCGGCGCGCGCGACCCGCTGGGCATCCGCCCGCTGGTGCTGGGCAAGCTGGGCGAGGCCTGGGTTCTGGCGTCCGAGACCTGCGCCCTGGACACCATCGGCGCGACCTTTGAACGGGACGTCGAGCACGGCGAGGTCATCGTCATCGACCACGAGGGGCTCAAGTCGCTCAAGCCCTTCCCGACCCGCGGGGCCCGACCCTGCCTGTTCGAATATGTCTATTTCGCCCGCCCCGACAGCGTGGTGAACGGCCGCTCGGTCTATGGCGTACGCAAGCGGATGGGCATGAAACTGGCCCGCGAGCACGCGGTCGAGGCCGATGTCATCGTGCCCGTGCCCGACTCCGGCGTGCCCGCCGCCCTCGGCTACGCCCAGGAGAGCGGCATTCCCTATGAGATGGGGATCATCCGCAGCCACTATCTGGGCCGCACCTTCATCCAGCCCAACCAGGGCGCCCGGCAGAAGGGCGTGCGCATGAAGCACAGCCCCAACCGCTCGGTGATCGAGGGCAGGCGCGTGGTGCTGATTGACGACTCCATCGTGCGCGGCACCACTTCGGTGAAGCTGGTGCGGGCCGTCCGGGCTGCCGGTGCGACCGAGGTACACCTGCGCTCGGCCTCGCCGCCCATCCTGTGGCCGGACTTCTACGGCATCGACATGCCGGAGCGGGACCAGCTGATCGCCGCCAATATGACGCTGGAAGAGATGCGGGCCCACCTCGAGGTCGACTCCCTCGGCTTCCTGTCGGTCGAGGGCCTGTATGACGCGATGGAAGCCGGGCCGCGCGATCCGCACAACCCCCAGTTCACCGACCACTATTTCACCGGCGAATACCCCACCCGTCTGCTCGACCGCGAGATCGAGGAAGGCGGCCGCGAGGTCGCCGCCCGGCAACTTTCGCTGCTGGTGAGCGCTTAAGGACGACATCGTTCCGCAAAGGCGTCGCATGATCCAGCTCGGCTACTTCACCGTCGACACCCCCGACATCGAAAAGGCCCGCGCCTTCTTCAGCGCCCTGTTCGGCTGGACGTTCGACGAGGCGGCGTCGCATCCGACCTACGCCCATGTCGCCGACAGCGACCCGCCCTTCGGCTTCACCAAGGCGGAACGCGCCAGCCAGCTCCCGCACCTCTATTTCCGGGTCGAGGACGTCGACGGCCTGTGCGAGCGGGTCGTGGAGCTGGGCGGCCGGGCGGCTGTCCCCTCGGACAGCGAGACGGGACGCTCGGTCGTGGTCTGCGACGACCAGGGCGGCAGCTTCAGCCTGTGGCAACCGGCGACGGGGTTCTAGCTTCCGCCGGGCCGACGGGCGCGCTATCAGGCCCGCCATGACCGACCTCCCCCTCAAAGACCGCATCGCCCTCGTCGTCGGGGCCTCCCGCGGCATCGGCTATGAGAGCGCCCTGGCGCTGGCCAGGGCCGGCGCGCATGTGATCGCCACGGCGCGGACGGTCGGCGGGCTGGAAGAGCTGGACGACGCCATCTTCGCCGCCACCAGCAAACACGCCACCCTGATCCCGTTCGACCTGGTCGACGGCGGGGCCATCGACCGTCTCGGCGGTGCCATCTATGAGCGGTTCGGGCGGCTGGATGTCTGGGTGCAGGCTGCGGCGACCATGGGGGCCTCGGGCCTGACCCCGGTCAGCCACGCCGACCCGCGCGTCTGGGCCAAGGTGGAGAAGACGAACTTCACCGCCGTCTATCGCCTGATCCGCTCGCTGGAGCCGCTGCTGAAGGTGTCTGACGCCGGTCGGGTCATCCATCTGACCACCAGCGTCGCCGCCGCGCCCCGCGCCTTCTGGGGAGCCTACGCCGCAACCAAGGCCGGGGCCGAGACCCTGATCAAATGCTGGGCCGACGAGATCGAGTCCACGCCGGTGCGGGTCGCCATCCTCGACCCGGGCCGCATGCGCACGGCGATGCGCGCCCAGGCCTGGCCGGGCGAGGATCCGGAGGCGGTGCCCCACCCATCCGTCATCGGTCCGCTGGTGGTCGAACTGGCGCGCGGTGATCTTGAGCCTCCGCTGGTGGTCAGCTTCAAGGACTGGAGTCACGGACCGGGCGTGGCGGCGCTGATCTGACCATGCGTCGGGTTCTCACAGCCGCAGCCGTCTATTTCGCCATCGTTTTCAGTCTTGCCTTCATTCTGGGCGTGGCTCGCACACTCCTCGTGGCTCCGGCCACCGGCGACGTCGTCGCTGTGCTGATCGAGGCGCCGCTGGTTCTGCTGATCAGTTGGTTCGCCGCCCGTTGGAGCACACAAAGGCTCTCGATCCCTCGGAGGGCCCGGGAACGGCTGGCCATGGGGCTGGCCGCCTTCGCCCTGCTGATGACCGTAGAGACCGTCCTCTCGACGCTGCTGCTCGATCGGCCGGTGGCGCAGCAGCTCGCCGCTTTGACCACTGCGGCGGGCGCGATCGGACTTCTCGCCCAGGTGGCGTTCGCCTTCATGCCGCTGCTGGTAGCCCGCCGTCGTTGAACGCGGCAGGTCTACTTCTTCGGCGCGTGCTTCTGTCCGGTCCGCACCCGGCCTGACCGCGAGACCTGACGCGCCCCGCCCCGCGCGCCCTTCTGGACCGCCACGGACGAGCCGGCTTTCTTGTTGGCGCTGGCCTTGAGCCCCGCCAGCGGCTTCAGCTTCGTCTTGCCGGCCTTCTTCTGCTCCAGCGCCTTGCCGGGCAGGTTGGACAGCATCTCGGCCCGCTCGGCCTTCTTGATCACCTTGCGCGGCGCGGTCTTGGCGTCGCCCTTGTAGCGCTCGGGACCCGACTTGGAGCCGCCCGGCGCATAGGGGTTCTCGCTGCCCGACTTGACGATCAGCCGGATCGGCGTGCCCGGCAGGTCGAAGGATTCGCGCAGATTGTTGACCAGATAGCGTTTGTACTGCTCCGGCATGGACTCGGCGCGGCTGGCCATCAGGACGAAGGTGGGTGGCCGGGCCTTGGTCTGGGCCATGTATTTGGGCTTGATCCGCTTGCCATCGACGGCGGGGGGCGGGTGCCTCTGGGTGGCCATGGACAGCCAGGTGTTCAGATCCTTGGTCTTGACCTTGACCGACCAGGTGGCGTGCGCCTGAAGCACCGCCGGCATCAGCCGTTCGACACCGCGGCCGCTGTGCGACGACAGGGCGACGAAGGGTGAGCCCTTCAGCTGGGGCAGCTTGTCCTCGGCCATCTGGGTCAGCTTGGCCAGCCTGGCCTGCGGGCTCTCCTCAAGGTCCCATTTGGCGGCGACATAGACCAGGGCCCGGCCCTCACGCTCGACCAGGTCGGCCAGCTGCAGGTCCTGGGTATCGAAGGCGTCGTCCTTGTCCATAACCAGCACGACCACCTCGGCGAAGGTGATGGCGCGGATGGTATCGGCCACCGACAGCTTCTCGAGCTTTTCCTGCACCCGGGCCTTCCGGCGCATGCCGGCGGTGTCGACCAGCCGGATGTTCTGGCCCTCGTATTCCCAGTCGACCGAGATGGAATCGCGGGTGATGCCGGCCTCGGGGCCGGTCAGCATCCGGTCCTCGCCGATCAGTCGGTTGATCAGGGTCGACTTGCCGGCGTTGGGGCGGCCGATGATGGCGATGCGGATCGGCTTGTCGGGCTCGTCGACCTCTTCAACGAAGATGTCGGCGCTGGCGGTGACCACGGCGGCGTACAGGTCCGCCATGCCCTCGCCGTGCTCGGCCGAAATGGCGACGGGTTCGCCGAAGCCCAGCGAATAGGCCTCACCGATGCCGCCGCCGCTCTCGCGGCTCTCGGACTTGTTGGCCAGAAGGATGACGGGTTTGTGCTGTCTGCGCAGGCGCTCGGCGAAGATCTTGTCCAGCGAGGTCACGCCCTCGCGGGCGTCCATCATGAACAGGATCAGGTCGCCGTCCTCCAGCGCCGCCTCGGTCTGTTCGCGCATGCGCGACTCGAGGCTGTCGTCGGTGACGTCCTCATAGCCGGCAGTATCGATCAGGGTCAGATCCATGTCGCCGATGTTGCCATCGGCATACCGGCGGTCCCGGGTCACGCCCGGCCGGTCGTCGACCAGCGCAAGCCGCTTGCCCACGAGCCGGTTGAACAGGGTCGACTTGCCCACGTTGGGGCGGCCGACGATGGCGACTTTGAGAGCCATGTCGGCCTTCTAACGCAGTTCGGGGGCTAAAAGTCAGCGAATGCTGACGAGATCGCCCTTGTCGGTGAGAACATAGAGAGCGCCGTTGTAGGCGGCCGGGGCGATATAGACAGGCCCGCCCATGCGGATCGAGGCGGTCTGTGCACCGGTCTTGGGATCGAAGGCGACCAGTTCGCCGTCCGAATTCGTCAGCACCAGCCGGTTCGAGGCCATCAGGGGGCCGGACCAGATCGGCCGCACGGTGCGGTCAAACATGCCGAACAGGCCGCCCTCCTGGCGGACGCGGCCCTCGTTGAGGTCGCGGGTCCAGTAGATGGAGCCGGTCTCGCGGTTGATGACGGTCAGCTCGCCTTCCTTGGACACGACATAGACCACCTCACCGACCGGCAGGGGCGCATTGACCCCGGCGATCGGCAGCGGTGCCCATTTCGGCTGGCCCGAGCGGAGGTCCATGGCGGACAGGACGCCCGAATGGCTGACGGCATAGACGACGCCGCGGCTGACGACCGGACGGCCGGCAATATCGCGGATTTCGGACAGGGCGCTGGTGCGGCTGGTGCGCGACAGGACCTGCTGCCACAGCGACTGGCCCGTCGAGGCGCGCAGGGCCACGACCTCGCCGGACGAGAAGGGCGCGATCACCGTGTCGCCGATCACCGCCGGGCTGGAGGCGCGCAGGATGCGGGCCGGCTCCGGAATGCCGCGGTAGGACCAGTCCTGGCGGCCGGTGGCGGTATCGAAAGCCTGGATCTGGTTCTCGACGTCGACGACGAAGACCCGGCTGCCCGAAACCGTCGGGGCTCCGTGGATCGGCACATCGACCGGGGTGGTCCAGATCACGGCACCGGACGCCTGGTCGATGGCGGTCACCGTGCGATAGCCCGAGGACACGAAGACCTTGCCGCCGCCGACGGCCACGCCGCCGCCGAAGCCGCCGCCGTCCGAACGGCCGCCCATGCCGAGGAAGCCGGTGCGACGCGAGTCCTCAGGCGGCTTGACGCTGGTCCGCCAGGCCTGGGCACCGGTGGCCGCATCGAGCGCCGAAACGCTGGCCTCGCCGTCCAGGACGAAGACACGACCGTTGTCGGCCACGACCGGAGCCATGACCTGACGGGTGCGCGACGATCCGGCACCGATGCCACGACGCCAGGCGACGGTGAAATCGGCACCCGCGATGACGTGCTCGACCGCATTCTCGGCGTTACCGCCCGGCTGGGTCCAGGCGATCGCCGCCTGGGGTCCGGGGATGAAGAAGTCACGGCCCGACAGGGCGGCCGACGGCACCAGGGCCTGTTCGAACTCCAGCACCGAGATGCGCTGGCCCTCGGTGGCCGTGGCCTGGGGCGTATTGTCCTGGCCGAGGCCGAACGGCAGCATGCCGCGTACGGTGCCGCACGAGGCAAGAGTGACGGCGAGACCGCTCAACAGGGCGACTTTAAGCACGCGATTCATGGGAAACGTCCTGAAAGCGGGGGTCACGGGCGGGCCGGCGCGGCGGCGGGAGCGGGCGGTGCGGTCGGGGCGGGCGGGGCCACGGGAAGGGCGGCCTGGGCGCGCGTGATGGCGGCGAGATTGGGCGCAGCGCCGGCGTCGATCGCCGCGATGGCGAGGTCGGCGCGCTGGATCACGATGTCCGGCGTGTCGAGGCCGTTCTTCAGCAGAACCAGGGCTTCACGGGCCGGGGCGACCTGTCCGTGCTGCAACCGGGCCATGGCGAGGGCCTCGAGCGCGAAGGCGCTGAACGGGCGGCCTTCCTTGGCGAGGGGCTCGAGACGGGCCTCGATCTGTTCCAGGGTCTCGCTGTCCATGGCCAGCCAGGCGGCCTTGAGGGCGGCGGGGTCAGACAGCAGCGGATCGCTGGAGGCCTTGGCGGCCTCGTCAAGATGCGCGATCGCCTGGGGAATCTTGTTGGCCTGAACGGCGAGGCCGGCGCGTTGCATCAGGGCCATGGCCTTGTAGGCACCGTTGCCGTCCTTGGCCGCCTGGATGAAGGCAGTGTCGGCGCCGATCGTATTGCCGGCCTCCAGAGATTCCAGGCCGCGATCATAGGCGACCGAGGCCTTGTCGGCCCTGGAGGTCTGCCAGCTGTCCCAGCCCCAGAACGCCAGTGCGGCAATCAATGCGACCAGAAGAACGCCGCCCACGACGGGCAGCCAGGTGCGGGCCAGCCGCTTGTAGCGGTCGGAGCGAAGCTCCTCCTCGACCTGCTCGAAGACATCAACCACGGATACGTCGCCCCCAGAAAACGGCTGTCAGGCCGTTGAAACTCAGTCCGGCCGGACCCTAGAGGGTCGCATTCGCCGCCGCAACGCACGGCTTAGGGCGTAGCGGGCTTTTTCGAGAAGTAGGTCTCGACTTCGGCAGGAAAACGGCGGGCCTTCACATCTGCGGCATAGGCCCCCACGGCCCGGTCGATGTCGCCGCGCAGATCGGCGTAGCGGCGGACGAATTTCGGCGTCCAGTCGAACAGACCCAGCATGTCGGGCGTCACGAGGATCTGGCCGTCGCAGGCGGACGAGGCCCCGATGCCTATGGTGGGCTTGTCAATGGCCAGGGTGATGTCGCGCGCCAGCCCCTCGGCCACGCCCTCGACGACCACGGCGAAAGCCCCCGCGTCAGCGGTGGCCTCGGCCTCGCTCATGACCCGCAGCCGTTCCTCGTCCGTCTTGCCCTTGGCCTTGAAGGCACCGTCGGTCAGCACCGCCTGCGGCCTCAGACCGACATGGCCCATGACCGGAATGCCGCGCTGGACCAGATAGGCAATGGTTTCAGCCACCGTCGGACCGCTCTCGACCTTCACGCCCTGGGCGCCCGTCTCCTTCATCACCCGGGCGCAGTTCTGGTAGGCCTGCTCCTTGCCGCCCTCATAGCTGCCGAACGGCATGTCGATGACCACCATGGCCCGGCGCGAGCCGCGCATGACGGCCTGACCGTGCAGGATCATCATCTCCAGCGTCACGCCGACGGTATTCGGCATGCCGTGGACCACCATGCCGACGCTGTCGCCGACCAGCAGCAGGTCGCAGTGGTCGTCCAGCAGGGCGGCCGTCGGGGCGTCATAGGCGGTCAGGCAGACGATCGGCTCTCCGCCCTTGCGGGCCCGGATGTCGGGGGCCGCGATGCGTTTGACCGCTTCCTGCTTCTGGCTGGACATGGGGAGGTCCTCCTGTTCGGACCCCTAGATAGTCGCCGGCGTCCGCCCCGTCATCCCTTGGGAAGACGGGGCGTCGGATCAGATGTCCTGCGACAGCCTCATCACCCCGGCGGCGGCGACGGCGATCAGGGTGCCGGCCGCGATCCAGAACAACTGCATCCCGCCCATGGCGCCCAGCTCCAGATTGGCCAGGCCCAGCTGGTCAAGGCCGGCCTGGACCGCGCCCTGGGTGTTCAGGGAGGCGCTCCGGATGCCCTGGCCCAGGGCGGTGCCCGCCACGACGCCGTCGCCGGCACCGAGATTGACGCTCATGGTTTCCCGCACCGCCACGACGCCGCCGATGACGCCGGCGAGACCTAGGGCGAGGACGCGGACGCGGGAGCCCTTCTGCAGCTTCTGCTCGACCTGGGCGGTGAACAGGGCGGCATCCGGCATCTGGGGCGAGCGCGCGAACAGGCGCTCGATATCAGGATCGAACTCGTCAGCCGACATGCCGCGCGCCCCCCAGGGACTGTCCGCCTTGCGGCTGGAGCCGCGCGCGGAGTTTATCCAGACCACGTTTGACATGAGACTTCACCGTACCGAGTGGCAAATTAAGGGCCGTGGCGATCTCTGGATGCGCCATGCCGGCTCCGTGACAAAGGGAGACACACAGTCGTTCGGGCTCGCTGAGGCCTTTCAGCGCTTCGTCGAGATCCACAAGGCCCGCATGATCGGTCGCGGGCGCGGCGTCTTCGGTCTCGAGCTCGGCGACATAGCGGGCCTCCTTGGCGACCCGTTTGATGTACAGGCGCGCCGCGATCCGCTTCACCCAGGCGGCGAAGGTGCCTTCGCCCCGGAATTCCGCGCACCGCTCGAACGCCTGGATGAAGGCATCCTGGGCGATGTCGTCGGCGAGCGAGGGCTGGGCCCCCATGCGCCGCAGCAGGCCGCGCACCGCCGAACCGTGGCGACGCACCAGTTCTCCGAACTCCCGCCGTCCGCCCGCCGCCGCGAGGGCGGCGAGCTCGACGTCGTGCCGGTCGACCAGGGATTGGGTCATGTTGGTTCCCCCCTGCCCGCCCCGGCTCAGCCCTTGTTCTTGTTGAAGGCGCTCAGGATGATGAAGGCCAGGCCGATGAAGCCCGGGATGGCGGCGAAGGCGCCGAAGCCCCAGGCCTCGGACTCTCCGAACTTGAAGCCGATGAAGGAGAAGGTGGCGGCGATGCCCAGCGAGAGCGACAGCAGGATCACACCCGTCCGCAGGTCGCGGGCGGCGCTTGCCGGCGGCTTGACGGTCTGGCGGGTCAGGGCGTCAATGACTTCGGGCGGCAGCGCCTGCCCCTTGTCGATCGACGCCCGCAGCGTTGCCTGCATCTCGCGCCGTTCCCTGCTCTTGAGCCAGGTCGGCACGATCACGATACCGGCGATCATCGCGAACATCGCGATCGGAATCCAGACTTCGTTCATCTCGAATATCCTCTGTCTTGGTGTTCGACCGGAGCGTGATGCCTCGGCCGTCTGACAACAAGAGGCAGCGGCGGGGCCATACGGATGCGAAGCTGCAGGTGAAACTTTCGTAAGGCTGCCGAAGCCGCCACCTGAAGCCTCAGCGCGCGCTGAACGGGGTCCGGATGCCGCGACCGAAGCGGCGCGACAGCCACAAGGCGG
>CAZFQC010000042.1:0-4391 GCA_964520795.1 uncultured Brevundimonas sp.
GGGTCGGAAGCGGACATATCGGCGTGCCCGAACCGGACACCGCCAGAACAGCTCAAGCCCGCCGGAAGCGGACGCGTTCAGCGCCCCTTAATAGGAAGGCGTCGAACCCAGCGGCCCGCCAGGCCTCCCGCTGCACGTGGGTCGTGTCGCTAGCCGCCACGTTCGCCCACCACTCCGGGCGAGCCGCGCTTTTGGGAAGCATTGCGCCGAGGCGACGCTCGATCTCGACGAAGGTCAGTTCGAATTCGTCCGCCCGTTGGCGTTTCAGATAGTCTCGAAGCGGATCGTATTTCCCCATTCCGCGAGATTGTTCAAAAGCGCAGCCGTTGCAAGCACTACTCAGGAGCATTGGCTAGGCAGCGCCGGAGCCGCCGGTCGGAGGTGCCCACGGAAAGATTCGAACGTCTGAGCTTCAGTGGGAGTTTTACGCTCGCTTCCGTCGGACACCGGCTCGATAGTCTGGGAATCCTCCCTCGGAGGCCAAGGCGATTAATACCGCTTGCTGGACCGGCCCCCCCCTTCTCAGAGTCGATCACCGGACCCCGCGTCCAGATAGCGGTCGAGCCAGGCGAGGATCCGGGTGTGGAGGTCGCGCAGATTAGCCGGGCTGACGAACACATGGCCTTCGCCCGCATAGGTCACCAGATCGGCCTCGCGTCCCAGCCGGTAAAGAGCCCCGAACAGGACATCGCCGCCGGCCGGGTCGAGGTCGCCCTCGACCAGCAGGACGGGTGTGCGGATCCGGTTCGCGAGGTAGACCGGACTGTTGTCGACATAGGCCTCGGGTCGCGCCGGTAGACTGGCGCCGATCGCGCCCTGACCGCTCTCGGCCCAGCCCGCGAGGGCGTTGATCGGCACCCCATCGTCGGGGGAGACCAGGAAGTGCGGCGTCAAAGCATAGACCCGGGAGAGGTCGGCGTATCCTGCCGAGGCGATCACGGCCCGGAAGCGCTCGCTCCGCGCCGCGGTCAGCAGGGCGGCGTGTCCGCCATAGCTGTGTCCGATCAGGGCCACGCGGGCGGGGTCAACCGGCGCCTGTCGCGCCGCCTGGTCAAGGATGGCGTCGATCCGTCCGGCCAGATCGTCCAGCCCCGTACCGTCGCCGCTGGGGCGCGGCAGGGAGGGCACAAGCACGGCATAACCGTGGGCGGCCAGGACGGCGGGATTGATGTGTCGCCGCTCTCCGCCTGGCCTGAGCCAGGAGGGCGGAACGGGGTAGGCGGCGCCGGGGTAGAGGACCACCGCCACGGGAGCCCTTCGGCCGCCTGGGTCCGGCGGCGGAAGCAGCAGCCAGCTGGTCAGGACTTGGCCGTCTGGTCCGGGGTGCATGATGGCCTCGATCCGGCCCCAGGCCAGTTGGTCGAGCGCGAGGTTGAGCGCGGCGAGCGGATGGTCGCCGTTCGGGTCGCGGCGCAGCAGGCGGGTCGATCCCGTCGCCGAAACGCTCTGGACGACCGCGAACCGCGCGTCCGGGCTGGCGGCGACAAGGGTTTCATCAGGGCCCAGGGGCGACAAGCAGACGCCGGATCGCGAGGCGCCGAGGCGGGCGAGGCAGCCGGCCTGCAGCAGGATGCCCGGCGCGAGCCGGACGTCCCCCGGATTGGTTCGCGCCCGGCCGCCGCCGTCGGCGGCGCGCTCGCGGCTCTGCAAACGCCCGGGGAGACCCGGAGCCCCGGAGGCTGCGTCGAGGCGGTACAGCCCATCACCGCGCTCGATCCAGGCCTGACCGCCGGCTTGCAGCAGGCGTTCCGATTGCTCGCGCACAGGGATGGTCAAGGGGATCGGCGCGGCGCGACGCCATGCCCGGGCGTCGTCTGTCGTCCGGATCTGGACGACGGGCGCTCCGCCGTCCCAATCCGCCCGCACGAAGGGCATGCCGTCGGCCTGTTCGCCGACCCAGGGGCGGGCGTCGCCGAGCGGCACGGGCCGGGCCGGACCAGCGCGGGAGACTCGCCAGAATCGGCCGTCGTCCCACGACCCGCCGGGCGTCCGGCCGAAGACCAACACGGACCGCCCGTCCGGCGACCAGCTCAGCAGATGCGACAGGAAATCCTCATCGGGCAGGGGCTCGTCCACTTGCCGGTTCTCAATGTCGATCAGCAACAGCCGTCTGCGTCGCGCCGGCGTCCCGACCCGCACCGGGGCGTCGCCGCTCGCCTGCAGATCCTCGGCGTCGGCGAGGACGGCGACCGCCGCGCCGTCCGGGGACAGTTCGAAGTCGAACAACGCCCCGATGGCGAGCTCCGTCTGGGCCCCCGTGCCGAGATCGAGGCGGACCAGACGGGCCGGGGCGGCGGGATCGCGGTCGGCGCGACGCGCGCCGCTGGGAATCGAGACCGCGGAGGGCGCGTGACCCGCCTCGAACCGGCGCCACAGCGCCGCCTTGCGCGCCTGGGTCTGGCCGCCGAGACGGAACACCAGCGGAAGATCGTCGGGCGCCCGCGCGATCATGACCACCTCGGTCGCCGAGCGCCAGGCGACCGTGCGGCCGAGGCCCGTGTACTCCGGGGTCAGGGCGAACCACCGGGTCTCGCCGGTCGCCAGGGTCAGCACCCCGAGGCGCCAGCTCGTTTCGGTCAGCCGGAAGACCAGCATCCGTTCGCCATCGGGGGAGAAGGGCCCGGAGACATAGCCGGTCGCGTGGCCGGGGTCGGAAATGCCCCGCGGCGGCGCGCCGGATGTCGCGTCGTGTATCTCCAGACCGCTCAGCAGATGGGTGGTCATCAGCCCGAAGCGGTAGCTGGCCGCCGACGACCAGGCGGCGCGGCGCTCGACGACGATCCAGCGGCCCCCAGGGCCGATCCGGACCTGGCCGAGACTTTCCTGACCCAGCACGGCCTCGATGGTGACCGGCCGCGGCGTCTCACCCACGGCCGGGCTGGCCGCCGTCCCGAGGACGGCGGCCAGCAGCAGACAGACTGGACGCATCACCAGGTCCGGGTCAGCTGCAGGGCGATGAAGCGGCCGATGACGCTGGTGTTGGCCGCGTCGTAACCGATGCCTTCAGGCGCGTCGTAGAAAGGCGGATCGCGATCGAACAGATTCTGCACGGTCAGGGCGACCGCCGACCCCTGGAAGGGGCCGGTCTCCGGCGCATAGCGGATCTGGGCGTCGGCCGTGGTCCAGGAGCCGATCCGCGACCCGGCGAGGTCGCGATAGGAATCGACATACTGAAGCGAGGCCGAGGCGCTCCAGGGACCTCGCGCCCAGCCCAGGGAGCCGCGGCCCCGCAGACCGACCGGATAGTTGGGGCGGTCGCGCAGCGACTGGGGCGAGGCGTCCGGGGTCGTCCAGCTGTCGAACCGGGCCAGATACGACAGCGTCAGTCCGAGGTCGAAGGCGTCGGGACCGAGATCGAAGGCGTAGCGGGCATTGGCGTCGATCCCCTCCACCTCGACGCGGGCGGCGTTGACGTAGCGGGCGTCGACGATCGCCCCGTATGACGTGGCCGGAAAGGCGTCGCGCGAATTGGTGGTCGGCAGGTCGAGAATGGCCTGGACGGCGGCCCGGTCATCCGCGTTGTTGAGCGGATCGACGATGCGGACGAAGGCCGACAGGGCGGGATCGGACAGGGCCGTCAGGATGTTCTCGAAGGTCGGCTGGCCGATCCGGTTGTCGAACTCGGTGCGAAACCAGTTGAAGCTGAGCTTGAGCCCGGGAAGGGTCTGTGGCGCATAGTCGGCGCCTACCGTCCAGGTGTCGGCCTCTTCCGGCTTGAGGTCGGGATTGCCGCCGTACAGGATCATCGAAAGGACCTGCTGGGCGCCGCGCGGAAGGAAGGTCGGGCTCTGTCGCGCGGCGTCGTTCAGCTCGCGCAGCGCCGGAGCGCGGAAGGAGGCGCCGTAGTTGCCCCGCACGACGAGTTCCGTCGTGGGCTCCCAGACGAGTCCGATCTTCGGGCTCGTGGTCTCGCCGATGTCCTCATAGTTTTCGAACCGGGCCGCCAGCGACAGTTCGAGCCGCTCGAAGCCGGGACGGCGGTTGTCGCGGCCGAACAGCGGCACGCGCAGTTCGCCGAAGACGGCCGAGACCTGGCGGCTGGTGTCGGTCGCCACCCCCGTCGTCGGCGTCAGCCCGCTGCTGAAGCTGTCATTGCGCCGCCAGAGGGTCTCCTCGCGAAAGGCGAGCCCGGCGGCGAGGCGGACATCGCCGCCGGGCAGGGCGAACACCGGTCCGTCGAGCTGCAGATTGGCCGAGCTGACGCCGGTCTCCGCCTGGCTGTGCGTCCAGCCGGAACTGATGAAGGCCAGTGCCGCGGGCGAGCTGACGCCGCCGCCGCCGAACGGGTTGAAGAAGCCGTCGCGCGCGCCGCTGTAGGGCGTCGCGGGATTGTCGGCGATCGCGCCCAGGGCCTCGCGCAGGAAGGTCGAGTTCAGGGCGCCGAAGGTCTC
>CAZFQC010000042.1:4401-14892 GCA_964520795.1 uncultured Brevundimonas sp.
GGTCCGTTCGGCGGCATGGGCGACATAGGCGTCCAGGGTCCACTCGTCCGTCAGGTCGATCCGGGCGCCGACAGAGGCGCCGAAGCTTTCGGCCTCGCCGCGGATGCCGGGATTGGGCAGGTCGTTTTCGAACGAATAGGCGATGGTGTGCGAGGCGGCCCCGGTCGGCGAGACGAACCACGGATTGCCGGTGTTGACGGTGAGAAGGGTGGCGGTCGGCGCCGAGACGGTCTCATAGCGACGCTGGCCGTAGCGCGCGTCGGCGCTGAGCTCGAGGCGCGATCCAAGCTCCTGTCGCAGGGCGGTGAACAGGCTGTGCCGCGTCTGGCGCGGCAGGACGTTCATGCCGCGTCTTTGGTTGCTGAGATTGGTCTGGCCGGGGAGGAAGTCGCCGGGCTCCAGATCGGTCCCGTCCTGGCCGGGCGGAATGGCGTGGGTCGAGACATAGCCGCCCGCGACCGGGTCGAAGACCACCAGATTGCCTGGCGCGGCGTAGTTGAGCCGCCGGTCCGATCCGCCGCGCCAGCGCAGGTCCGCGTCGCCCGCAAGCCGCCGGGCCGAGACCGGCAAGGCCCCGCGGTCGTAATATTCAT
The DNA here is from genome assembly GCA_964520795.1 of uncultured Brevundimonas sp. GTDB lineage: Bacteria > Pseudomonadota > Alphaproteobacteria > Caulobacterales > Caulobacteraceae > Brevundimonas. The sequence continues at coordinate 4,995 of CAZFQC010000042.1, forward strand.
AGGTCCCCATCAGACTGCCGGAGGACCAGCGCCGGCCGAGGGTCTGACCCAGCTGCAGTTCGTCGCTGACCCCGTCGGCGGTTCCGCCGACCCGCAGACGGGTTTCCGCCCCGTCGTAGTCGTCGCGCAGGATGATGTTGACGACGCCGCCGACCGCGTCGGCGCCGTAGAGGGCCGAGGCGCCGTCGAGCAGGACGTCGATGCGGGCGATGGCGCTCGTGGAAATGGTGGAGACGTCGGCGAAATCCCCCATGGCGCCGGTTCCGGCCATGCGTCGGCCGTTGATCAGCACCAGGGTGGCGTCGCTGCCGAGACCGCGCAGATTGACGCCGGAGGCGAAGCTGCCGTTGGTCGCGGTGCGATCCGCGCCGTTCTGCAGCGCGCCTTCATTGGCCGTGCCCCCGAAATTCTGCGGCAGGGCGGCGAGGGCCTGGGCGACGGTGGCGTGGCCGGCCCGATCGATGTCGTCCCGGCTGATCATCACCACGGGGGAAGGTCCGTCGGCCACGCCACGGATCAGGCTGCCCGTGACCACGACGTCGTCCAGCTCGGCCGGCTCCTCCGGGATCGCCGCCCGGGCGGCCGGGTCATAGAGGACGAAGACGTTGGGGCGCGAGCGCCGGTGGGCGAGACCGGTCTCGCGCAACAGGGCCGCCAGGGCGCCGTCCGGGGCGTGCTCGCCGCTCAGCCCGGGCGACCGCCGACCGGCGACGAGGGCGGCGGGATACAGGATCTGGACGCCGCTCTGGCGGGCGAAGGCGGTCAGCGCCGCGTCGAGCGGTCCGGCCGGAATCTCATAGCGCTGCACCGGCTCGGCGATCTGCGCCATGACCGGCGAGGCCGAAGCCAGCATCAGCGCCGAAAGCGCCGTTGAACCCAATCCTCTGTGCATCATGTCCCCCTCTGATTACCCGCGAGAGCGCGGGCCGGGGAAGAGACGCTGTGACGGCCGGGCGACCCTAAGTCGGTGGGCTGATTATTTTTGCGTGGACGAGCCCGACAGGATCACCGTGCCGTCCGCCCGGCGTTCGGGGGCGACCGGGTAGAGATCCTCGATAGCGGCGACGAAGCCGTCGACATCGCCGGCGTCGAAGGCGCCGCTCACGGCGATGTCGGCGATGTCCGGCGCCTGGAGCTCCACCTTGCGCGCGCTGTAGCGGTTGACCTCCGCCACCGCCGTCCGGATCGGCACGCCGTCGAAGATGAGCCGGCCGGTGGTCCAGCTGGTGGCGCGCGCGGCGTCGACCGGCGTGACCGCGGGGCGGTCGACGGTGGTGACGATCTGTTCGCCGGGCTTCAGGGTCCAGTCGGCGCGCTGGGCGCGCTGATCGCCGACCTTCACGCGTCCCTCGACCAGGACCACGCGGGCGCCGTCGCCGACCCGCCGCACCTCGAAGCGGGTGCCGATCGCCGTGACCCGGGTGTCGCCCGCCGAGACGACGAAGGGACGGTTCGGGTCTCCCTTGACGTCAAACAGGGCCTGCCCCCGCACCAGGGTGACCGAACGCAGGCCGGCGTCCAGCCGGACCTGGACGCGGGTGTCCGTGTCCAGGGTCAGCTTCGACCCGTCTTCAAGCTGGATGGTCCGCAGTTCGCCGACGTCCGTCGCATAGGCGAGCGGCCGGTTGACCATCCACATCCCCGCCGCGGCCACGACGATGAGGGCGGCGGCGAGACCGGCGAAAGGTTTGAGCAGGCCCGAGGCGGAGAATTTCGCCCGCGCGGGACGCGCCCGGCCCAAGGCCTCGGTCGTCAGCGCGGCGATGTCGGCGTCGCCGGCAAGCTCGCGGCTCGACTCCCAGACGGATTCCACCCGCTCGTAGGCCCGGGCGTTGTCGGGGTCCCGCCGCCAGGCGCTGAACGCCTTGACGTCGTCCGTCGACACCCGGCGCTGGCTCAGCCGGGCGAACCAGGCGGCGGCTTCCCGCCGCCGGATGTCGAGGTCGTCGTCGACCGTCATCATACCCTGCCTAATCGTCCAGTCGCGCCACGCAGTGCTCGAGCGCCTTCGACATCCGCCATTCGACGGTCTTGACGTTGAGCCCGCGCGCGGCGGCGATCTCGGCATAGGTCATACCGCCAAAGCGGCTCAGGACGAAGACGTCCCGGTAAAGGGGCGGCATGGTCAGCACGATCTGCTTCAGCAGCAGCTGGTCCGCCTGGGACGCGGCCTCGGCGAGCGCCGCGGGCTCGGCCGCCAGGGATTGGCGTCTGGCGCGGCGGCTTTCGTCCCGCACGAGGTTCATGGCGATCCGCAGAAGGAAGGCCCGGGGGTGGCGGATGTCGCCGATACGGTAGGGCGCGGCGCGCAGATAGGTGTCCTGAACCACATCGGCGGCGCGGTCCGGATCGACGTGGGCCCTGAGCCGGCCGTCGAGCCAGCCCGCATAGCGGCGATAGAGGCTGTTCAGCCCCTCCGCCGCTTCCGGGTCCAGCTGCCTGGTGTCGGTCAACACGCCTCTCCGTCCGGGGGGCAGAACCGGAATCCTCAGGCGCGAGGACTCGGCGTCGACCATGCGCAGGCGTGCGCAGGATCGGACCGCCGCTGGCGACAGGCGCGCCGGGCGCGCGTCGTTGTGTTTGACTTCGCACAGGGGATTCCAGGCCCCTGCCGGCGCAAGCGCCGACGCCCCCACCATGAATCAAACGGAATCGCGACGCAAGGCGGAGGGGTCGGGCGTTGGAATCCTCTGCGAAACGAGGCCCGCTACTTCAGCGCGCAGCGCCGCCTCCGCCCTGGGGCGAACCCCGGCTCCGGCTGCGCGCCTGTCTCACGGCGCCCGACCGGACGGCTGTAGGGGCCGCATTGCCGTGGTTCAACCCGCCTGGCGGCGAGGCCCGCCGCAATAAATCTGCGGTCAGCCCGCAAGACATCGACGTTGCCGAGGTCGGGCGGGCGCGGCTACGCAAGGAGGCCTGACAACCTGCGGTGTGAGTATGGACGCGCTGTCAACCGAATCCGATCCGGCGAAGCCCGGGGTCACCCTCAGTCCAAGGGAACGGGAATGTCTCCACTGGGCGAGCCTGGGAAAGAGCTCCGCCGACATCGGAACGATTCTCTCGCTGTCGCCGCGCACGGTCGACAGCTACCTCGAGAAGGTCTGCGCCAAATTCCGCGTCCGGACCCGTATCGAGGCGGTGGCTGCCGCGGTCCGGCAAGGGATCATCGATCCCGGCTAGGGGAGGGGGCGGGCCAGGAACTTCTGTGAGGAAGCCCGGCGTTTCGGCGCCGATCGCCGCCGACGTTCTCACGTCCCCTGGCTCAAGATCGACGCCTATCGTTCCCGGAACCCGCCAGGGCGTAGTCTAGACATCGGTCGCCCGGCGTCCAATGGATTTGTCCGGCGCGAATGCGGTCGGCGCCCGCGGTTCGCCGCGACCGCCGCCATGCGGGCGGCGGATGGCAACCCTGCGGGCGCTGTAACGATTTCAGTTTCGCTGCGAATGGATCAGACGGCCGAGCGCCGACACCCTGGGAGGATGGAATGAACACGAACGTACAAGACGCCGGATCACCTGGAGCCGGCCTCAAGGCGGGGGCCCTGGCGGGCCTGATCGCCGGGGCGGTCTTCATGATGATGGAGATGGGTCTGGTCGCCATGGCCGGCGACAGCCCGTGGGGACCGCCGCGCATGATCGCCGCGATCGTCATGGGCGAAGGCGTCCTGCCGCCGCCGGCGACCTTCGACCTCATGATCCTGATGGCCGCCATGGCCGTCCACTTCATGCTGTCGATCGTGATCGGCGTTGTGTTTGCGCTCGTCGCGCGCCGCTTCGGCCTGGTGATGGCGGTCGTGGCCGGCGCGGTGGTGGGCCTCGGGCTTTATGTCGTGAACTTCTACGGCTTCACGGCGATCTTCCCCTGGTTCGCCATGGCGAGAAACATGATCTCGATCGTCTCGCACATCGCCTTTGGCGTGGTTCTGGGCCTGTCCTACCGGATGCTGGCCAAGTGACGGCAGGCGGCACCGGAGAGTGGGTCCTCGGCGTCATCGGCGGCTCGGGTCTCTACGAGATCGAGGGTTTGACCGACCGCGAAACGGTTGCGATCGACTCGCCCTGGGGCGCGCCGTCTGACGCCCTGGTGACCGGCCGGCTGGACGGTGTCCGGCTGGTCTTCCTGCCGCGTCACGGCGTCGGCCACCGGATTCCGCCCGGGTCGGTCAACGCCCGGGCCAATATCGACGTGCTGAAGCGGGCGGGGTGCACCGATCTCCTGTCGATCTCGGCGGTCGGCTCCCTGCGCGAGGAACTGGCGCCCGGCGTCTTCGTGGTGGCCGATCAGTTCATCGATCGCACCGTGTCGCGTCCTGCCAGCTTCTTCGACAATGGCATCGTGGCCCATGTCTCCCTGGCCGATCCGGTGTGTCCGCGTCTGTCGGGGTTCGCGGCCGCGGCGGCGCGCGAGGCCGGGGCGCCTACGGTCGAGGGCGGGGTCTATGTCGCGGTGGAGGGGCCGCAGTTTTCGACCCGCGCCGAGAGTGAACTCTATCGGTCCTGGGGCGCATCGGTCATCGGCATGACGGCCATGCCCGAGGCCCGCCTCGCCCGGGAGGCGGAACTGCCCTACGCCAGCGTCTGCATGGTCACCGACTATGACTGCTGGCGTGCGGAGACGGCCCATGTCGAGGTGGCCGGGGTCCTCGCCATGTTGAAGAGCAATGCGGAGACCGCGCGGGACCTCATCGGCCGGCTGGTCCGGGCGTTGCCGGATGAGCGGCCGGCCTCGGCCATCGACAACGGCCTGGACTTCGCCGTGGTGACCGACCCCGCCCTCTGGCCGCCGGACCAGGTCCGCAAGCTGGCCGCGGTCTGCCCGCGAAAATTCGGGTCCGGCTGAGACCGGGGCGCGGGCCTCAGGCGCCGCGTCTGCGGGCGCGGTACCGGCCCAGGGCCGCCCCATCGTCGACGTCCTCGCGAACACCGAGCAGGGCGAAGCGCCGCGGACCCATCGCACGCAGCGTGTCTTCGAGGGCGTGCTCCGTCGACCATCGGACGTTGTCGAACGGCAGATGGGCGCGCGGACCCCGACGCAGGCCGATCAGCCAGTAGCCGCCGTCGTCGGCCGGACCGAACACCGCCTCGTTCGACCCGAGGGCGGCGAAGGCCGACGCCACGTCCTGCCGGGTTACCGTGGGGGTGTCCGATCCCAGGATGACGACTGGTCCGGGCGGCAGGGCGCGGACCACGCGCGACATCCGGGCACCGAGATCTCCCGGGCCCTGGGGGAGCGCCGACCAGGGGCGGGTCCAGTCGTGGGGCCGGTCCGGCGCCGTCGCGATCCTCAGCGTCCAGCGGCGATCAGGGCCCAGGGTGCGGATCAGGCGCTCCAGAGCACCGCGGGCGAACCGCAACGCCTCGACGTCGCCGACGTCGCGCGCGAGCCGGCGCTTGCCCACGCCCAGGGCCGGACGGCGGGCGAAGATCACCAGATGACGACGGCTGCGATCAGCGATCATAGAGGCGGGCGATCCGGTCGGCTGACGCGCCCATCAGAAACAGGGCAAGGCAGCGAAGGTTGAGCAAGCTCTGGCGACGCCAGCCGCGGCGACGCCAGCGCTCCGCGGAGGTGACGGCGGAGCCGGGCAGCAGACGAAGGCGTCGTCGCCCCAGCCGTCGCACCAGATCGACGTCCTCCATCAGCGGCAGGGGAGCGAACCCTCCGACGTCGTCATAGAGGGACCGGTGAATCAGAAGTCCCTGGTCTCCATAGGGCAGGGCGAGGGCCGCCACGCGGAGTCTGACGCCAACCTCAAGCACGCGGGCCTGCCAAGCCTGATCGTCGAGGCGCAGGCGGAACACCGCCGCGCGTCGGCGATTGTCCGGCTTCGCCACATAGGCCCGGATCGCCGCCCAGGCCTGGGGATCCAGACGGGTGTCGGCGTGCAGGAAAAGCAGCCACGGCGCTGCCGCGGCTTCGGCGCCGCGGGCCAGTTGGCGACCACGGCCCGCCGGACTGGCCAGCAGGTCCACGCCGAACCGCGCCGCGATCCCTGGCGAACCGTCTCTGGAGCCGCCATCGACCACGACGACCTGCTCTGTGGGACGCAGGTCCTCCAGCGTCGCCCGAAGCATGTGGCCGGCGTTGAGGACAGGAATGACGACCGCGATCGGCAGGACGTCGCAGGCGCGGGCCGACGGGACGGGGACAGGGAGATTGACCCGCTTCGCCGCCTCGCCTTTCGGGGCGAAGCGCGCGGTCGTGTGCGTGAACAGGTTCAACGGACCTCCGGCATCCTGACGCCTGCGCTCCGGAGGGACCACTGGACAATGACGGGCCCTATTCGGATCGGGCGAGGAAAGGTTTCACCAAGGCTGCGCTGTAACCATAGCCTCACGGGCGCGAATAGGCGACGGGCGCGATCCGCGCTCGGCACAGGACCTCGCCCATGATCGCCCCGGACCGCCAGCTTCCGCTTTCGCTTCTGCTACTGCGGCTCGGCGTCGGCCTGGTGATGGCGATGTGGACCCTCGACAAGGTGATCAACCCCGGCCATGCCGGCGCTGTCTTCTCCAACTTCTACGGTCTCGATGCCCAGGGGCCGGAGGTGGTGGTGGCCCTCGGCCTGGTTCAGGGGATTGTCGTGATCGCCTTTCTGACCGGCGCGCTGCGGACCCTTTCCTACGGCGCAGTCCTCGCTATGCACGGCGTCTCCACGCTCGCGTCCTGGCGCCAATATATGGATCCATTCGAGAACCTGCTCTTCTTCACAGCGTGGCCGATGCTGGCGGCTTGCCTGACCCTTTTTCTCCTGCGCCGCGCCGACACGCTTTTCTCGCTTGACCAGACGTTGTCGGGCCTACCGGATCCCGCGACTTGAGGATGCGACGCGCCCTCTATCCCGGCCGCCCGATCAACGGTGAGACATGAGCTCCGGTTCTCAGGCCGTGATCCACGCGGTCCTTGTCGGCGCGGGTCATGCCCACCTGCATCTCCTGCACCAATCCGCCCGGCTCCGTCGCGCGGGTGTAAGGCTGACGCTGATCGCGCCCAGCAGGTTTCACTATTCGGGTCTGGCGACGGCCGTACTTTCCGGAGCGCTCCCCCCGCAAGGCGCGCTGATCGACGTCGCGGCCCTGACCCGAGCGACCGGCGTCGCCTACCGTCCAGGGCGGGTGGCGTCCATCGACCGCGCGGGGCGGCGGGTGATCCTGGAGTCCGGCGAAAGCCTGCAGTTTGATGCGGCCTCTCTCAATATTGGCAGCGAGGCCGCAGCTTCGGCGGAAGTCCAGCCTGAGCCGGGCGTCTGGACCGCCAAGCCGCTTGATCGCCTGTTTGCGGTACGCGCAGCGCTTGAGGCGGCCGCCCGGCGCGGTTGTGGTCCGCAGACCGTGGTCGTCGCCGGCGGCGGCCAGACGGGATATGAAGTCGCCGCGGCGGCGGCGGGTCTGATGCGACGTCTCGGCCTGCCGACCCACGTCTTTCTCGTCTCGCGGCATGCGCCGTCCTGGGGGCCGCCGGCGGCCCTGCATCGGCTGAATCAAGTCCTTGCCGATCGGGGTGTGACGATCATTCGCGCCTCGGTGGTTGCACGGGGGGGCGACCACTGCCGCCTGGCGGATGGCCAACGCCTGCCCTGCGACCACCTGATCTGGGCGTCAGGTCTGCGTCCACCAGAACTGATCTCTACTCTGGCGCTCCCGTTATCGCCGGACAGCCGACTGAGGGTCACCCCAGCCCTCTGTTCGATCGCCGATCAGACCATCTTCGGCGTCGGGGACTGCGCCGTTCTGGACCATGCGCCCCGGCCTGCCGCCGGCGTCTTCGGCGTCCGGGCGGCACCTGTGCTGCTGAATAACCTGGCTGCTCTGGCGGACGGCCGCCCGCAACGGCGTTTCGACCCCCAGAGAACCTGGCTGTCGATCATGGATCTGGGGGATGAGCGAGGGTTGGCGATCCGGGGCCGCTTATGGTCGCTTGGGCGCCCGGCTTTGCGGTTGAAGCGTTACCTCGACCTCGGCTTCGTCCGGCGCATGCGCGCGCCGGTTCCCACCGAAAAGGACAGCCCGCATGGACTCTCTTGATGACTTCACCCATCGCTGCCTTCGCGCCACCGGCCTGGCGTGCAGCTTGACCGCCCTCCTGAAGGCGCGGGTGTTTGCCGGGCGGGGCGCCGACCGGGACACAGACGGTCGCCGCGATCGTCTGAGCTCAAGGCATAGCCGGGCATGACGGCCGTGGATTTTGATTTCGCCAACCCCGCGGGGCGCAGGCTGACGGGCGTGCTCGAAACCGGGCAGGGGCCGGTGCGTGCCTGGGCCGTGTTCGCCCACTGCTTCACCTGCGACAAGACCTCGTTGGCGGCGACCCGGATCAGCCGCGCCCTGGCGGGGCAGGGCATAGGGGTGCTGCGCTTCGATTTCACGGGTCTGGGCGAGAGCGAGGGCGAGTTCGGCCAAGGTCTGTCGGGCGACATCCAGGACGTGATCTGCGCGGCCCGGGCCATGCAGGCGACGGGGCGGACGCCAAGGCTGCTGATCGGCCACAGCTTTGGCGGAGCCGCGGTGCTGGCGGCCGCGGGGGCGCTGGAAGCGGTCTCGGCTGTCGCTGTCATCGGCACGCCTTTCGATGCTGAACACGTTCTGGCCCATGTCGGCGAGGCGCTGGAGGGCGTGGTGCCCGGCCGGCGCGTGCCGGTCTCGATCGCCGGGCGGGATTTCGAGCTCGGCGCGGACTTCGTCGAGGACATCCGGTCTCATAACCAGAGGGACCGGATCGCAGGGCTGAAGCGCGCCCTGCTGGTGTTGCATTCGCCCGTCGACGACATCGTCTCGATCGACAATGCGTCGGGCATCTTCCAGGCGGCGCGCCATCCCAAGAGCTTCGTCTCGCTGGACCACGCCGATCACCTGCTAACGCGAAGAGCCGATGCCGACTACGCGGCCTGGGTCATCGCCGCCTGGGCCGATCGCTACATCGGCGACCCGGCCGAGCCGCACGACGTCGCGAGGCCCCTTCGGGGGCTTCGCGTCGAGGAGACGGGAGGCGGAAAATTCCAGGTGCGGGTCACGACGGCCTCGGGCGCTTTTCTCGCCGACGAGCCCGTCGGCGTCGGCGGTCTGGGCTCGGGTCCGACGCCCTATGACCTGCTCGGCGCTGGCCTCGGCGCCTGCTCGGCGATGACCTGCCGCCTCTACGCCGATCGCAAGGGCTGGCCGCTGGAGCGCGTGGTCGTCGAGGTCGGCCATGTCGCCAAGACCGCTTCAGCCCGCGATGTGTTCACCCGAAAAATCGGATTCACGGGCGCGCTCGACGAGGACCAGAAGACCCGTTTGCTGGAGATCGCCGATCGCTGTCCGGTGCACCGGACCTTGACCGAGAGCGCGGTGGTCTCGACCGAGCGGCTGCCCGACGGGCGACCGGACGGCGGCGCGCCGGACGATCCCGAAGATCACCTCCACCGCATGCAGGACCTCTGCAAGGACCTGGACAACAAGGGTTAGACCATGAGCTTTTTCCCCTCGCTCGGCCCCGACGCCGCCGTGCGCAACGCCATGACCCTCAATCCCGAGGCGTCGCGGCTGCTGATCACCTTCCATACCGCCGTGCTGCGGGGTGACTCGCCGCTGAGCGCGGGCGAGCGGGAACTGATCGCCGCCTTCGTCTCGGGTCTGAACGCCTGCACCTATTGCCATGGCGTGCACGCCGCCACGGCTCGCACATTCGGCGTAGAGGAGGCCTTGCTGGAGCGGCTGGTCGAGGATGAAACCTGCTCGGCGGCCGAGCCTCCCTTCCAGCCCCTGCTGCGCTATGTGCGCAAACTGACCCTGACACCTTCGCGCATGGTGAGGGCCGATGCCGAGGCGGTATTCGCCGTGGGTTGGGACGAACGCGCCTTGCACGACGCCATCACCACGGCCGCCTTGTTCAACTTCATGAACCGCTACGTCGAGGGCC
>CAZFQC010000043.1:0-11589 GCA_964520795.1 uncultured Brevundimonas sp.
TCGGTGATCGAACCCATGGTCTTGATGACCCCCAGAACGGCCGCGACGATGCCCAGCGCGGGCAGGGCGTCGGCGAGGTTCTGAAGCGCGTGTGCCGGCTCGAGCGCCTCGTGATGGTGCTTCTCGAGCTGCTTTTCCATCGCATCCTCGATCTGGTGGGGATCCTCGAGGTTCATGGTCATCATCCGCAGGGTGTCGCAGATGAAATCCGTGGCGAAATGGTCCTTCAGCACCTTGGGGTATTTCTGGAAAATGGTGCTCTCGGCGGGCTTTTCGATGTGGCTCTCAAGGGCGATGACGCCCTTGGACTTCATCGTCTTGGTCAGCTGGAACAGCAGCGACAGCAGGTCCTTGTAGTCCTGCTTCTTCCATTTGGTCCCCGCGAACGCCTTGCCCAGGCCGCCCAGGGTGCCCTTCATCGTGGTGACGCTGTTCGAGATCAGGAAGGCGGCGATGCCGGCGCCGCCGATGGCCATCAGTTCGTGCGGAGCCGCATGGGTGATGACGTCAAACTTGCCACCGGAGATGGCGTAGCTGCCGAACACGAGTCCGAACAGCAGGACGATGCCGATAATCTGGAACATGGGAGGGCGGACGATCCTGCGCGCGAGAGACGCCGACCATCGCCGTTAATGATTAAGGGGCGGTTGCGAACCACCGCTGTCGCTTAAAGTCGGGTGTCGCCGCTCAGGATCGCATCCCGCGCCGCCTCGGTGAATTTGGCGTAGCCGTTCTTGCCGCCCCGGACATAGAGCGGTCCGTCGACCTTTTTCGGGTCGAAGCCGTCGGCCACCAGGTCGACCTTGCGATATTTGAAGGTGCCGGTGGTTTCGGCCGACTTGATCAGACGAACGAACGCCGGACGGGCGTAGGCCGGCAACTCATGATCGACCCAGTCGGCGAAGGCCCGCGCCGAGAACCGGCCATCCATGACCAGGGCGACCATCCCGGCCTTGCCCTCGTGCCCGGGCACCGGCACGCCATAGGCAATCACCTCCTGCACGCCCGGCGCATCGGCCAGGCGCTGCTCGACCTCGGCCGTCGAGACGTTCTCGCCCTTCCAGCGGTAGGTGTCCCCGATCCGGTCGATGAAATAGACATAGCCTTCGCTGTCCTGCTTCATCAGATCGCCGGTGCGGAACCAGCGGTCGCCGCGGACGAAGACGTCGCGCAGGATCTTCTTTTCCGAGGACGCACGGTCGGCATAGCCCGAGAAGGCCTGGCGGATATTGTCGCCGATCAGGCCCACGGCCTCGCCCACCTCACCCGGGCTGACCAGCTGACACAGGCCGTCGGGTCCGCGAACGGGCTCCTCCGTCTCCAGGTCGAACCGGACCAGTCGGAAATTGATCTTCTTCTTCAGGAAACCGGGGACACGGCCGATGGCGCCCGGCTTTCCGTCGAAATTGAACACCGAGACATTGCCCTCGGTCGAACCGTAGAATTCGAAGATCTCGGGCACGGCGAACCGCTTCTGGAAATCCATCCAGACGTCGGGCCTCAGGCCGTTTCCGAAGGCCAGGCGCAGCTTGTGCGACCGCTCGTCCGGGCTTTCGGGGCAGTTGACCAGATAGCGGCACAGCTCACCGATATAGACGAACAGGGTGGCACCCGAGGCCTTGACGTCCGGCCAGAAATTCGTGGCCGAGAACCGCTTGCGCAGCACCAGCTGGCCGCCGTTCAGCAGGGCCGGCCCGACCCCGACCAGGCCGCCGGTGGAGTGGTAGAGCGGCAGGACGTTGAAGGTGATGTCCTTCTCGGTCGAGGCGGTCGCCCCGGCGAAGGCGCGCATATAGGTCCGGGCCTTGGCATGGGTGATCCTGGCCGCCTTGGGCAGGCCGGTGGTGCCCGAGGTATAGATGTACAGGGCCGTGTCCCGATTGGTCAGGCCGGAACGCGCGGACCGGGCCGGCCGCACCGACGAGCCGCTGCGCACCGGCTTGTCGAGCCCGCGCCGCTCGTCGGCCTCGTCCTCGTCCCTCAGCCCCAGCACCCAGAGCATCAGGTTCCGGCCCGACAGGCCGCGCGCGTCCTCGACCCGCCTCCAGCAATCCTCATCCGTCACCACCTGGGAGGCGTTGGAGATGGACAGGCAGTGGGCCAGGGCATGCCCGCTCAGATTGGTGTTGATCAGGGCCGTGGCCACGCCGACCTTGGCGAAGCCCATCCAGGCGGCGATGTATTCGGCCCGGTTCAGCATCACCAGGGCGATGGTATCCCCCCGCTTCAGCCGCCGGCTCTGCGCCCAGTGGCCGAACCGGTTGGCCATGGCATCGAGCTCGCGATAGGTCACCGCCCGCCGGTCATCGACGATGGCGATCCGGTCGCCGAACCTGTCGACCGCCTCTTCCCAATCGTCGCAGACCAGATCGTTGCTATCCAGTTCGATCGGCTTGATGCGATTGAGCAGACGCCGCAGCCCCCTGGCGAAACGCATGTTGCGCTTGATGTTCGCCAGCAGACCCATCGTCGTCATCTCTCCGCGGACCGGACTGTCCGTTTCTTGGTGATGGACAAGCCGTCGGCCCCGGTCAACCGGCAGGGGAATCCCGAGGGCGTTTGGAGCCCGTTGAACGCCGGTTTGCTTGCAGGCGTGGCGCCGTTGCGGCGGTCACGCGGGATGAACCTGCCGAAGTCTGAGAGCAGACAACAACCCGCTGGTGACCCTGGGATCGGTGTCCAGCCGGTCGGCTGATCGCGTCCCGACACTGAAGAAGGCCCCGGCGGAGCCACCCGCCGGGGCTTCTCCCTGTCCGGGTCAGGCGGCGGGCGAGACCCGCCAGATGATATTGCCGACATCATCGGCCACCAGCAGCGCACCGGATCGGTCGAACTGGACCCCGACCGGGCGGCCCATCGCCTGACCCTCTTCATTGAGGAAGCCGGTCAGAACATTTTCCGGCGGTCCCGACGGGACCCCACCGGAGAACGGCACAAAGATCACGCGATAGCCGTTGCGCGGCGTCCGGTTCCACGAGCCATGCTGGCCGACGAAGGCTCCGCCGCGGTAGCGGGCCGGAAACAGGCCGCCCTCGCCGAAGGTCAGCCCGAGGGACGCCGTATGGGCACCGAGCGCATAGTCCGGCCGCAGGGCCCGCGCGACCATGTCAGGATTGGCAGGCTCGACCCGCCGGTCGACCGTCTGACCATAGTAGCTCCACGGCCAGCCATAGAAGCCGCCCGGCGTCACCGACGTCATATAGTCGGGGACCAGATCGTCGCCGAGCTCATCGCGTTCATTGACGGCGACCCACAGCTTGCCGCTGTCCGGCTGCCAGGCCAGGCCGACGGGATTGCGCAGGCCCGAGGCGAAGATGCGGTCCGCGCCGGTGGCGATGTCGATCTCGTGGATGGCGGCGCGCCCTGCCTCCTCGGCCATGCCATGGTCGGCGATGTTGGAATTGGAGCCCACGCCCACATAGAGCCGGGTCCCGTCCGCGCTGGCGACCAGGCTCTTGGTCCAGTGGTGATTGCGGCCCGCCGGCAGGGCGGCGATGCGGCGCGCGGGTGCCGTGATCCGGGTCTGGCCGGCCTGATAGGGAAAGGCGACCACCGCATCGGCATTGGCGACGTAGAGGGTGTTTCCCACCAGGGCCATGCCGAACGGCGAGGTCAGGTTCTCGAGGAAGGCGGCTTTCACCTCCGCCACGCCGTCGCCGTCCGCGTCCCGCAGCAGGGTGATGCGGTTGGCGCTGGGGGCCCGGGCCCCCGCCCGCTTCATGAACAGCCCCTCGGCCCAGCCGCGCAGTCCGCCCCGCTTGCCCTCGGGCTTGGGCGGGGAATTGGTCTCGGCCACCAGGATGTCGCCATTGGGCAGGCGGTACAGCCAGCGCGGGTGATCCAGGCCGGAGGCGAAGGCCTGGACGCGGAAGCCGCTCGCCGGCGCGGGCATACGCCCCTCCGGCCAGCCGACGGCCTCGGCGATATTGACCCGCGGAAACAGCGACGTCTGCGGCGGCGGCAGGGTCGGGTTCGGGCCGAAGCCGACGGCGGGATCCAGCGCCTCGCTGCCCCCGCAGGCCGCGAGCGTGAGCGCCAGCAGGGAGGCGGCGAACAATGTCGGACGGGTCATGGGACGGCCTTGTATGGGCAGGTCAGAACGCGGGGAACTCCAGACGGCTGACGTCATAGCCCAGCGCCGCGGCGCGCGCGACGAGCGCCCCGCGTTCGGCGGCGTCCGGAACCTCGCGGGTGTAGATCCACAGCTTGTCGAAGGTCGGATCGGCGGAGATGAACCAGCTGTAGTCCTCGGCATGGTCCAGCACCCAGTAGTCCCAGGTAACCAGGCCGCCGACATAGCGGACCCTCAGTCTGGCGTTGGTGCCTGGATCGAGAACCTCTCCCCGCCCGCCGATCGCCTTCTCGCGCCCCTCGGGCGAACCGACCTGACAGGTATCGCGCACATCCACGCGCGTCGGATTGACCACGACATAGTTGGTGGCCCCGGCCACGCAGCCGTCCGTCAGGCTCATCGGCAGACGCGCGATCTCCAGCCAGCGCCCGCTGTAGAAGCGATCCAGATCCACCGCCCGGGCCGGCGCCGGTGCCCGGACCTCATCGGGTCCCGGCGCGGTGACGCAGGCGGACAGGGACATGGCGGCCGTGAGGGCAAGAACGGCGGCGAGGCTTCGCGTCAACATCGGGTGGTCTCCGGTGGAGGAATGAACTGGCAGGTACGGCGCAGGTTCGGGGGGGACGCGTCAAGCCATCAGATTCAGATCGCGCGGCAGACGGACGTGGGCGATGAGATCGGGCACGGCGTCGGTAACCCGCGGACCGGAATATGGCTCCCGCGCCCCGCCGGCCCTTGAGGTGCGACAGGCGGACGCATATCTGCCTGCGTCTCGGGAGGGCGCGTATGCAGCCGGTTATTTCCATCCAGGGTCTGACCAAGACCTACAAATCGGGGCTGCAGGCCCTCAAGACCACGGACCTGACCATCGGCAAGGGCGAGATCTTTGCCCTGCTGGGGCCCAATGGCGCCGGCAAGACGACCCTGATCTCGATCGTCTGCGGCATCGTCACCCCGACCACGGGGACGGTGACCGCTGACGGCCATGACATCCAGAAGGACTATCGCGCCGCCCGCTCGAAGATCGGCCTGGTGCCGCAGGAGCTGACCACCGACGCCTTCGAAACGGTTCTGGCGACCGTGACCTTCAGCCGCGGCCTGTTCGGCAAGGCACCCAATCCCGCCCATATCGAGAAGACGCTGCGCGACCTGTCCTTGTGGGAGAAGCGCAACGACAAGATCATGACCCTGTCCGGCGGCATGAAGCGCCGCGTGATGATCGCCAAGGCCCTGAGCCACGAACCCGACATCCTGTTCCTTGACGAGCCGACCGCCGGCGTCGATGTCGAACTGCGCCGCGACATGTGGAACCTCGTCCGCGGCCTGCGCGACAAGGGCGTCACCATCATCCTGACCACCCACTATATCGAGGAGGCCGAGGAGATGGCCGACCGGGTCGGGGTGATCCTCAAGGGCGAACTGATCCTGGTCGAGGAAACCTCGGCCCTGATGAAGAAACTGGGCAAGAAGACCCTGACGCTGAACCTGCAGGAACCGCTGGCCGCCGTGCCGGCCGAACTGGCCGAATGGTCGCCGACCCTGAAGTCGGACGGAAACGAGCTGGAATACGTCTTCGATTCCAACCTCGAGAAAACCGGCGTCCCGTCCCTGATGCGCAGGCTGTCGGACCTCGGCATCGCCTTCAAGGACCTGCACACCAGCCAGAGCTCGCTGGAGGACATCTTTGTCAGCCTCGTCCATCGCGACACCATCACCGGAGCCGCGGCATGAGCAATCTGACCTTCAACGGCTACGGCGTCTGGGCCATCTACCGGTTCGAAATGGCGCGTGCCCTGCGCACCGTGTGGCAGTCGCTGGTCACGCCGGTGATCACCACGGCCCTGTATTTCGTCGTCTTCGGTTCGGCCATCGGCAGCCGGATGACCGAGATCGACGGCGTCCCCTACGGTGCCTTCATCGTGCCCGGCCTGATCATGCTGAGCCTGTTCACCCAGTCGATCTTCAACGCCTCCTTCGGCATCTATTTCCCGAAATTCACGGGCACAATCTACGAGTTGCTGTCCGCGCCAGTGTCCCCGCTGGAGATCGTCATCGCCTATGTCGGCGCGGCCGCGACCAAGTCGGCAGTGCTGGGCCTGATCATCCTGGCCACGGCGGCCCTGTTTGTGCCGCTGCGCATCCTGCACCCGATCGAGATGCTGGCCTTCCTGATCCTGATCTCGACGACCTTCAGCCTGTTCGGCTTCATCATCGGCATCTGGGCCAACGGCTTCGAACAGCTGCAGATGATCCCCATGCTGGTGGTCACCCCCCTGACCTTCCTCGGCGGGTCCTTCTATTCGATCGACATGCTGCCGCCGGTCTGGCGGACCATCACCCTGTTCAACCCGGTGGTCTATCTGATCTCCGGCTTCCGCTGGACCTTCTACGGCTCGGGCGACGTCGGCATCGTAGCCAGTCTTGCCGCGACCCTGGGCTTCCTGTTCGTCTGTCTGGCCATCGTTGGCTGGATGTTCCGGACCGGCTACCGGCTCAAGAACTGAGGTCTTCGCCGGCGGGTCACGAAACGGGCCAGATCGGCGGACACCTTGGCCCATCTCCGCATTTGATGTAGCGCGCCGGTTCCTGCGCGGGAGTTTTGATGCCCACCGACACCGACAAGAAGCTTAACGGCACGCCGGAGCCCTTCCGCCGCCCTGTGATCTGGGGTCGGCCGCCTGCAACCGTGTTCCGCGCCGGCCCTCTGCCGAGCGGCGGCGGCATCTCGCCCCAGCCCGAGGCCCCGCGTCTCGGTGCCGCGCCCGGAATACTCAGCGGATCGATGATCCCACGCGCCGCCCCGACGCCGGCTCCGACGCCTGCGCCTGCGCCCCCGATCGCCCGGGCCCCCGAGCCGCGCGAAGCTCCGGCACCCGCGCCCGCGAAGGCCGCCGCGAGCCCTGATCTGACGGTGCGCGCCCTGCCGACGGTAGAGGCCGACCCCGAGCGGACACCGGCTGCGCCCGCGACCGCCGTACCCGCCTCCGCGCCGACGCCGACGCCGACGGAAAGCCCGATCGCGGCAGCCGGGCCCGCCCGCAAGCCGACCGGTCGCACCCCGCTCTACGTCGGGATCGCGCTCGGCGTCGTGGCTGTTCTGGCCCTGGGCGGCTGGATCTGGTCGCGCTCGCCCGCCGCCCCGCCCGCGCCGGCAGCGATCTCGCCGGCACCCGCGATCGTGGCCCCGCCCACGACGGCTCCGGACCTCCCGGCGGCCCCGGTCGCCGTCAGCGAACCCGTCGCGCCGCCGACGTCGGCGGCGGCGGCGGTCGCAAGACCCGTTGCACCCGCACCGGCCCCCGCCCGGGCACCGGCACCGGTCGCGGCGCGGCCGGCGTCTCCGCCGCCCGAAGTCGTGGCCCTGCCGCCGGCAGCCGCCGCTCCCGCACCCGCGCCCGTGATCGTCATCGCGCCGCCGGCCCCGACCGAGGCCGAACGCCCGTCCACGGATCCCGACGCGCCGATCGCGACCCGGCCCCAGCCCATCAGCTAGCGGTCAGCGGTCAGCGGATCGCGACGTAGCCGCGCTCGACCATCCGGCGCAGGCCCTCATAGGCCTCGGCCAGTTCCTCATAGGCGGTGCGGGCCGTGGCCAGGCGCGCGATCTGGTCGGGCGTCGAGGGGGCACCCGATTCCGACTGGCGCAGCCCTTCGGACACCCATTTCGCCCGGGCCGTCGCCGTCAGCACGGCCAGCTTCTGGAACATCGATGCGTCCAGTTTCGGCAGCATATGGCCGATGACCTCGCGGTTGGCGACGAAGGCCGAATAGTCAATCTGCTCCAGCAGGCCCCGCAGACGCCGCTGTTCATGCGGGTCGGTGTCCTGCGGCTCGAAATGATCGCGCTGGCGGCGATAGCTGGAAGTCTGGATGGTCGACATCGAACCGCTCCCTGAAGACGTTTCCGGAGCCTGCGCTCCGTCTATTAACGAGGGGTTGCGTCCCGCCGGCGGACGTTGAGACTTGCAGCGGCCGCAGATGTGCATCGGTCCAACTGATCGGAGACCTGAGCCATGTCGCTGACCCTTTGGTCCCACCCCTATTCCGCCTATGGCCAGAAGGCCTCCTTGGCCCTGTACGAACTCGGCCTGCCCTTCACCCAGACCCTGGTCGAGGCCGGAAACGCGGCGGTCATGGCCGAATTCCGCGCCCTGTCGCCCTTCGCCAGGATGCCGACCCTCGTCGACACGGCGACGGGCCGGACCCTCTATGAGTCCAGCATCGTCATCGAATATCTCGACGGCCTGGCCGGCGGCGGGCGGCTGATCCCCGCCGACCCGGAGGCGGCGCTGGAGGCGCGGCTGGTCGACCGGATGGTGGACACCTACGCCGGCGGCCCGATGAACCGCATCATCCCGCGCAAATTCCGGCCGGCCGGAAACGGGGACCCCTTCGGTGACGCCGAGGACGCAGCCGTTCTGGCCGGGGCGTGGGACTGGCTGGAGGGGCGGCTGGCCGACGGGCGGACCTGGGGCGCGGGCGAGACCTTCACCCTGGCGGACTGTGGCGCGGCGCCGATCCTGACCTATGCCCGGCGGCTGGTCCCGTTCGGCGACCGGCCCCGGCTGCGGGCCTGGCACGGTCGGCTGATGGCCCGTCCGTCGTTCATCCGGGCCCTGGAGGACGCGGCACCGTTCGGCGACCTCATGCCGGCACCGCCCGCAGCGGACTAATGGGCCTCAGGCGGCCGCGCGGCGGGGCTGAGGTATTCGTTTTCCGGCTTCGGATGGGCGTCCAGCACGAAGCGGCGGTCGCAATAGGCGCATTCGACGAAGTCCTCGCCGCCCATGTCCATATAGACCAGCGGATGACCGAGCGCGCCGCCGCCCCCGTCGCAGGCAACCCGTTTGGTGGAGACCACGATGGCTTCCGGCGGCGGAATGATCGCATCGGCGTGGCGCGGCGGCATGGGCGACCCTGACTGGTGGCGGCGGATAACGGCCGACTCCCTAGAAGCCCGGACGCACGGCGTCAAACGGTCCGGCACAGGCGACCGAAACCCCGGCCAGGGAAGGCCTTGCGCCTGCGGATCGGCGACCGGCCCTTGGCGGCGGCGGACGGCGCGCCTACCTAGACCCGTCACCGACCGAAAGCCGCCGCATGCCCGAAGCCGCCGCCCTGCCCGTCAACGCCATCGAGGTCAGGGGTCTGGAAAAGACCTATGCGGGTTCGAAGAAGGCCCCGCCCAAGGTCGCCCTGCGCGGCGTCGACCTGGTCATTCCGCGCGGCTCGATGTTCGGCCTGCTGGGTCCCAACGGTGCCGGCAAGTCGACCCTGATCAACATCCTCGCCGGCGTGGTCAACAAGACCGGCGGCACGGCCGAGATCTGGGGCCGCGACATCGACAAACAGCCGCGCGACGCCCGCGCCGCCCTGGGCGTGGTGCCACAGGAGATCGTCGCCGACGTCTTCTTCACCCCGCGCGAGGCGCTGGAGGTGCAGGCCGGCTTCTACGGCGTGCCGGCAAACGAGCGCCGCTCCGATGAACTGCTGGCCGCCCTCGGCCTCAGCGACAAGGCCCACGCCTATGTCCGCGCCCTGTCCGGCGGCATGAAGCGCCGCCTGATGGTGGCCAAGGCCCTGGTCCACAATCCGCCGATCCTGATCCTCGACGAACCGACGGCGGGCGTGGACGTCGAGCTGCGCCGCCAGCTGTGGGACTACGTCCGTCGCCTCAACGCCGAGGGCGTGACCATCCTGCTGACCACCCACTACCTCGAAGAGGCGCAGGAGCTCTGCGACACCATCGCCATCATGAACCGCGGCGAGGTCGTGGCCTGTGAACCCACGCCCCAGCTGTTGCGCCGGCTGGACACGCGCAATGTGGTCGTGACCCCCGAGGCCGCCATCAAGTCCCTGCCGAAGCTCAAGGGTTTCGAGGCCGTCGCCCGCCCCAACGGTGCCTTCGCCGTAACCTACAGGAAGGGCCAGTCATCGGTTGAACAGGTGCTGGCCGCCGTCCGTGCCGCCGGTGTCACCATCGCCGACATCGTCACCGAGGATCCGGATCTGGAAGACGTCTTCCTGGCCCTGACCTATGGGGACGCCAGTGCGGTCGATCCGACCAAGGACTGAGCCATCAGGCAGCAGGTAGTGGGCAGCGGGAAAAGTGGGCTGCATCGGCACTGGCGGCTAATCCGACCGCCTGATCCCTAGACCACCATCACTGTGCCGATCAGCAGCCGCGCGCCGGCGCGGCCCATGACCGTATTGGTCGCCGCCTGAAGCTGGGCGACCAGACGTTCGACGTCCGGTGGCGCGCCCGGCAGGATCGCGTTGGCCGACTGCTGGACCACCGCCGCATAGGCCGCGCGCAGGCGCGGGGCCGACTGGGCAACGCGGGTGCGCAGGGCGGCGTCGGGCGTATCGACCCCGGTCTCGACCGTCATCACGCCCAGCCGCCCGCCCGGTCGCCGGACATTGGCGGTGATGGTCGGCAGCCGCAGGTAGGACGCCTGCGCGCCTCCCCCGCCGCCGCTGGTCCTGAGCGGTTGGGTCTTCAGTCCGAGGAGAGTGCGACGATCCATGCGGCGAGGCTAGCGCCGGTCGCTTAAGACGTGGTTACGCCGCCGCCCCGACCACCGCCAGCTCCATCGCCTTAAGGTCCAGCAGGGCGAACAGGGCCGCGTCCTGGTCCTGCTCCGGATTGGGCGTGGTCAGCAGCTTGCCGCCGACGAAGATCGAATTGGCCCCGGCGAGGAAACAGAGGGCCTGCATCTCGGCGCTCATCGTCTCGCGCCCGGCCGACAGCCGGACCATGGCCCTGGGACAGACGATCCGCGCCACGGCGACGGTGCGGACGAATTCGATCGGGTCGATCTCGCCCTCCCGCATCACCCGCTCGCCCAGCGGCGTGCCCGTCACCGGCACCAACGCATTGACCGGCAGGCTGTCGGGATGGACCGGCAGGGTCGCCAGCGCATGCAGCAGACTGGCCCGGTCCCGTCGCGCCTCGCCCATGCCGACGATGCCGCCGCAGCAGGTGCTCATGCCCGCGTCGCGGACATGCTGCAGGGTGTCGAGCCGGTCCTGATAGGTGCGCGTGGTGACGACCTGGGCATAGAACTCCGGCCCGGTGTCGAGGTTGTGGTTGTAGTAGTCGAGGCCCGCCGCCTTCAGCTGCTTCGCCTGATCGGCCGTCAGCATGCCCAGGGTCGCGCAGGTCTCCAGCCCCAGGGCCTTCACGCCCGCGATCATGCTCGCCAGCTTGGGCGTGTCCCGGTCCTTCAGCTCACGCCATGCCGCACCCATGCAGAACCGGCTGGCCCCGCCGGCCTTCGCCGCCATCGCCTCGGCGATGACCGCGGTCGCGTCCATCAGCTTTTCGGCCTTCAGCCCGGTGTCGAAACTGGCCGACTGTGAGCAGTAGCCGCAGTTCTCGGCGCAGCCCCCGGTCTTGATCGACAGCAGCTGGCTCTTCTGCACTTCCGACGGATCGAACCACGCCCGGTGCACGGTCGCGGCGTCGAACACCAGCTCCATGAACGGCCGGGCGAACAGCGCCTCGACCTCGTCCA
>CAZFQC010000043.1:11689-14538 GCA_964520795.1 uncultured Brevundimonas sp.
TCCTCGTCGCGATACACCCGGCCGTCGCGCATCACGAAGTCCATGGAGGTGAGCACGGTCACATCGGTCAGCGGGTCGCCGTCGACCGCGATGATGTCGGCGCGCTTGCCCGGTTCCAGAGTTCCCACTTCCGAGGAGAGACCCAGAAGATCCGCCGCGTTCACCGTCGCCGCCACAATGGCCGTCATCGGCGTCATGCCGTTGGCCACCATCAGCTCGAACTCGTCGGCGTTGCGGCCATGCTTCGACACCCCGGCGTCCGTACCGAAGGCGATCCTCACCCCCGCCGGCACGGCCCGCCGCAGCGACTGGCCGGTGATCGAGATGCGCCACCGGATCTTGGGCAGGACCTCCGGCGGATAGGCGTTCGGATCTGCGGCCAGCCGCTCGATATAGCCGTTCACCGTCGACAGGGTCGGGACATAGTAGGCCCCCGACTGGCGGAAAAGGCGCAGCGTCTCGTCGTCGAAAATGGTGCCGTGTTCGATGGAGTCGGCACCCAGCCGCAGCGCCATATTGATCCCGTCCGCGCCATGGGCGTGGACCGCGACCTTGAGACCATACAGGTGGGCCGTCTCGATCAGGGCGCGGGCCTCATCCTCGAACATCTGGGCACCCAGACCGGCGCCGATGCGGCTGTTGACCCCACCGGTGGTGGCGATCTTGATCACCCGGGCACCGCGGCCGACCTGTATGCGCACCGCCTCGCGGCAACTCTCCGGGCCGTTGCAGACATTGTCGTGGGGCATGGCCTCACGCAGGTCGTCGTTGAACCCCAGCCGCCCGTCCATATGGCCCGAGGTGGTCGAGATGCTGTTGCCGGAATCGATGATGCGCGGTCCGGGCAGGCGGTGTGCGGCAGTGGCGTCCGCCAGCGCCAGGGTCACCCCGCCCTCGTCGCCGAGGTTCCGCACCGTGGTGAAGCCGGCCATCAGCGTCTTCTCGGCGTTTTCCGCCGCGCGATAGGCATGGGCCGGCAGGTTCTCCGTGACGCCGGACAGGAAGCCGGCCTGACCGCCGAGGTCGGACACCAGATGCACATGGCTGTCGATCAGGCCGGGCAGGACGAACCGGTCGCTCTGGTCGATCACGGTCGCGCCGGGAAAGGCGGTGGCGTCCACGAAGCCGTCGCGGATCTCGACGATCAGCCCGTCGCGCACCACCACGGTCGAGGGCCCGCGCGGCACCTGGCCCGGCCGGTCCAGCAGACGGCCGGCGTGGATCAGGGTGACGGGACCGGCTTCGGGCGCCGGGGCCTGGACCTGGGCCATCACCGGCGTCGTCCCGGCCAGGACCACCGCCATCGCCACGCCCGCCATCAGTCTGTGCATCTCACCCTCCCCCAAAGGCGGCCATGTTGAGCGCACCCGCGCGCCCTGCGCCAGAGGCCTTGCGGGCAAGAAACACATAAAGACATCCTTATGTGTTTCTTGCCCCCGGACCGGGACCGGTCTATAGGCCGCCCGAACAGTCCCCCCGGAAAGCCCGCCCCATGACCGACTACATCGTCCGCGACATTTCGCTCGCACCCTTCGGCGTCAAGGAAATCGCCATCGCCGAAACCGAAATGCCCGGCCTGATGGCCCTGCGCTCGGAGTTCGGCGAGGCCAAGCCCCTCAAGGGCGCCCGCATCGCCGGCAGCCTGCACATGACGATCCAGACCGCCGTGCTGATCCAGACGCTGGAAGCCCTGGGCGCCGAGGTCCGCTGGGCCTCGTGCAACATCTTCTCGACCCAGGATCACGCCGCCGCCGCCATCGCCGCCGCGGGCACGCCGGTGTTCGCCACCAAGGGCGAGACCCTGGTCGAGTACTGGGACTACGCCCACAAGATCTTCGAATGGGCCGACGGCGGCTATCCGAACCTGATCCTCGACGACGGCGGCGACGCCACCCTGCTGTGCGTGCTCGGCCCCAAGGCCGAGAAGGACATCTCGGTCCTCGCCAACCCGCAGAACGAGGAGGAAGAAGCCCTTTTCGCCGTGATGAAGCGCTACATCGCCGAGAAGCCCGGCTTCTACACCGCCATCCGCGATGCCATCGGTGGCGTCTCGGAAGAGACCACCACCGGCGTGCACCGCCTGTACCAGATGGCCGAGCGCGGCGAGCTGCCGTTCCCCGCCATCAACGTCAACGACAGCGTCACCAAGTCCAAGTTCGACAACCTGTACGGCTGCCGTGAATCGCTGGTCGACGCGATCCGCCGCGGCACCGACGTGATGCTGTCGGGCAAGGTCGCCGTGGTCTGCGGCTACGGCGATGTGGGCAAGGGCTCGGCCGCCTCCCTGCGCCAGGGCGGCGCACGCGTAAAGGTCACCGAGATCGACCCCATCTGCGCCCTGCAGGCCGCGATGGAAGGCTATGAGGTCGTCACCGTCGAGGACGTGGCCCACGAGGCCGACATCTTCGTCACTGCCACCGGCAACAAGGACGTCCTGACCGTCGATCACATGCGGGCGATGAAGAACAACGCCATCGTCTGCAACATCGGCCACTTCGATTCCGAGATTCAGGTCGCGGGCCTGAAGAACTTCAAGTGGGACGAGATCAAGCCGCAGGTCCACCACATCGAATTCCCGGACGGCAAGAAGATCATCCTGCTGTCCGAAGGCCGTCTGGTGAACCTGGGCAACGCCACGGGTCACCCCTCATTCGTGATGTCGGCGTCCTTCACCAACCAGACGCTGGCCCAGATCGAGCTGTGGACCAACAAGGCGCAGTACCAGAACCAGGTCTATGTCCTGCCCAAACACCTCGACGAGAAGGTCGCCACGCTCCACCTGGCCAAGCTGGGCGCCAAGCTGACGACCCTGTCGAAGGAACAGGCCGACTATATCTCGGTCCCGACCA
>CAZFQC010000044.1:0-14469 GCA_964520795.1 uncultured Brevundimonas sp.
CGGCGGGGTGCCAAACGAAGTTCGTCGCGGATCCGGAGCGCTATCTGAAGCCCGCTGCGGAGCCCGCCCCCGCCATTCCGGGCGTCATCTACACCTGTCCCATGCACCCGGAGATCCGGCAGGAGGGACCGGGTTCGTGCCCGATCTGCGGCATGGCGCTGGAGCCGGAAACCGTCGCCGCCGAAGCGGCGCCCAATCACGAACTGATCGATTTCACCCGCCGCTTCCGGGTCGGTCTGGTGCTGACCCTGCCGGTCTTCGCGCTGGAGATGGGCGGGCATCTGACCAACCTGCACATGCTGTTGTCCGGACAGTTGTCGAACTGGATCCAGTTCGTCCTGGCAACGCCGGTCGTCCTGTGGTGCGGCCTGCCCTTCTTCCAGCGCGGCTGGACCTCGCTGCGTACCCGCCGACTGAACATGTTCACCCTGATCTCGATGGGGGTCGGGGTCGCATGGCTTTACAGCGTCGTGGCCGTCATGGCGCCCGGCCTGTTCCCGCCGGCCTTCCTCAAGGCCGACGGCAGCGCGCCGGTGTATTTCGAGGCGGCGGCGGTCATCACGGTGCTGGTGCTCGTCGGACAGATCCTCGAACTCCGCGCCCGGGAGCAGACGTCAGGGGCGATCCGGGCCTTGCTCGATCTCACGCCAAAGACCGCGCGAAGGGTCCGGGCGGACGGCGTTGATGAGGATGTCTCGCTTGAGCAGATCGTTGTCGGCGACTCCCTGCGGGTCCGCCCCGGCGAGAAGATCCCGGTGGACGGTGAAATCCTCGATGGCCGCGTCGCCGTCGATGAGTCGATGGTGACCGGCGAGTCCATGCCGGTGACCAAGGAGGTCGGTGACCGGGTCGTCGCCGGGGCCCTGAACAAGACCGGGTCCTTCATCATGCGCGCCGACAAGGTCGGGGCCGACACCCTGCTGGCGCAGATCGTCCAGATGGTCGCCCAGGCCCAGCGCAGCCGCGCGCCGATCCAGCGGCTGGCCGACACAGTCTCCGGCTGGTTCGTCCCGGCCGTGATCGCGATCGCCCTGCTCGCGGCCGCCGTCTGGGGGCTGGTTGGGCCGGAGCCGCGGCTGTCCTATGCGCTTGTCGCCGCTGTCTCGGTCCTGATCATCGCCTGTCCCTGCGCCCTGGGCCTTGCAACCCCGATCTCGATCATGGTGGGTGTCGGACGAGGCGCGCGCGCCGGGGTCCTGATCAAGAGCGCCGAAGCGCTGGAGCGCTTTGAGAAGGTCGACACCCTGATCCTCGACAAGACCGGCACCCTGACCGAGGGACGCCCGTCTGTGACAGCGATGGTGATCGCCGAAGGCTTCGACGAAACCGACGTCCTGCGTCTTTCGGCCAGCCTTGAGCGCGGAAGCGAGCACCCACTGGCGGATGCGATCGTCCAGGCCGCCAGGGACCGCGAACTGACCCTGTCGGAAGCCGTGGACTTCGACAGCCCGGTGGGACGCGGCGTGCGCGGAACGGTCGAGGGTCGCCAGGTGGCCTTGGGCAACACCCGGTATCTCGGCGAGCTTTCAATCGATGTCTCCGCTCTGGAGCCCAAGGCGGAAACGCTCCGGAACGACGGCGCCACGGCCATTTTCGTCGCGATCGACGGCAAGGCCGCCGGGGTCATCGGCATCGCCGATCCGGTCAAGGCCACCACGCCGGACGCGATCCTCGCGCTGAAGGCGGCGGGTCTGCGGCTGGTCATGATGACCGGGGATAACCGGACGACGGCTGAAGCCGTGGCGCGACGCCTCGGCATCGACGAGGTCCACGCCGAAGTCCTGCCGCAGGACAAGGCGTCGGTGGTTCAGCAGCTTCGGTCACAGGGCCGGGTCGTGGCCATGGCGGGGGATGGGGTCAACGACGCCCCGGCCCTCGCGGCCGCCGATGTCGGCGTCGCCATGGGGGCGGGCTCCGATGTCGCGATCGAGAGCGCGGGCGTGACCCTGCTGGGCGGCGATCTGCAAGGCATCGTCCGGGCGCGGCATCTGTCGCGAGCGGTGCTGGGGAACATCCGGCAAAACCTCGTCTTCGCCTTCGGCTACAACGCGCTTGGCATACCGGTGGCGGCGGGACTGCTTTATCCCCTGTTCGGCTGGCTCCTCTCGCCCGCCCTGGCGGCGCTCGCTATGGCGCTCTCGTCGGTCAGTGTCATCGGCAACGCCTTGAGGCTGCGCGCGGTGAGGCTCTAATCGGGTGTTCTGGCTGTGCGATCCGGTCCGTTTGCGGAGGCGCAGGATCGTAGACCTGAGGCTGGCGTCAGCCGGTCTCGCAGAATTTGGATGTCTGCTCCTCGGCTTCATACCGATGCCCGCTTCTGGCGCGGAGCAGACATCGCACCAGGTCCTTCTTCGCGATCTGTAACTGCCAGTAGCTGCAGACGCAGCCTAGTGTCGCCTGTTACAGTCAGTTTTTCATAGGATATTGAATTTACACGACACTTCTCCAGACTACGAATCTGAGGGTCGGACGTTCGAATCGTTCCGGGCGCGCCATTTTTTCCAGGCGTCGTTATGCTTTTCCTTGCCGCTTCGTCGGTGACGGAGCTCAGGCCTTGTCGCGATAGATGTCGCAGAGCAGGGCGATGACCCGGGCGGCGGCCGGATCGGCGATGCCGTAGTAGATGGTCTGGGCCTCGCGCCGGGGGGCGACGACGCCGGCGTCCCGAAGACGGGCGAGGTGCTGGGAACAGGCCGATTGCGACAGGCCGACATAGCCGGCCAGCTCGCCGACCGCGCAATCCCCCTCGCTGAGCCGGCACATCAGCATCAGCCGCTGCTCATTGGCGAACAGCCGCATCAGGCGGGCCGCCGGCGCGGCGCTGGCCTCGAGCTCGGCCAGTGCGGCGGGACCCGGTGCGGGCTGGGCGTGGGTCATGGCGTGTCTTCCGCAGTCCCGGCCACCGGCAGGCCATCATCCTTCAGGGCGATGTAGATGGCCGGGATCACCAGCACCGTCAGAATCGTGGAGGAAATCAGACCGAACAATAGCGAGATCGCCAGGCCCTGGAAGATCGGATCAAACAGAATCACCGCGGCACCGATCATGGCTGCCAGCGCCGTCAGCAGGATCGGCTTGAAGCGGATGGCACCGGCTTCCAGCAGCACGTCCCGCAAGGGTCGGCCCGGGGTCCGGGCGTGGCGGATGAAGTCGACCAGAAGGATCGAGTTCCGCACGATGATCCCCGCCAGGGCGATGAAGCCGATCATCGAGGTGGCGGTGAACGGGGCGCTGAACATCATGTGGCCGATGACGATGCCGATCAGGGTCAGGGGGATGGGCGTCAGGATGACCAGCGGGATGCGGAAATCCTTGAACTGGGCGACGACCAGAACATAGATCCCGAGCAGGGCCACGCCGAAGGCGGCGCCCATGTCGCGGAACGTGACCCAGGTGATCTCCCATTCACCGTCCCACAGCACGGTCGGGACGGTCTCGTCGGTCGGCTGGCCGTTGAGGCGGACCTCGGGGCGCGGCAGATTCTTCCAGTCGTGCGCCTTGATGGCCGCATCGATAGCCAGGATGCCGTAGATCGGGGCCTCGAACTGGCCGGCCAGTTCGGCGGTGACCATCTCGGCGGCGCGGCCGTCGCGGCGATAGACGGGCCAGCTTGCCAGTTCGCGTCGGGCCTCGACCACCTCACCCAGTTCGACCAGTCGCCGGCCGCCGTCGATCGTGGTCACGGCCACCGGCATGACGGCCATCTGCTCATTCCAGGTCCGGGCGGACTGGCCCAGGCGCACGGCGATCTCGACCGGGGTCCGTTCGTCGTCACGCGCGGCGTAGCCGAGAACCTGACCGCCGGTGAGCGCGGCGATCGAGTCATGGACCTCGCGCTCGGACAGTCCGAACCGCTCGATCTTCTCGCGGTCCGGGACCAGGCGCAGGACCGGGCGCCGGACGCCGTAGCTGTTGTCGACGTCGACCACCGAGGACTGCGCCCGGAACAGGGTCTCGAGCTCGGCGGCCACGGCGCGGCGGGTCGCGGCGTCGGGCCCGTAGACCTCGGCCAGCAGGGTCGCCAGCACGGGCGGCCCGGGCGGGGCCTCGACGACCTTGATGGATGTCCCGGCCGGCAGCGGCAGGTCGGCCAGGCGGCGACGCAGGTCCAGGGCGATGGCGTGGCTGCTGCGGCTGCGCTCGTCCTTGGGGGCCAGCATCACTGCCAGGTCGCCCTGTTCGGGCCCCTCGCGCAGGAAATAGTGGCGGACGAGACCGTTGAAATTGAACGGGGCGGCGGTGCCGGCGTAGCTCTCCAGCGACTCCACCTCGGGCAGGAGCCCCGCCACGGCCGCGGCCCCGGCGAGCGTTCGTTCAGTGGCTTCCAGACTGGTCCCCTCCGGCATGTCGAGCACGACCTGCAGCTCGGACTTGTTGTCGAACGGCAGCAGTTTCACCGGCACGGCCCGGAAGCCGAACATCGACATGGCCAGCAGGGTGGCGAGGCCGACCACGATCAGGAAGGTCCAGGCGCTGCGCCGCGAGCGGATCACCGGCGTGGCGACCCTGCGGTAGACGCGGCCCAGCATGCCCTCGCCGTGTTCGTGACCCTTGCTCCCGGCCAGACTCTTGCGGGCGAGGCGGATCATCAGCCAGGGCGCGATGACCACAGCGACGAAGAAGGAGAAGACCATGGCCGCCGAGGCATTGACCGGGATCGGGGCCATATAGGGGCCCATCAGGCCCGAGACGAACAGCATGGGCAGAAGCGCGGCGACCACGGTCAGGGTGGCGACCACGGTGGGATTGCCGACCTCGGCCACGGCCTCGACAGTCGCCTGGGCGCGGCTGCGGCCGTCATTCATGGCCCAGTGTCGGGCGATGTTCTCGATCATCACGATGGCGTCGTCGACGAGGATGCCGATCGAGAAGATCAGGGCGAACAGGCTGACGCGATTGATGGTGTAGCCCATCAGGTTGGAGGCGAAGAGGGTCAGCAGGATGGTCGTCGGGATCACCACCGCTGTGACGCCGGCCTCGCGCCAGCCGATGGCGAAGCCGATCAGGATGACGATGGAGACCGTCGCCAGGCCGAGGTGCATGAGCAGCTCATTGGCCTTCTCATTGGCGGTCTCGCCGTAGTCGCGGGTGACCACGACCTCGAGGCCTTCGGGGATCAGCGTGCCCTTCAGCGCCTCGACCCGCTGCAGCACACCATGGGAGACGACCACGGCGTTGGCCCCCTGGCGTTTGGCCACGGCCAGGCTGACCGCCGGGGTCCGGCTCCAGCCCTCGCCGGCGCGGGCGTAATGGGCGGCGCGCGCCTGGTCCTCGCGCGGGGCCTGGACGATGGTGGCCACGTCGCGCAGATAGACGGGCTCGCCCGCCATGGACCGGACGGTCAGCAGGGAGGCGTCGTCGGGCGTGGCGAGGCGAGCGCCGGAGCGCAGGGCGACAGCCTGTCCCTGGTCGCGGAAGGCGCCGGCGGGGAAGCCGCGGTTGGCCTGGGCGACCGTCTCCAGCACCGAGGACAGGGCGACGCCGCGCGCCGCCATGCGGGCCGGATCCGGCTCGACCCGGATCTCGGACGGGCGTCCGCCGACAATGAAGGTCAGGCCGACATTCTCGACCTTGCCGATCTCGGTGCGCAGGCGGGCGGCGACGTCATACAGGGCCTGGTCGCTCCAGCGACCGGCGGCACCGGGGGCCGGCGTCAGGGTCAGGACCACGGCCGGCACGTCGTTGATGCCACGGGTGACGATCTGCGGCTCGGACACACCGACGGGAATGGAGTCGTAGTTGGCGCGGACCTTTTCGTGCACACGGACCGCGGCATCGTCCGGATCCGAACCGACTTCGAAACGGGCGGTGACCATGACCCGGTCGTCCTGCACCTGGGTGTAGACATGTTCGACGCCGTCGATGCTGCGCACGATGGCTTCGAGCGGTTTGGCGGCCAGCTCCGTGGCGTCGGCGGCGCTCAGGCCCGGCGCGGCGACCATGATGTCGACCATCGGCACGCTGATCTGGGGTTCTTCCTCGCGCGGAATCGACAGCACGGCCATCAGGCCGACGGCGATCGCGGCCAGCAGCATCAGGGGCGTCAGCGGAGAGTTAAGGGTGGCGCGCGTCAGCCGCCCGGAAAGACCGAGGTTCATCGGGCGCGCTCCCGGCTCGCGGGTTCAGGGGCCAGGACAACATCGCCGACGGCGAGACCCGAAAGCACCTCCACCCGGTCGTCGCCTGCGGGACCGGCGAGCTGGACCGGGGCCTCGCTGACGCGGCCGGCGCGGTCGACGGTGCGGACGAAGTCAATTCCGTAGCGGGTTGAAACCAGGCGGCGGGGCACCGCCAGCGCGCGCCGCTGGCCGACGGGAACCTGGACCGTGAAACGCTGACCCACCCGGTCGCTGGTCAGGCCGGCGATCGCGATGTCCGCCGTGGTGCGTCCGGCGACGGAGGCGGGATAGACCTGGGTGATGACGGCGGCACCGGCTCCGGGAAGGTCCTCCCCGGAGACCACGACCGACTGGCCGACGCGAAGATTGCGGCCCTGGGCCTCGGGCAGTTCGAGGCGGAGCACCAGCGGACCGGCCGTTATGGTGGCGACCGACTGACCGGCGCTCACCACCGAGCCCGCAGGCACGTCGGCGATCAGGACCCGGCCGGACGCCGGCGCCAGGATGCTGCCCTGGGCGCCGGTTTCGGCGCTGGCCGACCGCTGGGCGCGGGCGGCCCGGACCTGGGCGTCGGCGGCCTGGGACAGGGCGCGGGCCTGGTCGAGCCGGGCCTGGGCGTAGATGCCGCGATCGAACAGGGTCTGGACGCGGGACAGGTCCGCCCGGGCGCGGACCGCCTCGGCCTCGACCGCCGCGACCTGGGCCCCAAGGGCGGCGGTCTCCATGCCGACGCGGGCGTCCACCACGACGCCGATGACCTGACCCTGGCGAACCAGGTCGCCCTCGCGCACATTCAGACGCACCAGCGTGCCGGAGATGCGCGCGCGCGCCTCCCCGAGATCGCGCGGGGCGACCACGGCCGAGGCCGGCTTGAAGGCGTCGATCGTCTGTTCGGCCAGGGTGAACCGCTCGCCGCGCACGGGCGCGGGCGCCGCCACCTCCGTGTCTCCGCCACAGGCCGAGAGTCCGCCGGCCAGAAGGGCGGCGGCGGCGAGAGAGGCGATGAGGGCCGTGGACTTCGTCATCGGGGGGTCCTTATGTAAGCTTGCGCTAATATTAGATCATGCTAATATGAATGCAAGCCTGAGGACTGTGCTCCCGGCGGCGATCCCGGCCCTTGTTTTGGATCAAGGCGCGGCGGTCCCATCGGCGCAGGATCAGGCACCTGAAACCCGTCGTCGGAGTCCGCCCATGGATCGGCCCACCATCGTAATTCTCGGCGCAGGACTCGGCGGTGCCATCGCCGCCTATGACCTGCGGCATGTGCTCGGCGACCGCGCGCGGATCGTCATGGTGTCCAAAGGCGACACCTTCCATTTCACCCCGTCCAACCCCTGGGTGGCGGTCAACTGGCGCAAGCGCGAGGCCATCGAGGTCAGCCTGCCGGAGGTGATGAAGCGCAAGGGCGTGGAGTTCATCAATGTCGCCGCCAGCCGGATCAGGCCGGCCGAAAAGGGCATCGACCTCGCCGACGGCCGGGCGCTGTCCTACGACTATCTGGTCATCGCCACCGG
Source organism: uncultured Brevundimonas sp. (assembly GCA_964520795.1). Lineage (GTDB taxonomy): Bacteria > Pseudomonadota > Alphaproteobacteria > Caulobacterales > Caulobacteraceae > Brevundimonas. The sequence goes on from CAZFQC010000044.1 coordinate 7,634, forward strand.
GCCGGACCTGGCCTTTGACGAGATCCCCGGGCTCGGCCCCCTCGGCCACACGGCCTCGATCTGCCATGTCGATCATGCGGTGGAGGCGGCGACCGCGTTCGACCGCTTTGTCGAGAACCCCGGTCCGATCGTGGTCGGGGCTGTCCAGGGCGCTTCGTGCTTCGGCCCGGCCTATGAATTCGCCATGATCCTCGACACCGAGCTGCGCCGCCGCAAGCTGCGCGACAAGGTGCCGATGACCTTCGTGACCTCGGAACCCTATGTCGGTCACCTTGGCCTGGACGGGGTCGGCGACACCAAGGGGCTGCTGGAAAGCGAGATGCGCCAGCGGCATATCAAATGGATCACCAACGCCCGGGTGAAGAGCGTCGACGCCGGCCTGATGCACGTCGAGGAGATCGCCGGGGACGGGACGGTCAAGGCGAGCCATGACCTGCCCTTCGCCTATTCGATGATGCTGCCGGCCTTCCGCGGGGTCGAGGCCGTGCGCGGGGTCGAGGGCCTGACCAATCCGCGCGGCTTCATCCTGGTGGACAAGCATCAGCGCAATCCGACCTGGCCGGAGATCTTCGCCCTGGGCGTCTGTATCGCCATTCCGCCGACCGGGCCGACCCCGGTGCCGGTGGGCGTGCCCAAGACCGGCTTCATGATCGAGAGCATGGTCTCGGCCATCTCGGCCAATCTGAAACAGATCCTCGACGGCCAGGCGCCGACCCATGAGGCCACCTGGAACGCCATCTGCCTGGCCGATTTCGGCGACGGCGGCGTCGCCTTCATGGCCCAGCCGCAGATCCCGCCCCGCAACATCAACTGGTCGGCGAGCGGCCGCTGGGTGCACGCGGCCAAGATCGCCTTCGAGGGCTATTTCCTGCACAAGGTCCGCAAGGGCCAGGCCGAGCCTCTCTACGAGAAACTGGCCCTCGACCTGATCGGCGCCCACAAGGTGCGCCGCGTCGCCGCCCCTTCCCCCACTCCGGAGACCCGTCCATGAACCTGGACAGAACCGTCATGCTGTTCGCGGGCTTTATCGTCCTGACCAGTCTTGCCCTGGCGCACTGGGTGCACCCCGGCTGGACCTGGCTGACGGTCTTCGCAGGGGCCAATCTGATGCAGGCGTCCGTGACCGGCTTCTGCCCGGCCGCCATTGTCTTCAGGCGGCTTGGCGTCCGCAAAGGTGCCGCCTTTCCCTAGAGACGGGCAGCCGTCGGAGCGGGTCCACGGACGTCAGCCTGACGTTTCCCGGCCATTTCGATTTGAATTGCAAACACATAAAACCTAGAAAAGCCCCCCTTGGGGGTCACGCGTGAATCTGTTCGACATGTTTGTGCGTCGGGACCGGGCCGTTACGTTCAGCCCGCCTGTCGCACTGCTCAAACTGAAGATCGGCGCGGAGCAGTGGCGTGGCCTGCTGCTGCAGCCAGGCGCGCGGATCGTGATTCCGGGGGCCCTGGCCTATCACCCCGTCCGGCAACGGCCGGCGAGCTGCGGCTGGACGGCCATGGCCCACGGCAAGGCGCGCGGCGTGCTGAAGACCCGTTTCACCCGCGGTGACGAGGTTCTCGAGGAACGCACCCTGGCCCTCGGCGGAGCCCTGCAGGACGTGTTGCTGCCCTGGCCGTCCGCAGCCGATGTCCTCGACGAAACGGCAACCCTGGTACTGGAGGCGCCGGAAGGGTCGGGGCCCGTCTTCCTCGGCGTCAGCCGGGTTCTGGACCGCAAGAAGCTGCTGGCCATGGCCGGCGGGCAAGGCGTCGAGATCGGCCCCGGCCCGCGGCCGCAGATCCGGGTCGGAACCCCGCCCGGGGTGACCTCGGTGGTCTATGTCGAACAGCAGAAATCGCCCGAGCGCTGGATCGAGCTTTACGGCGACCAGCCCGACATGGATCCCGCCCTGTGGGACGACTATGTCGAGGGCACCGCCGCGGCCCTGCCCGTCGGGGAGGGCAGTCTGGACTTCATCTTCTCGAGCCATGTGTTCGAACACCTCGCCAACCCGCTCGGCCACCTGCGGCACTGGAAGACCAGGCTGCGGCCGGGGGGGCGGATTCTCGCGGTCGTGCCGGAGCTGGGCGGCGCCAAGGACTACCGCCAGGATGCCTGCCCGCTCGGGGATTTCATCGATGAGGACGCGCGGGACATCTGGGAACCGACCGAAGCCCACTATGAGCGCTATGTGAAAAAGACCGTCCGGGGTGCCGACACCGCCCTGTGGATCCGTGAGAAGCGCTCCATCCACGTCCATTTCTATACGCCCGACAATATGGCCGACCTGCTGCGTCACGCCTGCGACACGCTCGGGTTTTCGTCGTTCGAGATCTTCGCGGTCCCGAACACCAAGGACTTCCATTTCGTCCTCGAAGCGGGGGCGTGATCCGGCGTGTCGGGGGCAGGCCAAAATCCGGTCACCGACCCCCGGCCGCCTGCCGCCCTCGTCCCGGACCGTCTGCATACAGATCATACCGCTCGGCGCTCGCTCCGGGCGCGTCTTGCCCAGGCCGGTGTGTTGCTGCACCGACGCTGGCTGCTGTTGACGGGTGGGCGCGTTGATCCCGTAACGCCGGGCCGCGAGGCTGCGCCGGGCGCGGCAGGCGGGGTTCTCGTGCTGCAGTCGGGCGCCAACGCCAGTGTGGACTATTTCCTCCGGCCGGGACTTGAGGCGGCGGGCGACAACCTGCCGTGGGCGATCGTCGATCTGGAAACCTCGCCCGACGATGTGCCGATCCTGGCCCAGGGCGGCCTGCTGGTGATCGTCTGTCGCTATGTCTCGTCGGCCTGGCTGCGCGCGCTCGAGCAGAGGATCGACCGGCTGAAGGGCGTGGTCCTGTTCATCGACGACGACCTTCCCGCCATGGTGCGGGACCGAACCCTTCCCGCCGCCGCGCGCGGCCGGATCCTGCGGGACCATGGCCGGCACGGAGCCCGCCTGGGTGCCCTCACCTCGGCGATCTGGGTCACCTCGCCGGTCCTGGCCGCCACCTGTCCGGGGCCGCGGACGCGGGTCCTCGAGCCGCATCCCACGGAACAGCCGCGGACGCCGGAGCGGAACCCGCCCTGCCTTGTGGTCTATCACGGCGGTCCGACCCACCGGCGCGAGCGGGCGTTCGTGATGCAGATCGCGACGGCCCTGGCCGCGAGACGACCGGACATCCGGTTCGAGATTTCCGGCGACGCCGGACTTGCGCCCCGGGCCGTCCGGCTCGATACGGTCGATGTCTTTCCCGACATTCCGTGGCCGGCCTATCGAAGGACGCAGGCGAAGAGGCAGGCTTCGATCATGCTCGCACCGCTGTTCGACACCGCCGTCAACCGGGCGAGGGCCCCGGTCAAATTCCTCGATGCGGCCCGTCTCGGCGCTGCGGGCCTCTATGCCGACGCCCCGGTCTATGCCGGCTATGTGCGGGACGGCGTCGACGGACGCCTGCTGCCCATGACGGTGGAAGCCTGGACGGCGGCGATCGAGGCCCTGGTCGACGCGCCGGAGACCCGGTTTGCACTGGCGACGGCGGCCCATGACCGGGTCAGCGACGCCTTCGCCAACATCCCGCCGCTCATCCCGCAGGGTGTCGCCTGATGTTCCGCGTGCATGCAGGCCTGGCCCGGCTGAAGTCCCGAACCCGCAAGCTCTACCGGAACCCGGCAGCCTTTGCGTCCGACTTTCCCCACCCCGCGGGGCGGGTGTTTCTGAAGGCGCTCGTCCTGCTGCTGCTGTTGTTGGGCGACCTCCTGGCGCTGCAGTTCTGGCTGACGCGCCTGGAGTGGGCGCTGCGCCGCATGGCCCTTCGCCCGGCAGGCGGCATGCACACCCTTGAAGACTTCCGGCTGACGTCGCCGGGGCATGGGGAACCCTGGCTCTGGCCCAGCCGGGTCCTGATCAAGGCCTCGGCGGATTCGGTGATCTGCGCCGTGGGCGCCCACGATCTGTTCCTCGCCGGGGGCAGCGTCAGCGCGAACCGGGGGCTGGTGCTGCGACTGGACCGGGCCCCGGCCATACTGCGCACCTATGGCTTTTCGACCCAGCCGCGCGAGCTGACCATCAAGCCGGTCTCCTCGACGGAGATCCTGATCATCGAACTCGTCCGTGGCGTTGGCTTCGACCTGGCCCTGAAGCGGGCCTGGCCGGTGCAGGCCCGCCCGGCGCAGGGGATCGCGCGCGGCAGCTATCACACCTGGTTGCGGCAGAACCCCCTTCCGGCCCCCGCGGCCTCGGAGGTCCTTGTCTCGGTCATCATGCCCGTGCGGGACCCGCCGCCGATGCTCCTGCATGCGGCGATCCGGTCGGTGCTGTCCCAGACGCACCATGCGCTCGAGCTTTGCATCGCCGATGACGGCTCACTGACGAAGGGTGCCCTCGAGGTTCTGGACCGGGCGGCGACGGACCCGCGGGTTCAACTGGTGCGCCTGCCCAAGTCGAAGGGAATTTCGGCCGCGACCAACGCCGCCCTGGCGATGGCGCGCGGGTCCATCGTCTGTTTCATGGATCACGATGATCTGCTGCGGCCCGAGGCGGTGGGCCTGATCCTCGAGCCCTTCAGAGATCCCGGCGTGCAGATCGCCTATTCCGATGAGGACAGTATTGATCTGGCCGGACGACGCGCCGGCCCGGTGTTCAAGACACCTTTCAATTACGAGCGGCTTCTGAGCCAGAATTTCGTCAATCACCTGCTCGCGGTGCGGACCGAACTGGCGAGATCGGTCGGCGGGTTCCAGTCGCGCTTCGACGGCGCCCAGGACCACGACTTCCTGCTGCGCCTGACGGAGGTCGCTCCGGCCGGGGCGATCGCGCATGTCCCGCAGGTTCTCTATCACTGGCGGTCCTTTCCGGGCGGGCGCAGTTTCTCGCAGCGGCGCCGGGCGCTGACCGCCGAGGCGCGCCGACTCGCCGTCCAGGAGCATCTGACCCGGCGTGGGGTCCGGGCGGATGTGCGTTCGGAGGACAACGGGCTGAACCGCATTCACTGGCCGCTCGCCGAACAGCCCGCCGTGACAGTAATCGTGCCGACCCGCGACCGGCCGGACCTGCTGTGCGCCTGTGTGGCGGGCATCCTGCATGTGACAGACTATGAAAAGCTCGACCTGATCGTCGTGGACAACAGCGAGTCCGGATCGGCAGAGCCCGAACTGCTGGCCGCCAACCTGCTGCCGGACCCGCGCATCTCGGTGATCCGCGACCCTGCCCCCTTCAACCATTCGGCGCTGAACAATCAGGCCGCCGCGGCGACCGATTCAGACCTGCTCGTCCTGATGAACGACGACATGCTGATCATGGAGCCGCAATGGCTGACGGAGATGGTCGCCCTGGCGGTCAGGCCGGAGACGGGCGCGGTCGGGGCCAAGTTGTTCTACCCCGACGGCCGGATCCAGCATGCGGGCGTTGTTCTCGGCCTCGGCCGACTGGGCATCGCCGGCCATGAACTTCGCGGCGTGCCCGCCCGGACGCCCGGCCCCCAGAGCCGCCTGCTGGTCACTCGCAATGTCGATGCGGTGACCGCCGGCTGTCTGGTGATCGAGCGTCGGAAATTCCTCGCCGTTTCGGGGTTTGACGCAGAGGAATTCCCGATCGCCTTCAATGACGTCGACCTGTGCCTGCGGCTCCAGCAGGCCGGTCTGCAGAACGTCTGGACCCCCCACGCGCGTCTCGTGCACCTCGAGTCAGCCTCCCGCGGCGGCCCGGGCAAGCCTGGAGAGGTCGAGCGGCTGGAACGCGCCGCGGACCGGATGAAGGCCCGGTGGGGAGACCGCCTGCGCGCGCGGACGGACTACCATCCCGCCCTATCCATGGATGATGAGAGCTTCTCGCTCGACCTCCGGCCGCCGTCTCTCAACCTGCCCTAGACGGCAATTCGGGCGGTTACGGCCTCCGGCCAGCACCGGGCGTCGCCGTTCGGTTACACAGCGTGGGTATAATGCATCGCGTTGGGGAACCAGATAACAGCACTTCCCGTTAAAGGCGCGAATGTGGCAACGGGGCTACACCGGGCAACGCGACTCGACGCAGTTCCGTATCGAACTGTCAATCAGAGCAAGTCTCATGTAAGGTTTCCTCACGGGACCGTTCGTCAAGAGGGATAAATATCTATGAACCGCAGTTTGGGTGTCAGCCTCGCAGCGCTCTGCGCCGCCATGGCTACAGGAGCGTCGGCCGAGCCGACTGGCTGGTATGGCGGCGTCGACGCCGGCTATCACATGTTCGACACGGTCAACGCCGAGTCTTCGACCACTCTGAAGTGGAACTTCGAGGTTGAAGACGACTGGGCCGCGTTCGCCCGCCTCGGCTACCGCCTCGACGACAACTGGCGTGTGGAAGGCGAGATCGGCTACCGCTCCAATGACTTCGGCCGGATCGGCCGCGCAGACATGACGGGCGCCGCCGGCGAACCTGTCGCCCTCTGCAACTTCACCCCGGCCACGGGCCCCTGTGAAGATCCCGGCGGCCGGATGCGGTCGACGACCCTCTTCGCCAACCTGATCTATGATTTCGGCAGCGCGGACAGCGCCTTCCGTCCGTTCGCGGGCGTCGGCGTCGGCATCAACCGGATCAAGACCCAGACCGCAGGCACCATCCAGGACCGTCGCAACGTCACGCTGACGATCGACGACACCCGTCCCAACCTCGCCTTCCAGGCCCTGGCCGGCTTCGGCTACCGGATGGGCGAAAAGACGACGCTGGACCTGACCTACCGCTATCTGTCGGGCGACGTGACGTTTGACTCGTCGGTGACCCTGCCGACCAGCGCCCAGGGCGAATGGAACGGCGAATACGATCAAAGCCACACCCTGACGGTGGGCCTGCGCTATGCGTTCGGCGCGGACGAGCCGGCCTATGTGCCGCCGCCCCC
>CAZFQC010000045.1:0-12532 GCA_964520795.1 uncultured Brevundimonas sp.
AACCCGCATCGATCGCGCCGTACCAGCCGTTCGGCTCGGCATTGGCGACGCCGGCGGCAAGCAGCCCCGCGATCGCAACACCGGCGAGAAGTTTCACCTTCATCATATCCCTCGTTGTCAGTTATTGCCCGAAATCCCCGTCTATACGGGGCGGTCGCCAGTCCGAACGAGAATGTGGCATCCAGGTTCCTGATTTTCGCTACGAATGCGGCGACTGTGGCGCCGTTTCAACACAAAGTCCGGGTTTCCCGGAGCGGAACGGCTGCTAGGAAGCGTCCTGCGGCAGGAGGAGCAATGCGATGACGATGCGGTTTGACGGACGGGTGGCGATCGTGACGGGGGCCGGAGGCGGCCTGGGGCGGGAACATGCCCTCGCCCTGGCGAAGCGCGGCGCAAAAGTGGTCGTCAACGACCTGGGTGGCGCGCGTGACGGCTCGGGCGGATCGGCGACCGCCGCCGAATCAGTCGTGGCCGAGATCGTCGCCGCGGGTGGCGAGGCCATGGCCAACGCCGCCTCGGTCACCGACCATGCCGCCGTCCAGTCCATGGTCGCCGCCGTCATGGAGAAATGGGGCCGGATCGACATCCTGGTGAACAATGCCGGCGTCCTGAGGGACAAGACCTTCGCCAAGATGGAACTGGAAGATTTCCGCTTCGTCATGGACGTCCATCTGATGGGCGCCGTCCACTGCACCAAGGCGGTCTGGGACATCATGCGCGAGGCCAACTACGGCCGCATCGTCATGACCACCTCCTCGTCGGGCCTGTACGGCAATTTCGGACAGTCCAACTATGGCGCGGCCAAGATGGCCCTCGTCGGCCTGATGCAGACCCTTTCGATCGAGGGCGCGAAGAACGATATCCGGGTGAACTGCCTGGCTCCGACCGCCCACACCCGCATGACCGAGGACCTCGGCGCCCGCCTGCCGCTGGAGCTTCTCGGGCCCGAGACCGTCTCGCCCGGGCTGCTGCATCTGGTCAGCGAGGACGCGCCCAGCCGTTGCATCCTGACCGCCGGGGCCGGCGGCTTCGAACGCGCCTATGTCACCCTGACCCGGGGCATCCGCGCCGTCGGCGAGGACGCCCCGGAGCAGGTCGCCGCCCGCTTCGCCGAGATTTCGGACCGCACGGGCGAGATCGTCCCCGAGATGGGTGCCGCCCAGGGGATGGTCGAACTTGCAAAAGCCCAGCAAGCGCATCGCTGACCCCTTGCCTTGACCCCACGGCAAGGGCCTAGGGTCGATCCACAATCCGCGCCAAGGCAGCGAGCGACCACGTCGCGAGTGTGAGCGCACCAACAAAGGAATCTCCGGATGTCCCGCGAAGCCGTCATCGTCTCCACCGCCCGCACCCCGATCGGTCGGGCCTATCGCGGGGCGTTCAACGACACCCAGGCCCAGCAGCTGGGCGGGCACGCCATCCGCCATGCCGTGGCCCGCGCCGGCATCGACCCGGCCGAGGTCGAGGATGTGGTCATGGGCGCGGCCCTGCAGCAGGGCTCGACCGGCACCAATGTGGCGCGCCAGGCGGCCCTGGCCGCCGGCCTGCCGGTGACCACCGCGGGCATGAGCCTGGACCGCCAGTGCGCCTCGGGCCTGATGGCCATCGCCACGGCGGCCAAGCAGGTCATCTTCGACCAGCAGAAGGTCGTGGTCGGCGGCGGACTGGAGTCGATCTCGCTGGTCCAGAACCAGAACATGAACCTCTACCGCGGCAAGGACGAGGAGCTTCTGAAGCTGGCACCGCACATCTATATGTCGATGCTGGAGACCGCCGAGATCGTCTCCCGCCGCTACGACATCAGCCGCGACGCCCAGGACGAATACGCCCTCCGCTCCCAGCAGCGCACGGCCCAGGCCCAGGCTGACGGCCGGCTGGACGCCGAGATCGCGCCCATGTCCACGACCATGCTGGTCATGGACAAGGCGACGGGCGAGACTTCCCGCAAGGCGATCACCCTGTCGAAGGACGAGGGCAACCGCGCCGACACCACGCTTGAAGGCCTGAAGTCGCTGAAGCCGGTCTTCGGCTCCGGCGAGACGGTCGAACAGGGCCAGTTCATCACCGCAGGCAACGCCAGCCAGCTGTCCGACGGAGCCTCGGCCAGCGTCATCATGGAGGCGGGCGAGGCGGTCCGGCACGGCCTGCAGCCGCTGGGTGCCTATCGCGGCATGGCCGTCGTCGGCTGCGAGCCCGACGAAATGGGCATCGGTCCGGTCTTCGCCGTGCCCAAGCTGCTCAAGCGCCACGGCCTGACCATCGACGATATCGGAATCTGGGAGCTGAACGAGGCCTTCGCCGTGCAGGTGCTCTACTGCCGCGACCGGCTGGGCATTCCCGACGACCGGCTCAACGTCTCGGGCGGTGCCATCTCCATCGGCCACCCCTACGGCATGTCCGGGGCCCGGATGACCGGCCACGTCCTGATCGAGGGCAAGCGGCGCGGCGCCAGATACGGCGTGGTCACCATGTGCGTCGGGGGTGGTATGGGCGCCGCCGGCCTGTTCGAAATCTACTGAGCCGCGCTCAGGCCGCCTGATCGGGGGCGGCGACCGGTGCGTCGTCGCCGCCAGCCGCGCGTTCGATGGTCCGCAGGGTCGAGACGAAATCGTCCCGCCAGATCCCCACATCGGTGTCGCGCACCACCCGCATCAGGCAGTCCCATTTCCGCTTCCGCTCTTCCAGCGGCATGGTCAGGGCGCGCTGGATGGCGTCTGACAGCTCCTCCCGGCTGAAGGGGTTGACCAGCAGGGCCTCGCCCATCTGCTCGGCGGCCCCGGCGAACCGCGACAGGACCAGCACGCCGGGATCGTCCGGGTTCTGGGCTGCGACATATTCCTTGGCGACCAGGTTCATGCCGTCGCGCAGCGGAGTCACCAGCCCGACCCGTGCGGCGCGATAGATGCCGGCCAGCTGGTCGCGGCGGTAGGTGCGGTTCAGATAACGGATCGGTTGCCAGTCCATCTCGGCATAGGCGCCGTTGATCCGCCCGGCGAGCGCATCCAGCCGCCCCCGGATGTCCTGGTAACTGTCGACCTCATCCCGCGAGATCGGCGTGACCTGCAGGAGCAGGACTTCAGAACGCATCTCCGGGTGGGTCCCGAGGAACTGCTCATAGCCGAGCAGCCGCTCCTCCAGTCCCTTGGAGTAGTCGAGACGGTCGACGCCCACCATCAGGGTCCGGAAGGCCGCGGAGGCCGCCATCCGGTCATAGGTCCGGTTGCCCGCCGGCGAGTTTCGCGCCGCGATGAAGCCGTCGACGTCGATGCCGATCGGGAAAACCCCGGTCTGCACCGTCTTGCCAAAGGCCTCCATCGCGTCATTCGACATCAGCCTGCCGTGCACGCTGGGCTCGGAGGCCACATAGTCGCGGAAAAGGTCCAGCCATTCCCGGGTCTGGAAGCCGATGAGATCATAGTCGAACATCGCCTCAACCAGACGGCGATGGTGCGGGAGGGTCACCAGCAACTGCCGCACGGGCCAGGGCGTGTGCAGGAAGAAGCCGATCCGGTTGTTCACGCCCAGTCGCCGCAGATCCCGGGCCAGGGGGATCATGTGGTAGTCGTGGATCCAGATGATGTCGTCCGGCTGGATCAGGGGTGCAAGGACCTCGGCGAACCGGGCGTTGGTGCGCTCATAGCCCTCGCCATAGGACCGTTCACAGGCGGTCAGATCGACCCGGTGATGGAACAACGGCCACAGCGTCTTGTTGGCATAGCCGTTGTAGTATTCGTCGACGTCCTGGGCTTCCAGGTCGACCAGGGCGACCGTGACCCCGGCGCGGTCCTCCAACTTCAGCTCGCCGGTGAACTGCTCGACCGTCTCCCCCGACCAGCCGAACCACAGGCCGTCGTATTTTCGCAGGGCAGCCGACAGCGCCATGGCCAGGCCGCCGGTCGAGCCGGCGGCGGGGTCCTTCGGCGCGGACACCCGGTTGGAGACGACGATCAGACGGCCCATGGCACCAGAACGCCCGCGCAGCCTTCAGGGTGCCATCGCGATCTCGTGAGCGAAGCCGTCATCGTGCGTCCGTCCACGACCGGCTGAGCAGGACGGCGCAGTTGATGATGCCGACGAGGGAGTAGGTCTGCGGATAGTTGCCCCACAGCTCCTTGTCGCCCAGCGACAGGTCCTCGGACAGCAGGCCGGCGTGGGTCCGCCGGCTGAGCATCTCCTCGAAGATCTCGCGCGCCTCGGCGTCGCGCCCGTTCTGGTGCAGGGCTTCGATGAACCAGAAGGTGCAGAAGTTGAAGGCCGTCTCCGGCTCGCCGAAATCGTCCGCCTCGATGTAGCGGAACAGATAGGGGCCTTTCTTCAGGTCGCGCTCGATGGCGTCGAAGGTCGCCACCTGACGCGGATCGCGGGCGTCGAGGAAGCCGAGGTCGGTCAGCTGCAGCAGCGAGGCGTCCAGCTCCCGGTTGCCGAAGCTGGCGGCGAACCGGCCTTCGTCAGGCAGGAACGCCTCCGTCTCGATCCGTTCACGGATGAGTGTGGCCCGCTCGTTCCAGAACAGGGCGCGATCGGTCAGACCCATGTGATCCGCCGCCTTGGCCAGTCGGTCGCAGGCGGCCCAGCACATGACCGAGGAATAGGTGTGCACCCGGGCGATGGTGCGGAACTCCCACAGGCCGGCGTCGACCTGGTCGTGCATGGCGAAGGCGCGGTCGCCGACCTTTTCGAGGGCGTGGAAGTCGTCGATCGTGCCGGGACGCAGCAGGCGCTGGTCGTAGAAGGCCTGGACCAGGGGCAGGACGATCTGTCCGTAGACGTCGTGTTGCAGATGCTCGCGCGCCTGGTTGCCGACCCGGACCGGTTTCATGCCGCGATAGCCGGCGACCGTCCCGGTGATCCGCTCGTCGATGTCCTCTTCCAGCCCGACGCCATAGACCGGCTGGACGTGGCCGCCGGCGGAGGCGTCGACCAGATTGCGCAGATAGCCGAGGTAGTTCTCCAGCAGGTCGACAGCACCGAGCCGGTTCAGCGCCCGCACCACATAGTAGGCGTCGCGAATCCAGCAGTAGCGATAGTCCCAGTTGCGCCCGCTCTCGGGGAACTCGGGCACCGAGGTGGTCATGGCCGCGACGATCGCGCCGGTTTCCTCATAGGCGCAGAGCTTCAGGGTGATGGCGGCGCGGATCACCGCCTCTTGCCAGTCCAGCGGCAGATAGAGGGTGCGGACCCAGTCCTGCCAATAGGCCACGGTGCGGTCGAGGGCGGCGGAGAGGCCGGGGCCGACGTCCTGGTCGTAACCCTCGTCCGGCCCGAAGAAGAAGGCGTGAGACCGCTCAAGGCGGAAGATTCGTTCGTTCAGGATGTGGGATACCGGACAGTCGGTCGTCAGCCGGAAGGTCACGTCCGTGCACAGATAGCGGATGTGGTTCGAACCGTTCGTCGTCCCGGCCCGGCGGGCACCCCAGTCGGCGGACGGCCGCAGGCGCACGCGGATGCGCGGCGATCCGCTGAGCGGCCGGACGATGCGACCGAAGGCCAGGGGTCGATAGGTGCGGCTGTGTTTCGGGTGGCGCGGCGCGAAATCGATGATCTCGACCGCCCCGCCGTCGCCGGCCGTCAGGACCGTCCGGAGAACGGGCGTGTTGCGGATGTAGGCCTGTTCGACCGTCGCCTGTCCCTCGAGTTCGATGTCCCAGAAGCCGTGCCCGGGATCGGTCCCGTCCATGAGGGCCGAGAACACCGGATCGCCGTCGACGCGCGGCGCGCAGGCCCAGACATAGCGGCCGTCCCGGTCGATCAGGGCGCTGATCGTGCAGTTGCCGATCGGCGCGAGATCCAGGTTCGGAGTCATGGGCGCACCTCGACGGCGTCCAGCCATGTCAGGACAGCGTCCACATCCGGCAGGCCGAAGGTGGCGGCGGTCCGGCGTTGCGGGCCGATCAGCACCCCGAAGCCGCCCAGATCGGCAGCGGCCCGGAACCCGTCCTCATCGGTGAGGTCGTCGCCCAGCATGACGGGAATGGCTCCCACGAACGGCGACTCCTGCATGAAGGCCCTGAGCGCCGTGCCCTTGTCCGTTCCCGGCGTCTTCAGTTCGACTACCAGCTGGCCGGGCTGCAGCGTCAGCCCGGTTTCGGCGGCGAGGCTGCGGGCCAGGGCCTCGGCCGCGGCGGCCTCGGTCGGCGCGCCGCGGAAGTGCAGGCCCGCCGACAGCGCCTTGTCCTCCACGATCATGCCGGGGCGGTCGCGGGCGAAGCGCTCGAAGGCGACGACGGCCTCGCGGACCGCCGGGGCGGCATCGGCGTGGTCCAACGATCCGTCGGCCCGCCGGCGCTCCAGCCCGTGCACGCCCGAGGCGGATGCGGAGGCGCGCTCCGCGATCCGGTCGATCTCGGCGAGGGTGCGGCCGCTGATAATCGCCACCCGTCCATCCAGCCGCGTCGCCAGCCGGCGCAGCACCGCCGTGCGCCGCGGATCGGGGGTTACGGCGTCCGGCGTGGCCGCCAGCGGGGCAAGGACACCGTCCATGTCCAGAAACAGGGCGGGCTGCTTCAGGGAGACCGGCGGCGGCGGCAAATGCGAGAGCGACTCGGCGGGCGCGGCGGCGCCGTCGGTGTTCAGATTTGAGGTCCGCATGGCTGTTTCAACGCACCCGTCCGGCAAAGGTTGAGCCCCTCGCCGATTTTTCTCGCAACGCAGCAACCGGTCCGGCTCGCCCGACGGATTGTGAAACCGCTCCGGATGGGCCAAATCCGACCCATGACCGACGCCGCCTCGCCCCCCCTGTCCGCCGATCCCGCCACGATGACCGCCCGGGCACGGGAGGTCATCCGGCTCAACATAGCGGCGCTCCAGGCGCTGGAAGCCGGCCTGGACGACGGCATCGCCCGCGCCTGCGACATCATCCTTGCGCGATCCGGCTATCTGGTCGTCACCGGCATGGGCAAGTCGGGCCATATCGGCGGAAAGATCGCCGCCACCCTCGCCTCGACCGGAACCAACGCCTTCTTCGTCCATCCGGCCGAGATGAGCCACGGCGACCTGGGCATGCTGCGCAAGGACGTCACCCTGCTGGCCATTTCCAACTCGGGTGAAAGCCGCGAACTCCGTGATCCGCTGATCTACTGCCAGCGCGAGGGCATTCCGGTCATCGGCATGACCCAGCGGCCCGGCAGTTTCCTCGGTCGGGCGTCAGAGGTCTGTCTGACCATGCCGCAGGTCGCGGAGGCCTGCCCCAACGGCCTGGCGCCCACGACCTCTACCCTGATGACCCTGGCCCTCGGCGACGCCCTGGCCATGGTGCTGATGGACCGGCGCGGTTTCACCGCCGAGGCGTTCGGCCTGCATCACCCGGGCGGCAAGCTGGGCATGAGCCTCCAGAGCGTGCGCGAATGGATGGGCGATCGTCCGCCCGCCCCGGCCACTGTTCAGGCCTCGGCGTCCTTTGCTGAAGTGGTCTCGACCATCACAGAGGGCCGCAAGGGAGCCGCGGCGGTTCTCAATGAGGATGGCACCCTTGCCGGGATCATCACGGACGGGGACCTGCGGCGGGCCTTCGCCCGAGACGTGACCGGGCTGACCGCCGCCGACGTCCTGTCCCCTCATCCCCGCGTGATTGCGCCCGACGCCCGGATGAGCGACGCCGTCGATCTGATGACCCAGAACAAGATCGCCACCCTGCTGGTGGTCGAGGCCGACCGCCCGATCGCCATCGTCCACATCGCCGAACTGATGCAGGCCGGCTACGTCAGCTAGAACGGCGGGCTAGAAGGCGCGGCGGCCGTCGACATTGCCCGGCGGGGAATAGCGGCAGGCCAGAACCGATCGATTGCCGCGTGAGGCAATGGAACAGCCCACATGGGTCGTCCCGCGCCAGACGATCTGGGTGTAGTGGCCGACGGCCGTCCATTGCCCCGTCCGGCTGACGTCCGGAAACACGCCGTGCCTGTAGTCGCGCTTCTCGGCGATCCATTCGCCGACCATTTCCTCGGGCGTCCAGACCCTGTCGCCCCAGCCGGTCCACAGGTTCTCCCCGTGGCCATGCATCGCCGGATCGTGCTCCCAGCGACCGGTGTCCACCAGTTCGCGCGCCCACACCCCGGCTTCCGCGGCGAGGGCGTCGTCCCAGCGCAGTGCGGGTGTTCCGACCCGGGCCCGTTCGACGTTGTGGGCCGCCAGCAGACGGGCCGGGACCTCCCCGGGCGGGGCGGCGACCCGCATCGGCTCATCCGGCCACCCCGCGACCGGCACCGCGCAGGCAGGCGCAGACAGGCTGGCCGCCAGGGCGAACGCAAGGATCAGGGAACGACGCATGGGGCCTCCGTGGAATGCGCGATCATAGCGCACCGACTCCGGCGCCGTTCCCTGATTTCGATCAGCGCGCGTCGGCACCCGGCGGGGTGTCGATCAGCGCCTTTTCCGTATCGTCGCCTTCGAGGGTCAGGGTCTCGGCGGGCTTGCCGGCCTGGAATTCCTCCATCGCCGTCCGCTTGCGGGCCCGCATGGCCTCGGCGAGTGCGTCCATGTCGAGACCGGCGGCGCGGGCCTGGGCGAACATGCCCTCGGACCGCTTTTCCTCCTCCTCGACGTGGTGCTCGATCATCTCGGACAGCACCTTGACCTTGGCGTCATAGAAGTCCTCGTCCGGGCCGCCGGACTCGATGTCGTTGATCAGCAATTTGGCACCGTCGTGCTCGACATAGGCCTCGTTGAGCAGGTCCTCCTCGATCCTGCCGCGGCAGGCCGGGTAGAAAACCTCCTCCTCAAGCACCGTATGGACCTTCAGCTCGAGGCAGGCCTGCTCTGCAAGCGCCTGCTTTCTCGCCTTCGAGGTCGCCTTTTCGAACGCAGCGAAGATCTCCTCCACCTTGCGGTGATCGGCCTTCAGCATGGCGATCGCGTCCATTTCTTCGTAGTTCTGGGCCATGACCGTCTCCTCCAGACACCGAGCGTGTCCGGCGGGATTAAGTCGCGGACAACAGGCGCGTTCCCTTGGTGCCACAAGCTGAGAGTCGTTCGCGGAACTCGGCCCCATTTGCGCCCGCCGGCCGACATGTCAGGAGCGTTTGGCCCGTTGCGGATCACACAACCCGCTGGCCGCTACCGTCAAAATACTTGACGTTGACGTAAACGTAGCGTTTCTGGCTCCAACCGCTCGAATCCGTCCTTATTGGAGACCGACTCCCATGGCCGAGGCCTATATCTATGACGCCGTGCGCACCCCGCGCGGCAAGGGCAAGAAAGACGGGTCCCTGCACGAGATCACGGGCCTCAGCCTTGCCACCCAGGTGCTGGAGGCCCTGCGCGACCGCAACGACCTCGACACCTCAAAGGTCGACGACGTCATCCTCGGCTGCGTCACCCCGGTGGGCGAACTCGGCGCCGACATCGCCCGCACCGCCGTCCTCTCGGCCGGCTGGGCCCAGACCACGGCCGGCGTCCAGGTCAACCGCTTCTGCGCCTCGGGCCTCGAGGCCGTGAACATGGCCGCGGCCAAGGTGAAGGCCGGCGAGGCCGACTTCGCCGTCGGCGGCGGCATCGAGGCCATGAGCCGGGTGCCCATGGGCTCCGACGGCGGCGCCTGGCCGGTGGATCCGTCCAGCGCCTTCCCGACCTATTTCGTGCCGCAGGGCGTTTCGGCCGACATGATCGCGACGAAATACGGCTTCAGCCGCGACGACGTCGACGCCTACTCCATGGAAAGCCACAAGCGCGCCGCCGCGGCCTGGGCCGACGGCCGGTTCTCGAAATCGGTCATCCCGGTGAAGAACCAGCTCGGCCTGGTCCAGCTGGACCGCGACGAGACCATCCGCCCCAACACCGACATGCAGTCGCTGGGCGGCCTCAACCCCTCCTTCGCCATGATGGGCGAGATGGCCTTCGACAGCGTGATCAACCAGCGCTACCCCGAGGTCGAGCGGGTCAACCACGTCCACACACCCGGCAACTCCTCGGGCATCGTCGACGGCTCCGCCGGCGTCCTGATCGGCACGCTCGAGGCCGGCCAGGCCCTCGGCCTCAAGCCGCGCGCCCGCATCGTCGGCGCCGCCTCGATCGGCTCCGAGCCCTCGATCATGCTGACCGGCCCCGAGTTCGTGACGAAGAAGCTGCTGGCCAAACTCGGCATGACCACCGCCGACATCGACGTGTGGGAGCTGAACGAGGCCTTCGCCGCCGTGGTGCTGCGCTACATGCAGGCGCTCGACATCCCGCACGACAGGATGAACGTGAACGGCGGCGGCATCTCCATGGGCCACCCGCTCGGTGCCACCGGCGCCATGATCACCGGCATCGCCCTCGACGAGCTGGAGCGCTCCGACAAGTCGACCGCCCTGATCACCCTGTGCATCGGCGGCGGCATGGGCACCGCCACTGTCATCGAACGCGTCTGAGGATTTTGACCATGGAAAACTTCAAGATCGACGTCGACGCCGACGGCATTGCCCTGATCACCTTCGACGTCCCCGGACGGTCGATGAACACCCTGACCTCGGGCGTGATGGCCGAGATTCCGCAGTGGGTTGAACGGGTGAAGACCGACGATGCCATCAAGGGCGCGGTCCTGACCTCGGGCAAGGCGAGCGGCTTCTGCGCCGGCGCCGACCTCGGCGACATGGCCGGCGGCATGCTGGCCGGGGGTTCGCTGCAGGACGCCTATGACGCGGGCTGGAAGCTGAACGGCGCCCTGCGCGCGCTGGAGACCTGCGGCAAGCCGGTCGCCGCAGCGATCAACGGTCTGGCGCTGGGCGGCGGCCTCGAACTGACGCTGGCCTGTCACTATCGCGTGGTTGCTGATGACTCGAAGATCCAGCTCGGCCTGCCCGAGATCAAGGTCGGCCTGTTCCCCGGCGGCGGCGGCACCCAGCGGCTGACGCGCCTGATCGGCGTGCAGGCGGCGATGACGGCGATGAGCGCCGGCTCGTCCTGGCGTCCGAACGACGCCAAAGGCGCGGGCGTGGTGCACGAAGTGGTCGCCAAGGGCGGCGAAGTCGACGCCGCCAAGGCGTGGATCAAGGGCGGCGGCAAGGCCGTCCAGCCGTGGGACGACAAGGGCTTCAAACAGCCCGGCGGCGGCCCCTACCACCCGGCCGGCATCCAGAATTTCCTCGTGGGCAACGCCATGCTGCGCAAGCAGTCCTATGGCAACTACCCCGCCGTCCTGAACCTGATGAAGGCCGTCTATGAAGGCATCCAGGTGCCGATGGACGCGGCCCTGCGCATCGAGACCCGCTACTTCATCAAGACCCTGATGACACCGCAGGCCCAGGCCATGATCCGCAGCCTGTTCCTGTCCAAGCAGGAGCTCGACAAGGGTGCCGTCCGTCCCGCGGGCGTGCCCAGGTCCGATCCGAAGAAGGTCACCGTCATCGGCGCCGGCATGATGGGCGCGGGCATCGCCTATGTGCAGGCGCTGGCCGGGATCGAAACCATCCTGATCGACCGCACCCAGGAGGACGCCGACAAGGGCAAGGCCCACGTCGCCGACCTGCTCAAGAAGCGCCTTTCGCGCGGCCAGATCACCCAGGAGAAGTTCGACGCGCTGCTGGGTTCCGTCACCGCCACCACCGACTACGACCTGATCAAGGGCTCGGACCTGGTCATCGAGGCCGTGTTCGAGAACCGCGAGATCAAGGCCGATGTGACGAAGCGCGCCGAGGCCCAGCTGGCCCCGGGAGCCGTGTTCGGCTCCAACACCTCGACCCTGCCGATCACCGGCCTGGCCGAGGCCAGCGTGCGGCCCGAGGACTTCATCGGCATCCACTTCTTCTCGCCCGTCGACAAGATGATGCTGGTCGAGATCATCCTCGGCGAGAAGACCGGCGAGGCGGCGATCGCGAAGTCGCTCGACTACGTCATGAAGATCAAGAAGACCCCGATCGTCGTCAACGACGGCCGCGGCTTCTACACCTCGCGCTGCTTCGGCACCTATGTCGCCGAGGGCATGGCCATGCTGGAAGAGGGCTACGCCCCCGCCCTGATCGACAACATCGGCCGGATGACCGGCATGCCCCGTGGTCCGCTGGAGATGCACGACGACGTGGCCCTGGACCTGTCGGTCAAGATCGCCAGACAGACGGCGCTGGACCTCGGCGACAACTACCAGCCCCTGCCCGGCTCGCAGATCGTCCAGAAGATGGTCGAGGAGCTGGGCCGCTACGGCCGCAAGAACGGCATGGGCTTCTATGACTACGACCAGAAGCCCAAGAAAATCTGGGCAGGTCTGGCCGATCTGGCGCCGGTGAAGATCAATGACTCCACGCCGGAGCTGGTCGAGGACCAGAAGCAGCGCCTGTTGTACCGGCAGGCCGTCGAGGTCGCCCGCTGCTGGGAAGAGGGCGTCATCGACGACCCGCGCGAGGCCGATGTCGGCGCCATCCTGGCCTGGGGCTTCGCGCCCTGGACCGGCGGCCCGATCACCATGATCGACCAGACAGGCCTGAAGGCCTTCGTGGCCCAGGCGGACGACTACGCCGCCCGCTACGGAGACCGCTTCAAGGTTCCGCAGCTGCTGCGCGACATGGCCGCCAAGGGTGAAACCTTCTACGGGAACTTCGCCGGGAAACAGAAGGCGGCGGCCTGA
>CAZFQC010000045.1:12632-14462 GCA_964520795.1 uncultured Brevundimonas sp.
CGACTTTCGGCTCCACCCGTCGCTTCTGAAACCGGAGCCGCCGCATGATCCGCACCCTCGCCCTCGCCCTGCTTCTGGCCGCCGGCGCGTCCGCGGCACAGGCCCAGACCGTCTACTATGGCGGAGCGATCTATACGGGCGTCGATGCCGCCCCGACCGCCGAGGTGGTCGCCGTGCAGGAGGGCCGGATCATCTTTGTCGGCCGCCGGGCCGACATGCCGGACTACGGGCGGTTTGAAGGCGTCGACCTGAAAGGCGCGACCCTCTTCCCCGGCTTCACCGACGGCCATGCCCACCTCGACGGCGTCGGCTGGCGCGAACTGACCCTGAACCTCGAGGGCGCGGCCTCGGTTGCCGAGGCCATGGCGCGGCTGACCGCCTGGGCCGAGGCCAACCCCGAAGGGCCCATCGTCGGGCGCGGCTGGATCGAGACCCACTGGCCGGAGGCCCGCTTCCTGACCGCCGCCGATCTGGACGCCGCCGCGCCGGGCCGGATCGTGCTGCTCGGCCGCGCCGACGGCCACGCCGTGGCCGCCTCCTCCGCCGCCCTCGCCGCGGCGGGCATCGATGCCTCGACCGTGGCCCCGTCGGGCGGGGAGATCCTCAAGGGGCCAGACGGCCGGCCGACGGGCCTGCTGGTCGACGCCGCCGAACAACTGGTCGCCAGCCTGATGCCGCAGGCCGATCCCGAAGCCCTGCGCGCAGCCTATCGCGCCGGCTTCCGCGTCGAGGCCGCCTATGGCTGGACCGGCGTCCACTTCATGAGCGCGCCCTGGCGGGACATTCCCCTGCTCGAGGCCATGGCCGAGGCGGGCGAGGCGCCCTTGCGCATCTACAACAGCATCACACCGGACGGCGCGGCCGAGCTGATCGCGGGCGGCCCGCGCAGCGTCGCCGACGGCCGGATCATCACCCGGGCGATCAAATACTATGCCGACGGCGCCCTCGGCTCGCGCGGCGCGGCCCTGTTCGAACCCTATGCCGACCGGCCCGACACCACCGGCCTGATGCAGATCACCGGCGAGGAGATCGTCCCCCTGTACGAGGCTGCCCTGCGCGGCGGCATCCAGATCGCCACCCACGCCATCGGCGATCGCGGCAATGCCTCGGTGGCGGCGTGGTACCAGCAGGCCCTCAGCGCCGTCCCCGCCGCCGACCGGCCGAACGGGGCCGATGTCCGCTGGCGCATCGAGCACGCCCAGATCCTGCGGCCGTCCGACTATCACTGGTTCCAGCACCTGCCGATCATCGCCTCGATGCAGCCCAGCCACGCCATCGGCGACTTCCATTTCGCGCCGGCCCGGCTCGGCGACGCCCGGCTGGACGGGGCCTATGCCTGGCACAGCCTGGTCGACCGGGGGGTGATCGTGGTCGGCGGGTCCGACGCTCCGGTCGAGCGCGGCGATCCGCTGATCGAATTCTACGCTGCCGTCGCCCGCGCCGATCTGGAAGGCTTCCAGGGTCCCGACTGGCGGCCGGGCGAGGCTGTCGACCGGGCCACGGCCCTCAAGATGTTCACCCTCTGGCCGGCGTACGCCAGCTTCCGCGAGGACGAGCTGGGCACGATCGAGGTCGGCAAGCGGGCGGACTTCACCGCCTTCTCGGTCGACCTGATGACCGCGCCCGTCGCCGACATTCTCAACGGCCGGGCCGTCCTGACGGTGGTGGACGGCGTGGTGGTCCATCGGGCGGAGGCCCCGGTACGCATCGCGCCTTGATGCGCCGCGGCGTTCCGCCTAAGGCTGCGTCCGGCTCCGCGGGCGTGATGTAGTGGTAGCCTGAAAGCTTCCCAAGCTTTTCGTGCGGGTTCGATTCCCGCCGCCCGCTCCA
>CAZFQC010000046.1:0-14440 GCA_964520795.1 uncultured Brevundimonas sp.
GGTCTGGAGCCATCATCTGTCGGACGCGAGTAGCGACTTGCGCCAGATCAGTCCATGACAGACTGATAGCTGAGCTTGAAGGCGTCGCGGAGTGCCGAAACGCGCCGGTTGTCAAAGTCGGGGCCGCGGCAGGCGAAGGCGATCTGGCGGGTCGGCGCATTCTTTCCGAGTGATATCTGGCGGACGGGGTAGGCGTCGACCATGGCCCCCCGGGCCTGGGGAATGATAGAAACGCCGAGCCCGGACGAGACCATGGCCAGAACCGCTTCGATCGACTCGAGTTCGAATTTGGGAGTCATCGAAGGTGCGATCCGTCGCATGTAGGTCGCGGCCACGCGCCCACTGGTCAACGAGGTGTCGAACTGCAGCCAGTTGAAGCGCCGGACCAAGGCCGCGATCGATTCACCTTCACTGTCGGGCGGCGCGACGAACACGAACGGCTGCTCAGCCAGATCCTCCCAGTACAGCCGGCTTGACCCGCCGGAAGTCGGCCGGATCAGGGCGACGCCGTCGAGCCGGCCCGCCTTCAATTGGTCCAGGAGTTCGACGGAATCGCCCTGGATCACCCGGACGCTTAATTCCGGATGCCGGCGATTGATCTCTCTCAGAACCAGCGGGATCATCGTCGGCTGCAAGGACCGGATCGTACCGAGGACCACCCGGCCCGTGAGGGCAATGGTCTGGCGCGTACGGGCGGCCTCCACCGCATCCAGCGCGGTCCGTACGTTCTCGGCCAGTTCCCTGGCGAGCGGCGTCGGCTTCGAGGTTCTTCCGGACCTGTCGAACAGAGGCTGCCCCAGATACTCCTCAAGGCGTTTGACCTGAAGGCTCACAGCGCTGGCGCTCAGACCCATGTCCTCCGCAGCACCCGCGAAACTGCCGTTCCGCAGGATGGAGTCCAGGGTGATGAAGAACTCGAACTTCATGGCGGCCCTCCCGGCTCGAGAAGCACGCGCCGCGCACCGGACGCGGTATGCGCGTATGCTGCTTCATAGATGAGATTATCTCATCTTTCGCTGAACGAAACATCACTATTGCTTTAGTTCAGCCGGGTCTACGTCTCTCCATACGGGTTCAGGCCCGGGGGTAAGCCCCGACCTGCACCCCGACCGACACGCCCGGAGAGGCGCTTGCGGTTAGGAAGGAAACACGGTGCCACGCCAACAAGCGATCAAGCTGCTTATCGACGGCGTCTGGGTTGAGGGCGACGGGGAGTCCATCTCCGTTGTCGACAAATACTCGGGCCAGCCGATCGGTCTCATCCAGGGAGCCTCGACCGCTCAGGTCGACGCCGCGGTTGCCGCGGCGCGCCGTTCGTTCGAGTCCATCAAGCTTGAGCCCCATGAACGCTACCGGTTGCTGATGCGGGTCGCGGACCTGATCGAGGCCAACCGCGAGGCGCTCGCCGAACTCATCATCAGCGAATCCGGCGTGCCCTGGAAGGATTCGAACAATGAGGTCGGCCGCGCCGCCGAGACCTTCCGTCTGTCCGCCGAAGAAGCCCGCCGTCTGGTCGGAGAAATGGTCCCGATCCAGGGCGCGGTCGGACAGTCGCACCGGATGGCCTTCACGATCCGCGTCCCGCGCGGCGTGGTCGGCGGGATCAGCTCGTTCAACTCGCCGCTGAACATGGTCGCCCACAAGGTCGCCCCGGCCCTGGCCGCCGGCAACAGCGTGGTCTTCAAGCCGCCTGCGGCGACGCCCCTGTCCGGGACCCGGCTGTTCGAGCTGATGCTCGAGGCCGGCGTGCCGCCGACCCATATCAACCTGGTACATGGCGACGGCCGCAGCGTCGGCCAGCAGCTGGTCGACCATGACGGCATCGACTTCTTCACATTCACCGGCAGCACGCCCGTCGGAAAGCTGATCCGCCAGAGCCGCGGCCTGCGACCGGTCGCCCTGGAACTGGGCAGCATCGCCGCCACCATCGTCTGCGCCGATGCCGACCTGGGCCGGGCCGCCATGCGGTGCGCCCAGTCGGGCTTCCGGCGTCAGGGGCAGGCCTGCACCTCGACCCAGCGCCTGTTCGTCCAGCGGGAGATCCTCGAGGCCTTCACCGCCCGGCTGATGTCGGAGGTCGCGTCGCTGGTGGTCGGGGATCCCCGCGATCACAACACCGATGTCGGGCCGATGATCAGTGAGAAGGACGCGGCCCGGGCCGAGGCCTGGGTCCAGGAGGCCGTCGCCGAGGGCGCGACCCTGCTGGCCGGCGGTGTCCGGGCCGGTGCCGTGCTGCCGCCGACCGTGCTGGCGGACGTCACGCCGGACATGCGGGTGATGAGCGAGGAGATCTTCGCGCCCGTGCTGTCGATCCTGCCCTTCGACACGCTCGATGACGCCATTGACCGGGTCAATGCCACGGAGTTCGGCCTCGCCGCCGGCCTGTTCACCCGCGACATCCAGCGGGCGCTCGAAGGCGCGGCGCGCCTGCATGTCGGCGTGGTCCACCTCAATGACGCCTCGAGCAGCCGCGTCGATCTCATCCCGTTCGCCGGGGTGAAGGAAAGCGGCGTCGGCGTCGAAGGCCCGAAATACGCGATCCGCGAAATGACCGAAGAGCGCCTCGTGACGGTGACCCTGTGATGGACGGAACAATGAGCGAGCAAGGCGTGACGGGCGCGATCTTCATGGCCCAGTGCCTGAAGGAGGAGGGTGTCGAGAAGGTTTTCGGCCAGTGCGGTCACACCAACTACGCCCTGATCGACGCCTGTCAGCGGCTGGGCATTGAATACATCTCCTTTCGTCACGAGCAGCAGGCGGTCCATGCGGCCGACGCCTACTACCGGGTGTCCAAGAGGCTGGCGGTCATCAATGTGCACCTGTCGCCCGGCCTGACCAATACGGTCACCGGCGTCGCCTCCGCCGCCATGGACGGCACGCCGATGGTGGTGATCACCGGCAATACGCCGTCCTACCATCACCCCCGTGAGGCCCATCAGAGCATGCGCCTGCATGCCGATGCCTCCCAGGGCGACATCTTCCGGCCGATCTGCAAACGGGTCTGGCGCGTCGACGACGCCAAATTCCTGCCCGAGATCATGCACCGGGCCCTGAACATCGCCCAGACCGGGCGGCCCGGCGCCGTGCTGCTCGACATCCCCATGGATGTCTTCTCGCAGAAGATATCGGCGGCCCCGGTGACACGCTCTCGGCGCCCCAATTTCCCGCGGTCCATGGGCGACGCCCAGGGCGTCGCCGAGGCGGCCCGGCTCCTGTCCTCGGCAGTCAATCCGGTGATCTTCGCCGGCAACGGCGTGGCGCTGTCCGGTGCCTTCGCGGAACTCCAGGCGCTGGCCGAACGGCTGGGCGCGCCGGTGGCGACCACCCTGGTAGGCAAGGGCGTCTTCCCGGAAACCCATCCCCTGTCGTTGGGGACCACAGGCATCTGGGGCTCGCGCGTCGCCAACGAAAGCGCCCGCAACGCCGACGTCATCCTGGCCGTCGGCACGGCCTTCGGCGAGGCGGACTGCAGCTCCTGGCGGCCCGAGCACACCTTCAATATTCCCGGAACGACCCTGATCCAGATCGACATCGATCCGCAGGAGATCGGCAAGAGCTACCCCGTCGACATCGGCATTCTCGGCGACGCCAGGGCCACCCTGGCCCAGCTCGCGGCCGCCCTCCTGGATACTCCCCGCCCGACGGCAGCGGTCCAGGCCCAGGCCGCAATCACGGCGACGCGAAAGGCGGCCTGGCGCGAGGAGCTGAAAGATACCCAGCTGGTCGACACCAAGCCGATCCATCCCGCCCGCCTTCTGATGGAACTGTCGAAGGCAGCGCCCGCCGACGCAGTGTTCGTCACGGATGTGGGCTGGAACAAGAACGGCGCCGGCCAGCAGCTGGAGATCGCCAGCCCGGCTGGCTTCATAACCAGCGGCGGTATGGCGACGATGGGCTATTCGCCCGGTGCCGCGATCGGGGCCAAGCTGGGCGCGCCGGACCGCAAGGTGCTCGGCCTCGTCGGCGACGGCGGTCTGATGTCGGTGCTGGGTGCCCTGACAACGGCCGTAGAGCTGGACATCCCGGTCCTCTGGGTCCTGTTCAACAACTTCTGCTACTCGACGATCCGCACGGTCGGCACGACCTATTTCGACAACAGCTACGGCACCGAATTCCGGACGCCGGACGGCGAACTCTACAATCCCGACTTCCAGATGCTGGCCAAATCCTTTGGGATCGAGTCGGCGCTGATCGAGGAGCCTGACGACCTCGAAGCGGGCATCAAGGCCGCACTGGCGAAGGATGTCCCCTTCCTGCTGGAGGTCCGCACGCGCGGCGACGTGCCCATGCCGCGCACCGGCTATTGGGACATCGCCGACTTCCTGGCGCACGGCAATGACTGAGGCGCGCCCCATCTCGTCACCGGCCCTGCGCCACAGGGACTACGACCCCGGGGCCGGCGGCCCGCTGGGCGGTGTGAGGGTGCTCGACCTGTCGCGTCTGTTCGCCGGCAACGTCCTCACCCAGATGCTCGGCGACTTCGGGGCCGAGGTGATCAAGGTGGAGCCGCCGAACGGCGACACCCTTCGTGGATGGAAGACGCGTGGCGTCTCGACCCACTGGAAGATCTATGCCCGCAACAAGAAAAGCCTGTGCCTCGATCTGCGATCGACGAAGGCGCGGGAACTGCTGCTGGATCTGGTGCCGTCGGCCGGGATCGTCGTCGAGAGCTTCCGCCCCGGCGTGCTTGAGGCTATGGGGCTGGCGCCCGACATCCTGCTGAAGCGCAATCCCAAACTGGTGGTCGTGCGCATCTCGGGCTGGGGCCAGGACGGTCCCTACTATCAGCGGCCCGGCTTCGGCACGGTGATCGAGGGCATGTCCGGCTTCGCCTCGATCAACGGTTTCGCGGATCGCGAGCCGATCCTGCCGCCCATGTATCTGGCCGACGGCGTCGCCGGGGTCTACGGCGTCTCCGCCGCCCTGCTGGCGCTTCGGGAGGCTGAGCGGTCCGGGGGCAAGGGTCAGGTCATCGACCTGCCGCTTTACGACCCTCTGTTCGCCCTGCTGGGCCCGCAGGCCGCCAATTTCCGGCTTACCGGAGAAACCCGCAAGGCCACCGGCAGCCGGTCCAGCAATTCGGCCCCGCGCAACGCCTACCGCTGCCGGGACGGGAAGTTCGTCAGCCTGTCGGGTTCGACCCAGTCCATGGCCGAGCGGATCTTCAACGCCATCGGCCGACCCGACCTGATCCTCGACCCGCGCTTTCGCACCAATGCGGATCGCCTGAACAACGTCGCGGCGCTGGACGAAGTCATCGGCGGCTTCATCGCGGGTTTCGACCAGGCCGATCTGGTCGCGTTGATGGAAAAGGCCGAGGTGACCGTTGGCCCGATCTACGACATCGGCCAGATCATGGTCGATCCGCATGTGGTCGAGCGCGAAATCCTCGCCGATTACCCCGACGCCGACATCGGCAGCTTGCCAATGCACCATGTCGTACCGCGCATGTCGGAAACACCCGGCTCCATCCGCTATCCGGCACCGCGGCTGGGCGAACACAACCGCTCCCTCCTGGGCGAGCTCGGGATCGGCGATGCCGACTACGAACGACTGGTCGATGCCCGGGTGGCCATCGAGGATCGCGCGCCGGACACGGGAGCGAAATCGTGACCCCCGTGTGGCGCTCGCTCCAGTATGTGCCGGCTCACGTCGAGAAATACGTGGCGAGCCCGCATATCGGGGACGCGGACGCCGTCATTCTCGATCTTGAGGACAGCGTACCGGCCGGCAGCAAGGCGCTGGCCAGGGCCGGGCTGGCCAAGGCCATCCAGACGGTCGCGCGCGCCGGCACCGATGTGCTGGTCCGGATCAACCACGGCGACATGGCCGCGCAGGACATTGCCGCCGCGGTACAGCCCGGTGTGGCGGCGCTGGTCATCCCCAAGGTCCGCAACGCGGCGCGGCTGACGTATCTCGACGGCCTGGTCTCCGACGCCGAGGCGCGGGCAGGGCTGGCGTCCGGATCGGTGCGGTTCGTGGTCCTGATCGAGACGGCAGACGGCTTTCTGGACATGCCCGCGATCGCCAGGGCGAGCCAGCGGACGATCGCGATCAATCTGGGCAATGAGGATTTTGCCCTCGATCTGGGCATGGAGGCCAGCGACGAGACTTTGCTGATGCCGCGTCAGCAACTGGTCATTGTGGCCACGGCGGCCGGGCTCATGCCGCTGGGCCTGATGGGTTGTGCGACCCGGTTTGACGACCCCGACGCCTATCGGGCGCTGGCGCTGAAGTCGCGGCGGTTCGGGTACGTCGGGTCCAGCTGCATTCACCCGTCGCAGATCGCCATCCTGAACGAGGCCTTTTCGCCGATGGCGGAACAGGTCGTCGAAGCGCGCCGTCTGGTTCAGGCCGCTGAAGCGGCGGGAGCCGACGGGCGCGGCGCCTTCCAGATCGATGGCCGGATGATGGACGGGCCGATTGTCGCCCGGGCCCAGGCCCTGATCGACCGGCATCAGACCATAGAGGCGCGAGCGACGATGCGCGCCAGCACTGAAATCAGTCCAATGAAAGCAACAACCTAACAACAAAAACAAGTACGGCCCAGTTCAATGGAGCCGGTAACGCAACATAGGGAGGAATAGTAATGAACGTGATTCAGAAGAGTACAGGCGTTGATTTCCGCCGCTTCGGTCAACTCGGCTGGCGAGCGGGGCTGATGAGCTCGGTCGCCCTTGCTCTGGTCGCGGTTCCCTCACTGGGCTGGGCCCAGGACACCGGCCGCCCGAGCGCTGCGGCAGCCGCTGGCACCCAGGATCAGGAGCCTGACGAAGGCGATGAAGACGTCTCTGATCTCGATGAAGTTGTCATCACAGGAACGGCCATCCGCGGTGTCGCGCCCGTCGGGTCCGCCACGGTCGGCATCTCCCAGGAAGATATCGTCCAGGCTCCGGCTCGCGACGCCAGCTCGCTGGTCGCCCGACTGCCCCAGGCCTCCAACCAGGGCACCACATTGACTTCCAGTGGCGGTCGCGCGGCCGGTGTGAACCTGAGGGGTCTCGGCAACAACGCCACTCTGGTCCTCTTCGACGGCCGTCGCGTCGTTCCGCAGGGCGGCAACGCCCAGGTGTCCGATCCCAATCTGGTTCCGTTCTCGGCGATCGAGCGGGTTGAGGTCGTCACAGACGGTGCGTCCGCCATCTACGGTTCGGACGCCGTCGCCGGCGTGGTCAACTACATCCTGCGGCGCAATTTCGACGGCCTGGAACTCAGCAGCCGGTACACCACCACCCTGTATGACCAGTATGCCATCGATGGCGTCTTCGGACGGACGTGGGACGGCGGCAGCCTGCTGGTGGCCGGTGCCTATGACACCAACGACAGCGTAGGCCGAGATGCACGTGACTATATGCGGCAAGACTTGCGGCCCTACGGCGGCAACGACAACCGCTTCATCGGCACGACTGTCTTCCCGGACCAGCGCGGCGCGCTGATTATCGGCAACACCGTCTACGGCCTGCCGGACACCAATGGCGTGAGGCCGACTTCAGCCCAGGTTCTCCCGCTGGCTGGAAACCCCTCACTCAACGACCAGTCGACCCTTTACGACTTCTACACCGGTCGCGAGCGCTTCGCCTTCCTGATCAAGGCGCGGCAGGAAATCGCTCCCGGCATCGACGTCGGCTACACCGGAATTTACAATCGGCGGACCAATGAATCCCGCGCCGGTGACGGCTTCGAGCGCATCTCTATCCGGGTTCTGCCCACGAGCCCCTACTATATTCCGGGCATGCCGAGCCCCACAGGCAACCAGACGGTCGTCTACAACTATTCGCTCAACAACCCCGGAACTTCCCGCTCGCAGGACAACCTTGAAGAGACTTTCAACCACTCGGTCGACCTGACCGCCCAACTGCCATGGGACTACCGCTTCACGGGGCTGATCACCTACGGCAAAACGGACTCGTGCAACGTCTGCCAGGCCCAGGTGAACACCACGCGGGCAAGTGTCATCGCCAATGATCTGTCCTACAATTTCAATCCGTATCTGACCGGCCGCCAAGCTGCCGCGGATGCACTCGTGGGCGGATTCATCCAGCAGTACGACACAGTACTGTTCGACTCGGTCGCAAAGATTGACGGCTCGCTCTTCACCCTGCCGGCAGGCGATGTGAGGTTCGCCGTGGGCACCGAGTTCTCGCGCTACAAACTCTACCTCAAGGCGCAGAACACGCTCAACCTGACCAATACCTATCAGACATCGCGCTTCACCAAGAGCGACCGGGATGTTGTGTCGGGCTTCGGCGAGCTCTTCGTGCCGATCGTCGGTGGGGCGAATGCGATGCCCTTCATGGAGTCGCTCGATCTGAGCCTGGCGGTTCGCTACGACGACTATTCGGATGCCGGGACCACCACCAATCCCAAGGTCGGCCTGACCTGGCGCGTCAATGACGAGCTGATGATCCGCGGCAGCTGGGGCACTTCGTTCCGTGCGCCGACACTTATCGAGTCCAATCCGGCGACTCTCGGCCAAACGAACCGCATATTCATAAGCAACGGTGCCGGCGACCCGGCTATCCCGATCACCAATGTAAGCACGGGCCAAAGCGCCGTCCTGTCCCGGACGGGCAACACAGCCGGACTCCAGCCAGAGTCAGCCGAAATCTGGTCAATGGGTGCCGAGTACAGCCCGAACTTCATCCCGGACCTTCGCCTCAGCCTGACCTACTACAACGTCGCCTACGTCGACCGGATCGAGAACCTGCCGAACCAGAACCTGATCCTGGCGAGCTCGGGCAACCTGGCCCTCTATCGCGACTTCTTTATCACCGCGCCCCAGCCCTCGACCTGCGTCAACGGCAACATCTCCACCTACAACCCTGCCTATGTGCCGTGGCTGACCGACCCCAATGCGGTCTTCTCGCCCTCGACGATCAATGACTGTTCGCTCGTGGGCATCATCGCCGGCGGACGTCTGAACCTCGGCGACGTGCGCCAGAGCGGCCTCGATTTTTCGGCCAACTACAGTCTCGAAACCGAGTTGGGCGACTTCCGCTTCTCGGGCAGCTTCTCCAAGATCCTGAACCTCGAGAAGAGCGTCGTGGCCGGCGGTCCGTTGTTTGATGCGCTGGACACCATCGGCTTCCAGGTCAGCGAACGCGGCCGGCTCGGCGTGAACTTCAACCGCGGCGGCTTCGACGCGAACATGTCCGCCAACTACGTCGGATCATACCTGAACAATGCGACGATCACGGTCGCCGGGATGAGGTTGCCGAATACCGAGGTGCCGTCGTGGACCACGATCGACGCCGGCATCGCCTATGAGTTCGAGGGCGGTGACTCCGGTGCCCTGGATGGCGTGCGCGCCTCCATGAGCATCCAGAATGTGTTCGATGAGGAACCGCCCATCGTGCTGAGTGGAGCTACCGCGGTTGACCTCGGCAACCACAATCCGTTCGGACGGATCTTCTCGTTCGAACTCAGCAAGCGGTTCTAGGCCTAAAGTCCGGTCCCGCGCCCTGCAGTGCGGGACCGGCCGATCCAGGAAGGGTCCACCGATGAAGACGTCCATCCTCGTCCGCTTCGCAATCGCTTCGGCGATGGCCGTCTTCATCGTCGGCTGTGCACACGCGCAGGCACCGGCTCCAGCCGCCCCGGCCGTCCCGGCGATCCGTCCGCAAGGACCGCCGGATCCCTATGAGGGTCGCAAGAAGCTGCTGGTCGTCGCCGACGTCCAGACCGGCTTCCATCACAACTCGATAAGCCATGCGATGGCGACGATTGAGCAGATGGGCCGGGAAAGCGGCTTCTATGTCGCTTTCCTGAGAACGGACTCCCAGCTCATCACCTCGGAGCCGATCGTCGGCAGCGGGGCGCGATACGCCGGCCGGCAGATCAATGCCCGCAACCTGGACTATTTCGACGCCATCTTTTTCCTGGGCAGCGGGGAGGGGACGCTGACCGACCAGCAGAAGGCGGACCTGCTCGCCTTCGTCCACGACGACGGCAAGGGCTTCATCGGCGGCCATGCCTCGACCGTCGCCTTCTACAACTGGCCGGAATACGGCGAGATGATCGGCGGCTTCATGGACGGCGAGTTCCCGGTCCAGCCCATGCAACTGATCATCGAGGACCCGGACTTCCCCGGTGCCCGCGATTTCCCGACCACCTTTACGGACCAGTACCAGTTCCTGAAGGCACCCTATGACACCGGAGATGTCCACACCATCCTGCGTCTGGATCCAGCCCGACTGACGGCCGAGCAACTGGCCCGGCGGCCGGATGGCGACTTCCCCGTGGTCTGGGCGCGCAACTACGGCCGCGGCCGGGTCTACATCTCCACCTTCGGCCACCTTGACGACCCCTGGGACCAGCCGGCGGTCCGCGAGCTCTATCTTGAAGGCATCAAATGGGCGCTGGGCCTGACCGATGCCGACGTCACACCCGACACCCAGCCCCAGTAGAGCGACGGAGCAAGCCATGAAAACGACCATGATGAAGGGTGTCGGCGCGAGCCTGGCGCTGGCCCTGCTGGCCGGTTCGCCCGTCCTGGCGCAGACCCTGCCGACCGACCAGTGGCCGAGCTACGGCCAGAACGCGGGCAGCACCAACTTCTCGCCCCTCGACCAGATCACGGCCGCGAACGTGTCGACCCTCCGGCGGGCCTGGACCTTCAACTACGGCGGCGGAACCGACAATGAGGGCGACCGCGGCCTGAATTTCCGCTGGGAGGTCACACCCCTGATCATCGGTGGCGTGATGTATGTCTCGACGCCGTCGAACCCGGCCGTTCCGGAGCTCAAGTCGACCATCACGGCGCTCGAGCCCGAGACCGGGCGCGTGATCTGGAAATATGAGTCCGATCGCAACATTCACGGGCGGGGCTTGGCCTATTGGCCGGGGGACGGCGAGGTGGGTCCGCGGCTCTTCTTCGCGACCGAGCAGGGCTATCTCCGCGCCCTCGACATGGGCACCGGTCAGCTCGCCGCCAGCTTCGGTGAGCAGGGCGAGATCGACGCCTATGTTGGGGTCGCGTCCGAACTGGTGGGCGAGACGCGCCGGGACACCTGGAGCATTCCCAATCCGGCGTCGATCTACCGCAACCTTGTCATCACCGGTGCCCGGCCGGGGGAGGCGGGGCCTCCCGGTCCGCGCGGCGACATTCGCGCGTGGGACGCCCGCACCGGCGCCCTGGTCTGGACCTTCCACACCGTTCCGCAGGAAGGCGAAGCCAACAACGATACCTATTCCAACGACGAATGGCGCGACCGCAGCGGAGCCAACGTCTGGTCGACCATGACGGTCGACGCCGAGAACGGAATCGTCTTCGCGCCAGTGGGAGATCTCAACGGCCGCGCTGCAGGGCCTGAGCTTTATTCGGCCAGCCTGCTGGCGCTGGACGCCGCAACGGGACAGCTCAAATGGTTCTTCCAGATGACCCACAAGGACCTGTGGGACTGGGACCAGCCGACGCCGCCCGTTCTGGTGGACTTCACCGCGAACGGGGAGACGGTTCCGGCCATCGCCCTGACCGGCAAACAGAGCCTGTTGTTCGTGTTCAACCGCCTTACCGGCGAACCGCTGCACCAGGTGGAGGAGCGGCCTACGCCGCGCAGCGATGATCCCGCGGATCTGGCCTGGCCGACCCAACCCTTCCCGGTCCGGCCGGGGCCGCTTGCCCGGACCAGTATGACACGGGATGAAATCCCCAACATCACGCCGGAACAGCACGCCTACTGCACCAATTTCTGGGACCAGAACAATATTCTGGACACCGGACTTTACGGTCGTCCGCTGCTTACCCGCGGCACCCTCAGCTTCCCGTCGACCCTCGGCGGACCGAACTGGGGCGGCCCGTCCTGGAGTCCGCAGACCGGACTGTTCATCGTCAACGTCCAGAACATGGGCCAGTACCGCGCCGCCGGGCCGGCCGGTCGTGGCTTCGGCGTCGGCGGCGGCCCCCGACCGCCTGCGCCGGCGGCCCGTCCCGCCGGAGAGCCTGGCGCACCGCCGGCGATCGTCCAGTCGGGCTTCAACTTCCGGGTCGATGCCAACACCGTGCTGCCGTGCACGCCCACACCCTGGGGCGAGCTGGTGGCCGTTGACATCAACAGGGGCGAAATCGTCTGGCGCTCGCCTCTCGGATCGATCCCCGGCCTGGGCGCCGAAGGCGTCGATCTCGGCGCGCGCAATCTGGGCGGAAACATCCAGACCGCGGGCGGGCTGGTCTTTATCGGCGCCACCAATGACCGCCAGTTCCGCGCCTATAACTCGCGGACCGGGGAACAACTGTGGTCCGTCGAACTGGACGCCAGCGCCCACTCCACGCCCATCACCTACATGGGCAAGGACGGAAAACAGTATGTCGTGGTGGTCGGGGCAGGCGGCACCGCCGTCGGCTCGCGGCGCATGTCCGACACCCTGAACGCCTTCGTCCTGCCCTAGGAACGCCCGGGACGGCCGTGTCCCGACGGGGCGCGGCCGTCCACCCTCGCGCCTGTCTCGCACCGGGTCATTGTTAAAGGAATTCGACCATGGACTCCGCCGCCCCCGCCGCGCCCCGCAAGACGAACGCCCGCTATGGCGTCCTCGCCCTGATCGCGGTCGGTACCATGATCAACTACCTGGATCGCTCGCTGCTGAGCGTGGCCGCACCCTCGATGACGGCGGAGCTCGGCATCGGCGCAGCGACCATGGGAATCCTGTTCTCGGTCTTCTCCTGGAGCTATGCGATGGCCCAGATTCCGGGAGGGGTGCTGCTCGACCGGTTCGGCGTTCGTCTGACCTATTTCTGGTCCGTCGCCCTCTGGTCGATCTTCACCCTGGCGCAGGGGCTGGCGACAAGCCTGGGTGCCCTGTTGGGCTTCCGGTTCGCGCTGGGCGCGGCCGAGGCACCGTGCTTCCCGGCCAACAGCCGGGTGCTGGTCAGCTGGTTTCCTCAGCATGAGCGGGCCCGGGCCAACAGCGTCTATACGGTCGGCATGTATTCGGGCATCGCCTTCCTGAGCCCTGTGCTCTTCTGGATCACGGCGACCTGGGGCTGGCGGGCACTGTTCATCATCGCCGGGGCGGTCGGGCTGGTATTCGCCGGCATCTGGTTGTTGCGCTATCGCGAACCCCAGCGGAGCCCCAAGGCCAACCAGGCCGAGCTGGACTACATCACCGCCGGTGGCGGCATCGCCGCCCAGGGACGCACGCCCTTCGCCTGGAAAGACGTGGCCTGGCTTCTCAGCAAGCGTCAGATTCTCGGTGCCTCGATCGGCCAGTTCGCGACCAACGCCACGCTTGTCTTCTTCCTCACCTGGTTTCCCACCTACCTGGTCACCGAGCGCGGCATGCCCTGGCTCAAGGTCGGCTGGGTCGCCGTTCTGCCGTTCATTGCCGCTTCCATCGGCGTCCTGATCGGCGGGCAGCTGTCGGACCGTCTGGTGAAACACAGCGGCTCGGCCACATTCGGCCGCAAACTGCCGATCGTCGGCGGCCTTCTGCTGTCCTCCACCATTGTCATGGCGGCCTTCCTTGAAAGCGACGCCATGGTCATCGCCGTTATGTCGATCGCCTTTTTCGGACAGGGCATGTCGAACCTCGGCTGGACCCTGATCTCGGATGTCGCCCCGAAGCGACTGGTCGGGTTGACGGCAGGGGTGTTCAACTTCTGCACCAACCTGGCGGGAATCGTGACGCCGATGCTGATCGGCTTCATCGTCGCGGCGACCGGCTCGTTCCTGGGCGGCCTGGCCTTCATCGGCGTCATGGCCCTGATCGGGGCACTTTCCTACACATTCCTGGTTGGCAAGGTCGAACGCATCATCGAGCCGTCCGATCGTCAGCCCGCAACATGACAGGTTCGCGCCCGGCGAGGGCCAGACCCGCTCCGCACAGTAATCCTCGAGGCAGGAAGTTTGAGATGACGACCCTGAAACCCGAACACAGGTCAGCCTGGCGACGAGCCGCATCAGTGTGCGGCGCGATGCTGGTCACGGTGGCCTGTTCACCTGCCGGAAACTCGGCGCCGGGGCCCGCGCCGGCGATTTCGCCTGCTGCACCGGCGGACGTCGACTCGGCCGCAGACACGGTTGTCGGGCCTGCACCGGTGGCTCCGACGGGGCCGGCAGCCGCCGCCCCTGCCGCCCCGTCCCCGGTCGTCAACCGGCCGACCGCGCCATCGCCGTCCTCGTCCGCCTCGCCGCCGGCACCTGCCACTCCTAACCCACCCGCGGCCGTGACTCCCGTCAGAGCCGGTCTTCCCGCGGGTCCCGGGCGTGAGACCGTCCAGCAGGTCTGCACCGGCTGCCACGCCATCGGCATGGTCACCGCCAACGGTCGGACCTCCGATGGCTGGGCCGAGATGATCGAACGGATGATGGGCCTCGGGATGGAGGCCAGCGACGAGGATCTCCAGACCGTGCACGCCTACCTCACGCGCGAGTTCCCCCCCCGCCCGGCGAACTGACCCAAGGGCTCCAGGGGTCCGGTTTCGTCTGCGGCCAGTTGTTGA
>CAZFQC010000047.1:0-14385 GCA_964520795.1 uncultured Brevundimonas sp.
GCGCCGAGCAGGCCCTGTTCGGAGGTCGCGCGGGCCAGCATGGTGTCGCAGGTCAGTTGCGGGCGCAGGGTTTCAAGCCGCGTCGTCGCCGCCGCCACTTCCGCCTCGCTGGCCGTGTCGGGCAGTTCGATCATGACCTGTTTGATCTGTACCAGGCTGGCCGAAGCGCCGTCGCGCTTGTCGCGCATGTAGACGATATAGACCCCGCCATCGACCGGGATCGGCCGCGAAAGCTGTCCGACCTGCAGCTGATCCAGCGCCTGCTGCAGCGCCGGTTGCACGGTGCCTTCGACGACCCAGCCGGCGTCGCCGCCGCGGGTGGCGGACGGGGCGGCCGAGAACTGCTGCGCCACGGCCTGGAAAGGCGCGCCCTGGACCATCTGCTGAACCAGCTGGTTGGCACCGTTCAGGGCCGCCTGCTGGCCGCCGACGCGGGCGGATTCGATATAGATTTCGCCGATCAGATACTGCTTCTTCGTCGCAGCTTCCGAGATCTGGCGCAGGGCGGCCGCGACGGCGGCCCGGCTGACCCGGGCGCGGCTCTGGAATCGTCCGCCGACCAGTTGCGACCAGCCGATCTGCGTCCGGATCTGTTCCTGCAGCGTGCTGGGGCGGATGCCGCCCTGGGCGAGGAATTCGACATAGGCCTGGGGCGAGGCACCCACTTCCTGGGCCATGGAGGTGATTTCCTGCTCGACCTCCTCGTCGGTGACCACCAGATCCTCGTACTTGGTGAGTTCCTGCTTCTGCAGGCGTTCGTCCACCAGGGCGTTGAGGGCCTGTTGCTGGATGGCCGGGATATTCTCCGGCGTCGGCTGGACCTGGGTCATGGCGATCAGCAGCAGCATGCGCTGGCGCAGGTCGAACCCGGTGATCACGCTGTCGTTGACCGTGGCCAGAATGCCGTCCGACATCTGGAAGGCCGGCGGCGCGGGCGGTGCGGCCGGCGCGGCTTCCGCTGCCGGATTCAGGTTGCCGGCGGCCGCCGGCTGAACCGGAGGCGCGGTCTGGGCCACGGCTGAACCGGCCAGGAGGGCGGCGATCGCCACGCCCGTTATATAACGCTGCAAACCCATGTCAGTCCTGGTTCCTCAAGTGGCGCTGGTCCGGTTTTCGTCCCGGATTTGCGGACCGCGCACCCCCGGGCTGCGCGGCCGTCAGCGCCCGTCGCTGCGTCAATACCCTGTACCGCCGAAAGTGGCGAGGTTTAGGCGCACATAGACGCCTTCCGAGGGACCGGTGGGGCGCACCCGGGTGTTGTCGCGCCGGTAGCCGATCTCAAACCGGAAACAGTCGTCGTCGAACAGCAGGCCGACTTCGGACCGGGTGATGATGTCGCGCTCGAGGTCCGCAATGCCGGAGGCAGCCACACCCCAGTTGCCATAGACGAACTGCTGGCCCGAAAGCTGGACGAATTCATAGTTCCGGTTGAGCGGCCCGGCGAGCGGGTTCGAACGGTCCACGATATAGCTGACGGTCGCCAGATTGCGGCGACCCCAACGACCGTCGACCGCGGCCTCGCCCCGGCGGATCTCGCCCGATGCGTCAATGGTGGCGTGGCCCCAGCCGCGAATCCGGTCCGACGGCGAGAAGCTGCCCTGGACGACCCAGTCGGACGACTGGGAGGCCAGACCGCTCGGATCATAGAGCTGCGCCGGCAAGTCCGGGATCGGAGTCAGGAAGGCCGGCTCTTCATCGGCGCGATAGCTGCGTCCGATGAACAGACTGGCCTGTCGGCCCTCGTCCCAGCGCAGGGTGGCCCGGGCGCCGAGGGTCAGTCGGGTTCCGCCTTCCAGCAGGTCATAGCCGGGGAACCGGTCGATCCGGAACAGGGAGCTCTCGTCCAGTTCCAGGGTCTGGCTGTCCTCATTCGGAATTCGCGGGTCGAGGTCCGATGCGGTCGAGGTCGACAGTTGCGCCATCGGCTCGAGAATCAGGTCGGCGTCAGGTCCGACCCGGCGGAACAGCGGATAGCTGACATCGAGGCCCGCCGAGGCGCGGCCGCGCGAAATCGCTTCACTCTCCAGGCCCAACATCGGCGGAAGATCGCCGACCGAATAGACGTCGGCGCGGACGTCGACAAACGGCTCCCAGCGCACCCCGAGCGCCGAAATCAGCGTCCGCCGCCATTCGACCTGTCCGGAAATCCGGCGGCTGTCGACGCCCGGCAAGCCAAGGGTCGGCCCGGCCGGGATGATTTCAGGGCGCAGCACCGGCCCGCCGACATAGTCATCGCGATACAGGGACACCGCCGAGCCGCGCAGGCGCAGGCGACCGCCGAGCACGGGCTGGGCCGGCTCCCATCGCGCCTCGATCAGGGGGGCCACGACGGGGAGGGCGCCGTCGGCCTCGAATTCATTGAGGGCCGGCGTGACCGGATCAAACCGGGTGACCCGCAGACTCTGCAGGTCGAAGGCCGCGACCGACAGGTAGGAGCGCGCGGTTTGACGCTCGGCGAACAGCTGGCTGATCAACCGGCGCTGGTCGCCGTAGTAGAGGCCGTTGTCCTGATAGGGATCGCGTACGTCGTAGCGGTCGAACAGGGTCTTGTCCGACACGCGCTCAATGGTGAAGCCCCAGCGCCAGGGCCCCGCGGGATCGAACCGGCCATGGCCTAGGACATAGCTGCGGCTGGTGCGGTCGCCGTATTTGACGTTGCTCTCGGCGTCGCCGTCATTGTCGAGGTCGAAGTCCCCGAAACTGCGCTCATAGGTATAGCCGCCCCGGGCGACGATCATCCCGTCGGCGAACCGGCGGCGCCATTGCAGGTTCAGCAGCGGAGCGACGTCGGTGTTCAGCTGCGGGCTGATCAGCCAGT
The DNA here is from genome assembly GCA_964520795.1 of uncultured Brevundimonas sp. GTDB lineage: Bacteria > Pseudomonadota > Alphaproteobacteria > Caulobacterales > Caulobacteraceae > Brevundimonas. Next base: position 2,819 of record CAZFQC010000047.1, read on the forward strand.
CTTCCGACGGCGACACCACGCGGAGGTAGGGCACCTCCAGACTCAGGCCGCGGCCCTCGTCGTAACTGGGAATGGGGACCAGGAAGCCCGAGGCCCGCTCGACCGTCGGGTCCGGGTGGGCGAAGAACGGCATGTAGAAGACCGGGACGCCGCCGACCCGGAACACCGCATTGCGATACAGGATCGCGCGCAACGCCTCGTCCTGCACCACCTTCTCTGCCTGGATGGCGATGCTGGGCTCGCGCAGGTTCCCTTCCGCATCGCAGATCGGGCACGGGGTGAAGAGGGCGTAGTTCAGCTCATTGACGTTGGTGCTGCGGCGCACGGCCGTCGCGGCCATCAGGCTGGAGCCGTTGCGGAAACGGGTCGCGAAATCGACGGCCACGCCGGCCTTCAGATCCGAATCGAGCTCCAGATGGCTGGCGAAGACGACATTGCCCTCGGGATCCGTGAACTCGACCTGCCGGTCCGCCGTGGCGATGCCCAGTCCCAGGTCATAGGTGACCGCGCCGGCCCGGAGCGTCGCCTCGCGGAACCGCGCCAGCACGCGGTCTGCGCCCACGGCCCCGGCGCTGATGACATCGCCGGCCCGGGTCGCCGAGTCGGCCTCGATATAGACTGCGTCCGCCGACAGCCCGTCAGCGCCCGGTCCGGCCGTTGCCGGCACCGGGGCCTGCTGCGCCTCGGCGGTTCCGGACGCGACCGACAGCACCATGGCGGCCGCGCCGGCCAGAAGCCGGTAGCGCAAGGCTCCCAATTCGGGCGCGCGGCGGACACGCTGCATGCGGGAATTCACTCTGGTTGGCGTACGGACGGACGGGCCGGATCGCTTAGCCGTCTTCGGTATAGAACAGCAAGGTGAAGGCGGCGAGCGCCGTCAGCAAGGGCGGCAGCCAGGCCGCCAGCCATGGCGGGATCACCTCGGCCGCACCGAAGGCTGATGCGGCCTGGTTGACGAAGAAGAAGGCGAAACCCAGCACCACCGCCGCCACGCTCATCCGGGCCAGATCGCCCAGCCGCATGAGACGCAGCGAGAAGGCGGCGGCGAGAATTGACATGGCCGCGAACATCAGCGGCGTCGCCAGCAACTGCTGCAGGCGGAGCCGGTAGGCGGTCGAGGAAAAGCCCGCGGCCTCGACGCGTTCGATCTGGGCCGGCAGGGACCAGAAGGAGGTCGCCTGCGGTCGCGCGAAACGTTCGAAGGCCTCCTCGTCGGCCAGGCTCGAGGGCAGGTCGAGGGTGGCGTAGCGCACGGCCCGCTGACCGATCTCGGCCCCGACGGCATTGACCAGCCGCCAGCTGCCGTTCGAAAGCGTTGCCGAGTCGGCGTCGATACGCTCCGAGAAGGTCCGCATGCCCCCGGCGCCGTTGGTGTAGATGAAGAAGGTGACGTCCAGCAGTCTTGCGTTGGCCCGGTCCTGATGCTCGGCGCGGACGACCATCTGGCGCGTGTCGTCCCCCTCGCGGATCCAGACCGTCTGGCTGCCCCCGGATCCGGCAACGGATCCGGAGAGACGGCCGCGCTCGCGCTGGAACAGGCCGTCCGCCGACGCCGCCAGCGGTCCCAGGGCAGCGACCGTGACCACGCCGAACATCAGGGCCGCGCCCGCCGCCGGCAGGACAAACCGCCAGGCCGAGACGCCCGCCGCCCGCATGGCGATCAACTCGCTGCGACGGTTCAGGCCGACGAAGGCCGCCAGGGTTCCGAACAGGAAGACGAACGGCAGCAGCTGGATGATCACCTGCGGGGACTTCAGCAGCATCAGGCCGAGGATGCGCACGCCCGACAGGTCGACATCCGAACCGACCCCGCGCGAAATTTCGACGAAGTCGATCAGCATGATCAGGGCGGCGATGACGCCGAGGGCGACTCCCAGCGATCGCGCCTGCTGGAGCAGCACATAGCGTTCTATTCGACCCAGTCTCAGCGAGGGCACGGGCAAGGCGATGCGACTGATCATGCGAAGCGCGCCTTCAGTCGCTCAAAGGCCGGCCAGACGGGACGCCGGCGGCGCGGCTTCAGCGCCCGGAACAGCAGTCTCAGGGCGACGACCGTGGCCACGATCGGCAAGAGATACTGAAAGATGTTCAGCCAGCCGTTCCAGGCGCTGGCGGACACCACGCCATAGCCGGCGACACGCACGAGCAGAAAAGCACCCGCGACCTTGGCGATTCGCAGGCCGTAGCCCGTCCGGCTGAACGGTCCGCCCATGATGGCGGTCAGCGCCATGGCCATGGCCATCAGGGCATACAGCGGCGCCGACAGCCGCAAATGTCCCTCGGCTGCCAGTTCACCGGCGGATCCGACCCGCTCCAGGTCCCCGGGCGAAGGATTGAACAGCTGGGTCAGATAAAGGTCCGTCGGCTTGTAACGGACGGCCTCGGTCACGTCGGTGTATTGCGCCAGCGGCACGTCCTGGCGACCGAACGAGAAATACTCGAGAACCCCGCGCGACGAGTAGCGCTGCCAGGACCCGTTCAAGAGGGTCAGATAGGGCTGGCCGTCGATGCGGCTGAACCGTGCCTCGGCGGCGTCCCAGGTGGTGACCTTGTCGTCTTCCGCCAGATAGACGAACAGATTCTTCAGCAGACCGTTCTGTTCGATCTGCTGGACGTAGACCGTCAGGCCGTTCGGTCCCTGTTTGAACACCCCCTCCTCGACCAGCAGCACCGCAAGGTCGGCGCGGACGGCGAAGGCTTCGGCCCGGGCCTGCCGCTGCGCCCAGGGCTGGCCGACGGTCGTGACGACGAGGGTCAGCAGGGCGGCGACGGCGGCGATCCTCACCGCCGGGCGAATCGCCGACCAGCGCGTGACGCCCGAGGCGAACACCGCTGTCAGCTCCTGCTCCCGCTGCAGCCGCGTCAGGGCGATCAGCGCGCCGACGAACAGGCCGATCGGAATAATGACGGCCAGCAGCTGCGGCACGGCCAGCAGCGTCAGTTTGATCATCACCCAGAGGCTCTGGCCGCGTTCGACGATGACCTCGAGCTGGTCGAGGCTCTGGCTCAGAATGCCGATTCCGGCCAGGGCGGCGCACGCGCCCACGACGGGGCGGGCGATCTGCCGGAAAAGATAGCCTTGAATCAGGGTCATATGAGGCGGGAAATCACCCGTTGCGGGCGGCGGCGCGGGGGAGCATCTAATACACACCCGAATGCGCCGGTGAAACCGCGCGCGCTGATTCCATCGACACAGAGCCGGGGCGTATCGCCCGGCGGGAGTAGTAAATGAAGATCGAGTTCGTCGCGTCCGCGGGCGCCGCCGAGGTTCTGGCCGTTCTGGTCCACGAAGGCCGGGGTCTCACCGGCATGGGCCCGGGGCTCGACGCCGCCGCTTCCGGCGCCCTGACGAAGGCGATGGCAGCCAGCCGGTTCACCGGTGCCTCCAACAGCACGCTGATGATTGCGGCCCCGGCCGGTGTGGACGCAGGCACTATTCTGCTGAGCGGCGCGGGTGATCCCGGCAAGTTTGACGACCTGGCGCTCGAAGCCGCTGCGGGTGCCGCCTATCACGCGGTCAAGCTCTCGGGCGCATCGGCCCTGACCATCGACGCCTCCCACCTGTCCGCGGACCAGGCGGCGCGCGCTGCCTTCGCCGCCCGTCTGGCCAGCTACCGGTTCCTGAAATACCGCACCACGCTGAAGCCCGAGAAAACGCCGTCGATCGAGACGATTCGCGTCGTCGCCGCCGACCCGAAGGCCGCCCAGGCCGCCTGGACGACCCAGGCCGCCGTCGCCACGGCGGTGGAGTTTGCCCGCGACCTGGTCGCCGAGCCGGCCAACATTCTCTATCCGGCGGAATATGCGACGCGCGTAAAGGCCCTCGAAAAGCTGGGTCTCGAGGTCGAGGTCCTGGGTGAGAAGGAGCTCACCAAACTGGGCTTCAACACGCTTCTGGCTGTCGGCCAGGGCAGCGTGCGCGAGAGCCAGGTCGTCATCATGAAGTGGAATGGTGGCAAGAAGGGCGATCAGCCGATCGCCTTCGTCGGCAAGGGCGTGACCTTCGACACCGGCGGCATCTCGATCAAGCCGGCCGACGGCATGGAAGAGATGAAGTGGGACATGGGCGGTTCGGCCGCCGTGGTCGGCCTGATGCACGCGCTGGCCGGTCGCAAGGCCAAGGTCAATGCAATCGGCGTCATCGGCCTTGTCGAGAACATGCCCGACGGCGCGGCCCAGCGTCCCGGCGACGTGGTCATGTCGCTGTCCGGCCAGTCAGTCGAAATTCTCAACACCGACGCCGAGGGTCGGCTCGTCCTGGCCGATTGCCTCTGGTACACCCAGGACCGGTTCAAGCCGAAATTCATGCTCGATCTCGCCACCCTGACCGGTGCCATGATCGTGGCCCTCGGACTGGAGTACGCCGGAGTGTTCTCCAACTCCGACGAACTGGCGAACAACTTCCTCGCGGCCGGTCCGAAGGTCGGCGAGAACGCCTGGCGGATGCCGATCCCGGCCTTCTACGAGCGTCACATCGACACCCCGATCGCGGATGTGAAGAACACCGGCAACGGTCGCGCGGGCGGCTCGATCACCGCCGCCCTGTTCCTGCAGCGCTTCACCAACGGCGTGCCCTGGGCCCACATCGACATTGCCCCGACCGCCTGGGTCAAGGACAGCCGCAGCCCGACCGTTCCGGACGGCGCCGTCGGCTGGGGCGTGCGCACGCTCGACCGGATGGTCCAGGATTCGTACGAGGCCTAGGCCGGGATGACGACCACCACAGTCCCTTCCCCCCTTGCGGGGGAAGGTGGCCGGCGGAGCCGGACGGATGGGGGGTGTGTTCCCCGGTCTGGCCAGCTATATTGCAACTTATGGCTGTTCACTACGACCGGGCCTATGCGTCCGCTCGCCGGGGACGCAAGAGGCCGACGCGGGCCGAAAAGGTATTGTGGACGCTCATCCGCAACCGTGGGGTCGATGGCCTGCGCTTCCGACGCCAGATGCCGCTCGGCCCATATGTTGCCGATTTCTGTTGTCCGGCCGTCAAGCTCGTCATTGAGGCCGATGGCGGTGTTCATGTCTTGCGAGAGGCAGAGGACAAGGTCCGTGACGACTGGTTGCGGTCCAAAGGTTTCGTCGTCCTGCGCTTTCCGAACCAGACCATCCTGGGAAGGCCGGATATCGTCATCGGGGGCATCCGGGCGCATGCGGCCAGGACCGGCGTCCGCACCCCCCATCCGTCTCGCTCCGCGAGCCACCTTCCCCCGCAAGGGGGGAAGGGGATGAGTGAAGGTCCGGAAATCTGGTTCTACCACCTCGAGCGGTCGACCCTGGAACAGGTGCTGCCCGGCCTGATGGAGAAGACGCGCGAGCGGGGCTGGCGGGCGCTGGTGCGTGCCTCCGATTCCCGTCTGCTCGACGATATCGATGAGCGGTTGTGGACGTATCGCGACGACAGTTTCCTCGCCCACGGCCGGGCATCCGGGCCCGAGGCGGCGCGCCAGCCCATACTGCTGACCGAATCGCCTGAGAACCCGAACGCCGCTCAGGCGCTGTTCATCGTGGACGGCTCAGAACTGGGCGACACGAAGGGCTTCGAGCGATGCTTCATCATCTTCGACGGGCGGGACGAGACGGCGCTGAACGGTGCGCGGGTCCGGTGGAAGACACTGAAGGATGCGGGCGCGGCCCTGGCCTACTGGAAACAGTCGCCGGAAGGACGCTGGGAAAAGGCGGCCTGATCGTCCTTCTGGCGCTGGCGGCCTGTTCGACGCCGGCCTCCGAGGCCCTGGCGCCCCGCACCATCGAGGAAGCCCAGATCAACCAGCCGACGGGCTCCCGCCCGTCGAACCCGACGGCGGACATGTGCCGGGCGGGCGAACTGCAATGGCTGGTCGGGAAACCGAAGACCGACATTCCTGTTCCGGTCGATGTCGTGAACCGGCGTGTCACCTGCACCTCGTGTCCGGTCACCGAGGACTATTCGCCGACCCGCCTGAACATCTTCTTCAACGAACAGACCGACGTCGTCGAACAGGTTCGCTGCGGTTGAGCCACTCACAGGAGACGAGCCGATGAAACTCCAGTCCCTCACCCTCGCCGCCGCGGCCCTGCTGGCGGCGTCCTGCGCGCCCGTCGACGCCGGTGATCCGGCGCCGACACCGCCGGAAGACGATCTCACCCGGTGCAAGGCGGACCAGTATCAGCGCTACGTCGGCCACAACCGCTCGGAGTTGCCGGCTCGTCCGGCGGGCGAGGTCTGGCGCGTGACCTGCACCACCTGCCCGGTGACCATGGACTACAGTCCGCAACGGCTGAACATCCTGTTCGATGAGGCATCCGGCGTGATCCGCGAGGTCAAATGCGGTTGAGGGCGGTGATCGCGGCCGCCGGCCTCGTGCTCGGAGCCTGCGCGCCCGTCGAGACCTTGCCGGACACGACGCCGATCCCGCAGCGCTGCGATGCGGTGGCGGCGCGGGCGCTGATCGGTTCACATGTCGGCGCGGTGTCCTTCCCGCAGGGCGCCGATGTGCGGATCGTCTGCACCACCTGCCCGACGACGAAGGACCTGCGGCCCGACCGGCTGAATGTCTGGTTCAATGAGACCACGGGGATCATCGAGCGCGTGGACTGCGGCTGATCCTGACCTCGCCCTTGGCGAACGCCGGCTTTGGCGACAAGGTGGCGGTGAGGGCAGGGGAGGCCCCGATCATGCGCACACTCTTGATGGCCGGCGTCGCCTTGACCGTTTCGCTGATCGGCCCCGTCGCCGTCGCGGATGCCACCGCCGAACGGGCCATGCTGGACCGGATCGAGCGGCCCCAGGTCTGCGGGCCCGCGGACTCGGCCAACACCGGCACGCCGATCGCCGACATGGTCATGGTCGAAGGGTTCGGAACCGGCGGTTTCGCGGTCGACACAGCGGTCCCCGAGGCCCAGGCCTGGTTCAACCACGGCGTCCGCCTGCGCTGGGCCTTTGAGCACAAGGAATCGGTGCGGGCCTTCCGCAAGGCGCGCCTGCTCGACCCGACCTGCGGCATGTGCGCCTGGGGCGAGGCCTGGGCGCTCGGTCCCAATCTGAACGGCGGCGGCAATGACGATGAAAGCCAGTCCGCCGCCCTCAAGGCCGCGCGGGACGCGCGTCGACTTGCGCGGCGGGCCACGCCGATGCAGCGCCAGATGATCGACGCCCTTGTGCAGCGCTATTCGGGTCTGAAGAGCACGCGCGACCGGCGCTTCGCCCAGGCCATGGACCGGATCGCCCGGCGCAATTCGTCGGATATCACCGTCCAGGCCATCACCGCCGATGCCTGGATGCTGAAGGCCGAGGAATGGTGGGACGATGACGGCAAGGCCAAGGACCCCGGCATCACCCGTGCGATGGAGATTCTGGAACAGACCCTCGCCGCCGCGCCCGACGATCCGGGCGCCATCCATCTCTACATCCACCTGACCGAATGGTCGGACGATCCGCACAAGGCCATTCCCTACGGTGAGCGTCTGGCCGCCCTGGCACCCGGCGCGAGCCATCTGGTGCATATGCCGTCGCACACTTTCTACCGGGTCGGCCGGTATCGCGACGCCATGATGTCCAACGTCAATGCCGTGGCGCTGGACCGGCAGTACGATCGCCTCGCCCGCCCACCCGGCGGCGTGCCCGGCATGCCGCTGCACGGTCACAACATTCACTTCGGCATGGGCGGTGCCCTCATGGCCGGCGGCGGCGAGGAAGGCCTGAAGCTGGCCGAGTGGTTCCTGGCCACCTATCCGGACATCCCGGCCGACAACATGTGGCGGCAGATGGTCGCCAACAACGCCTATGCCAACTACGGCCGGTTCGGATCGCCGGAACAGGTTGCCGCCTTGCCGGAGCCCGCCGCGACCCATCCCCTGCTTCGCATCAGCTGGCGCTACGCCCGGGGCGAGGCGGCGGCGCGCGCGGGAGACGCGGCGGCGGTGCGGGCCGAGGCCGAGGCGATCAGGCTGTTGCGCGCCGAACCGGGTTTTGCGGCAGGTCCGATGGCCGAGGAGAGACGCGATTTCACCGAACTGTCCCAGCGCGTTCTCGAGGGCCGGGCCGCGATGATCGACGGCGACGCGGACGCTGCCATCGCCGCCTTCACCCGCGCGGCGGCCATCCAGGGGCAGGGTGAGGAGGGCGGCGACCCGCCGATCATCTGGTATCCCACCCGCCGCAGCCTCGCCGCCGCCCTGCTGCTCAAAGGCGACGCCGCCGGCGCCAAGGCGAAGATCACCGAGTTGCTCGAGGACTGGCCCAACGATCCCTACAGCTATTTCGTCCTCGCCGAGGCCGAAGCGGCCCTGGGGGATGTGACCGCCGCCGCCGAGGCGCGCCGCCGGTCGCGCATCGAATGGATCGGCGGCGCGATGGACCTGAAACTGGCCTGAGCCGGATCAGGCCGGGCCGCTGACCGCCATATTGTCGATCAGCCGGGTGCGCCCCAGCCAGGCTGCGGTCAGGATCCGGCCCGGCGCGTCGACCTTGCCGCCTTCGAAGGGCGCGAGGTCGTCGGCGCGGCGGACGGCGACATAGTCCACATGGCTGAAGCCCGCCCGCAGCAGGGCCTCGCAGGCGTCCCGCTCGACGGCGTCCAGCGTGGCGCCGGCCGCTGCCGCCAGTCCGGCCTCCGCCAGGACGCCGTTCAGCTGCCGGGCGATCGCGAGCTCCGCTTCGGTCAGGTACGCATTGCGCGACGACAGGGCCAGGCCGTGGCCGTCCCGCATGGTGGGCGATCCAATAATCTGTGTCGGAATGTCCAGATCCCGGACCAGCCGCCGCACAACCATCAACTGCTGCCAGTCCTTCTCGCCGAAGACGGCCACATCCGCCTGGACCTGGTTCAGAAGCTTGGTGACCACCAGGGCCACGCCGCCGAACATCTGTGGCCGGAACGCGCCCTCAAGTCCTTCGGCCGGCCCGCCGACGCTGACCGTGGTCGTCGCCCCCGCCGGATACATCTCCTCGACCGCCGGGGCGAACAGCAGGTGGCAGCCGGCCCCCGCCAGCAGTTCGGCGTCCTTCGCTTCCTGCCGCGGATAGGTCCCGAGATCCTCATGGGCGGCGAACTGGGTCGGATTGACGAAGACGCTGGCCACCACCCGGTCCGCCCTCCGGCCCGCCTCACGCACCAGCGTCAGATGACCTTCGTGCAGGGCACCCATGGTCGGCACGAAGCCGACCGTGAACCCCTGGCGTCGCCAGCCGCTTACAGTCTCTCGCAGCGCCGCGATGCTGCGAACCACGGGAAGGGCGTCAGTCTCGGCCATGATGAACGGATTAACCTTCCGGCTTAAGCCTGCTTGTGAACCGGGCGGCAAATCTTGCCGTGCCAGTGTCGGCTTATGACGCCCCGCCTCATCCTTCGTCCAGTCGTGGTCCTCGTCTCGGCCGTCGCCCTGAACGCCTGTGGCATGATCGACAGCGACCCGAACCGCTTCGAGAACCTCGCCAATTCCGTGGCCGCCATTGATCTGGACGGCGAACGCGCCGCCGCGCCGCCGGCCCGGACCGCGGCCGAGGCCGGACTGCGTCCGGCCCTGCGGGTCGAGGTGATGGACCCCCACGCACTCTGGGACGCCCGCGACGGACTCGACGGCGCTGTCGAGCGCGCCGCCCCCCGGTTCGTCGCCGCCGCCGCCCCCGCCGTGGCCGACGCCGTGGCGCAAGAGGTTTCCACCCGCATCGACGCGGCGTCTTCCCGTGCCGGACTGCGTCCCGCCCTCGTCTCCCGGCCGCCCCGGCCCGCCCGAACCGGCCGCGGACTGGTCCAGCTCGGGGCCTATTCCAGCCCGGCCGCGGCCCGGCTTGCCTGGACCCGGCTCAAGTCCGGCGAGGCCGCCTGGGCCCTCGAAGGTCTGACACCGGTCTATGAGGACATCCAGACCGGCGGACGGCGGCTCGTCCGGCTCAAGGTCGCGACGCCCGCCGCCGGTGCCGCCGCCGTCTGCGCCGCCGCCGGCATCGACGACCCGTGGTGCAATCGCGTCGCCTGAACCCGGCATCCACAGCCGCCCGTCATCCTGTCGTTGACGTTCGCGCCACCGGACGCGATTCTGCGGGCCTGTGGTCGCGCGTCTGAGTCGGCGACCGCCTGAGGGGCGTGAACATCCATGGCTGACCCTGCGGTCATCGTCGTCGGCAACGAAAAGGGCGGGGCGGGCAAGTCCACCCTGGCCATCCACATCGCCTGCGGCCTGCTTCACGCCGGCCGGCGCGTGGCGATCATCGATCTGGACCTCCGCCAGCGCTCGATGGCCAAATTCTTCGCCAACCGCGCCGCCTGGATGGTCGGCAACAACCAGGTCCTGCCCATGCCGGTCGAACCGGACATGGGCGACGGCAAGGCCCTGGCCAGGGCCGACGAGCCGACGCAGCTGGCCCGTTTTGAAGCCGCGATCGCCCAGGCCCGCGCCGAGGCCGACGTCATCCTGATCGACACCCCCGGCGGCGACACCCTGTTGTCGCGCACCGCCCACGGCCTCGCCGACCAGATCGTCACCCCGATGAACGACAGCTTCGTCGATTTCGACCTTCTGGGTCAGATCGACCCCGTCACTCTCGAACTCCTCAAGCCTTCGATCTATTCCGAGAGCGTCTGGGAGGCCCGCAAGCACCGGGCGATCACCGAGGGCCGCCAGGCGACCATTGACTGGATCGTGGTGGTCAACCGCATGGCCGTCGCCGCCGCCCGCAACCGCCAGCGGCTCGAGGAACGGATGGAGAAGCTGGCCCGCCGCGTCGGCTTCCGCATCGGCCCCGGCCTGCGCGACCGCGTCATCTACCGCGAGCTCTTCCCCTTCGGCCTGACCGTCGCCGACCTGTCCAATGAGGTCCGTCCGGTGGCTGTGTCCCTGGCCCATGTCGCGGCTCGGCAGGAGATGCGCAGCCTGATGCTGGCGCTCGGCCTCGACGGCAGCGCCCTGGACGCCCCGCTGGACGCGGCGGCGTGAGGTCTTGAGCCTCGTCTGGCTGGCGCTGGCGGGGATCGCCGTCTGGGCGCTGGTGCGGCTGGGCCGTCAGACCGAGCGACGGGGTCGGGGGCACTGGCGCGTGACCGCCACCCTGTTCAGCGCGGTGCTGATCGCCGGTGCCGTCCTGCTCGCCGCCCGCGGTTCCTGGCTGCCCGCCGCGGCTCTCGCCGGGGCCGGAGTCTGGCTGACCCTGTCCTCGCGCCAGCGCACGCCGGCACCCCGGACCGAGGCGATGAGCCCGGCCGAGGCCCGCTCCCTGCTCGGCGTCTCCGCCGACGCCACGCCGCAGGAGATCAACACCGCCTGGAAACGGCTGATGGGTCGCGCCCACCCCGACCAGGGCGGCACGGAAGGGCTGGCGTCCCGTCTGAACGCGGCGCGGGACCGTCTGCTGAAGCCCTAGGCCTTGGCCGGCTTCCTCGCCGGAGCCTTCTTCTTCGCGGCCGGTTTCTTCGCCGCCGCCCTGGGAGCCGCCTTCTTCGCCGCCGGGGCCTTCTTGCCCTTGGCCGGCGACGCCGCGGCACGCGCGGCCAGCAGCGGCACGGCGATCTCCATCGTCATGTCCTCGGGTGCCGTGCCCTTGGGCAGGGTGGCGTTGATCTTGCCCGACTTCACATAGGGACCGAAGCGGC
>CAZFQC010000048.1:0-3710 GCA_964520795.1 uncultured Brevundimonas sp.
GCCGCAGTTCGCCATGCCGATCCGTCGCCTGCTCGATCCGGGCCGCGACATGGAAGGCCTGGAGCGCGAACTGCGGCTGGGCGCGACCAGCTATCCGGCCATGTTGTCCAGTCGGGGGATCAACCCGGACGCCCATCTCGACGAGATCGCTGACTTCTACGCCAAGGCCGACAAGCGGGGCCTCGTTTTCGACGGCGATCCGCGCCGCACCGCCCGCTCGGGCGGGCTCCAGCCCGCGACCGGATACGTCCGCCCCCGCGACGACGACTGAGGGATTTCGAACATGCCGCAATCGATCCAGACCCGGCGCGCGCCGGATGCACAGACGCGCCGCGACGCCCGCCTGCCGGTCGCGCGGATCGCTGTTACGCCGCGCAGCTATGACCCCGAGGCGCATACGGTCGAACTGGTCGCGGCCACGGGCTATCCGGTTCGCCGCTACGACTGGGAAGTCGGGACCTACTATTTCGAACGCCTCGAGATCACCGAGGCGGCGATCAACGGCGAACGCGTCGACAAGGGCGTCGCGCCCCTGCTGGACGCGCACGCCTCCTGGGCCATCGCCGACCAGCTGGGCCGGATCGAAAGCCAATGGGTCGAGGGCGGCGAGCTGATCACCAAGGTGAAGTTCGGCGTCTCCGCCCGGGCGGTCGAGGTCGAGGCCGAGGTCGCCGCCGGGACCTGCCGGGGTGTCAGCATCGGCTATCGCCGCGACGAAATCCGCAAGGAAGCCCGGACCGACGACCGCCTGCCGACCTACACCGTCACCCGCTGGACGCTTCTCGAAGTGTCCATGGTTCCCATTCCTGCCGACCCGGACGCAGGGGTCCGATCGGAGGACGGATTTCACCCCTGCGCCATCATCGAAACCCGTGAGGCGACCGACACAGTCGGCGCCCCCCACAGCCCTGAAGAGGACATCATGCTTCGTTCCCGCCTGCTGGGTGGCTCCGCCGCCGCCGCTTTCGCTCCGGAGGCCGACTCCGGCGCCGCCCTCGCCGCTCCGATCGAGAACCGGTCGGAAACCCCGGCCGCTCCCGCCGCTCCCGCCGCGCCGGCCGCGCCGGCGGTCGAACGGTCCGCGCCCGCTTCGCCGGACACGAACGCCGTTCGTCTCTCGGCGGTCGAGGCGATCGACTTTGTCGAACAGGCTCGGTCGTTCGGCATCGACACCGCGGACGCCCGCGGCTGGGTCGACACCCTGACCCCCGACGCGGCGCGCTCCGCCTTGCTGGCCCGCGCCGCCGAGAACCAGGCCCGCGACGCGCCGCGCCAGCCCGGCCATTCGGGCGCGCGGATCGTCACGGACGAGCGGGACACGCATCGCTCGGCGATGCAGAACGCCCTGGAGCATCGCCACAATCCGTCGGTCGAACTGACCGACGCGGGCCGCGAATATCGGGGCATGACCCTGATGGAAATGGCCCGGGCCAACCTGGAGCGAAACGGCGAGCGAGTCCGCGGCCTGGGCAAGCGCGAACTCGCCGACATGGCGCTGCGCCAGCATTCGACCTCGGACTTCCCGAACGTCCTGGCCAATGTCACCCGCGCGACCCTGCGCCGGGGCTATGAGGAAGACGGCCAGACCTTCAAGCGCTGGCAGCGCCGCGCCAGCGTCCCGGACTTCCGCCAGGTGTCGCGCCTGCAGATGGGCGCCGCGCCGTCCTTCCTGCTCGTGCCGGAAGGCGGCGAGTTCAAGATGGGCTCCATCGGCGACGGCAAGGAGGTCTATTCGCTGGCCACCTACGGACGGCGTTTCGCCATCACCCGTCAGACCTTGATCAATGACGATGTCGACGCCTTCACCCGCATCCCGGAAATGTTCGGCGCCGCCGCCGCGCGGTTCGAATCCGACGTGGCCTATGCGCCGCTGATCGCCAATCCGAACATGGCGGACGGCAACGCCCTGTTCAGCGCCGCGCACGGCAACCTCGCCGGCTCCGGCGCCGTGCCGTCGGAGGCGACGTTCAACGCCGCCGAAATCGCCATGGGGGCCCAGACCGGTCTGGGGGGCGAGATCCTCAACATCTCGCCGAAATTCGTGCTCACGGGCCGCAAGGACTCGCTGGCTGTCCGCAAATTGCTGGTCGCGGTCCAGGCCACGGCGACCTCGGGCGTCAACGTCTATGCCAACCAGTTCGAACATATCGTCGAGTCGCGCCTGAACCGCACGGCCGGCGCGACGCCCTGGTTCATGGCGGCCGATCCGAACCAGGTCGACACGATCGAATACGCCTATCTCGAAGGCGACGACGGCGTGTTTCTGGACGAACGGGTCGGCTTCGAAGTCGACGGCATCGAATACAAGGCCCACCTGGACTTCGCGTCCAAGGCCATCGACTGGCGCGGCCTCTATCAGGACCCCGGCGTTTAACCTCACCGCACCGGCAACCTCCCGAAGGGCCGCTCCGAAAGGGCGGCCCTTCGGCTTTCCGTCTCCCGGACCCAACCGCCGGAAACAGGCCGTCGCCCGGTTCGCCGGACGCCGCCCTGTCTTCGCCGGAGACCTTCCCGGCGGCCGTCCCCTGTCCTGACGGGGCGGCTCAAACCCGAGCAGAGGAACCTGCACCATGAAGACCAAGATTTCGTCGGGTGAAGTGATCGACTTCACCGTTCCGTCCGGGGGCTGCACCTCGGGTGTCGGCGTCAAGATCGGATCGCTGTTTCTGATCGCCGTGACGACCAACCTGCAGGGGGATGTCGCCGCCGGCCATCGCTCGGGCGTGTTCGATCACGTCGCCGAAGGCGCCGGCTCCGGCCAGGCCTGGGCCGTCGGCGACGACATCTATTGGGACAACACCGCCAAGCGGATGACCAAGACGTCGACCGACAACACCAAGGTCGGCGTGGCCGTCGCGGCCAAGGCGACCGCGGCGACGACGGGCCGTCTCGTCCTGGTGCCCGGCCTGTAATCGATCCTGTCCGATGCGGGGGCCTCGGCCCCCGCCTCTCGGGCGGACGCATCCGAACGCCGGTTCATCCGACGCTCCGATGTTTTCGCCGGAGACCTTTTCGGCGTCCCCAGCAGAGGAAACTGCCCGATGAAAACCCGATCCCTGATGATGTTCGCCGCGCCCGGCGCCCTGGCCCTGATGGCCGCCGACACCGGCGGCGGCAGCGGCGGCGCGCCCGGCGACACCGCCGATCCGATCCTCAAATCCGATCCGACGCCCCAGCCGCAGACCGGCGGCGAACAGCCCCCGGCCGAACCGTCGCCGGACCCGCGCCCGGCCGCCGTCGGCAATGCGAAGAAGGCCGATCCCTCGCCGCCGAACAAGGCGGCGGACGCCGGCAAGGCGGGCAAGCGCGTCCACATGGTCTGGGTTCAGCCCGGCCATGAGAGCCTCGGCATCGGTCAGATGATCGCGGTTCCGGCCCGTGACGGGGAAGTCCTGCGCGGCGTCGGCCGGGCTCGCTACGCCTCCGACGCCGAGGTCAAGGCGGCGACGGACTCCAAGCGCCCCGGCGCGATCCTGGTCCTGGACGGCGTCTAGGTCATGGGCTTTCCCGAGGCACGCGAGCGGCAACAGGCGGCTGTGTTCGCGCGCCTCGGGGAACCGGCCGAATGGACCGGCCTCGCCGACCCGGTCCAGGTCCGTTTCGCCGAGGAAGACGAGGTGGCCGGCTTCGGCGACGGCTCCCGGCTGATCATGGGGGCTTTGATGCTCAAGGTTCGCCGCGCCGACGTCCCTGCCCCGACGGTCGGCAAT
>CAZFQC010000048.1:3810-6360 GCA_964520795.1 uncultured Brevundimonas sp.
TGCTGAACAAACACTGGAGGTAGGGATGGCGAGCACCGGAGAGGCCGTCATTCTGGCCCTTGTCGCCCTGGTGGAAGCGGCCTTGCCGGCCGCCGATGTCCGCCGGAACGGCGACTTGCCGGACAAGCCCGGCCCGGGCGGTCTGGTCATCGTACGGGACGGTGATCGCGGCGAACCCGAAGTGAGTTTCTCGCCGCTGCGCTACACCTGGAGCCATGCGATCCAGCTGGAGATCGTCGGCCTGGCCGCCGGCGACGGGCGGTTCGCGGGACTGGACGACATGTTGAGCGCCCTCGGCCTCGCCATCGAACAGGACCGGACGCTCGGCGGCCTGTGCGACTGGCTGGAGCCCGGCGCGCCTGACACCGACGACATCAACCCGACCGGGACCCAACCGCTGCGCTGGGCCGCGCTCGATGTGGTCGCGGTCTATGTCAGCGCGAACCCACTGACCTGATCGCCTTCGAAACCATCCGCCACCCGGCGGCCACCCGACTGCAAACGGAGAACTCCCATGGGTCGCGCACGCGGCGCCAACGCCTCCCTGGCGCTGGCCTTTGAATCCACCTACGGCGTTCCGCCGGCCTCGGGCTTCTTCCGGACGCCCTTCACCTCGATCAATCTGGGCGAGGAACAGGGGCTGATCCCCAGCGACCTGCTGGGCTTCGGCCGCGACCCGCAACAGCCGGGCCGGGCCGAGGTCGACGCCGTCGGCGACGCGGGCGTTCCGCTCTGCGCCCGCAACATCGGCCTGTGGCTGAAACTGTTGCTCGGCGCCCCGACGACCACGGCCGGCATCGCCGCGACCGGCTCCTACACCTTCAGCGCCCAGCCGGCGAACAGCGCCACGATCACGGTCGGCGGTCAGGCCTTCACCTTCGTCACCGGGACCCCGACGGCCAACCAGATCAAGATCGGGGCGACCTTGGCCGAGACGATCGCCAACGCCGTCGTCGCTCTGAACGCCAGCGTCGTGGCCGGCGTGGCCGTGGCGACCTATCGCGCGGACGCCAATGTGATCCGCATCACCTATGACACCCTCGGGACGTCGGGCAATGCGATGACGATCGTGGCCGGATCTTCGCCGGCCTCGAACGCCACGGCCTCGGGCGCAACCCTGTCCGGCGGGGCGGCGAGCGGCGCTTATAACCACGTCTTCGTCTCGGGCGCCCAGGACCTGCCGTCGGCTTCGCTGCAGATCGGCATGCCGGAGGTTCCCCGCTTCGCCATGAACTGGGGCGTCAAGGCCAACACCCTGGCGATTCCGCTTCAGCGCTCCGGCCTGGCCAATGCGACGATCGGCATGATCGGCCAGGGCGAGACCGGCTACACCACCAATCAGGCCGGGACGCCGACCGAGCTGGCGCTGGCCCGGTTCTCGCAGTTTTCGGGTCTGATCCGGCGCAACGGCGTCCCGATCGGCGACCTGGTGTCCGGGGCGTTCAACCTCGGCAACGGTCTGGACCCGGTTCCCAGCCTGCGCGGCGACGGCCGGATCGGCGGCGTGGACGAGGGCGCCCTGACGGTCACGGGCCAGGCAGGCATCCGCTTCGGCTCCACCGAACTGCAGATTCAGGCCGAGAACGGCGACGTCTGCGAACTGGAACACGCCTGGTCGATTCCGAACTCGGTTTTCGCCCTGAGGGCGGTGGCGCATCAGGTCTATCTGCCGCGCGCCAAGATGCCGATCACCGGTCCGGGCGGCGTCCAGGCCGACTATCCGTGGCAGGGGGCCGAGCATCCGACGCTTGGCCGGACGGCGACCGTCACCCTGGTCAACGACGTCGCGAACTACTGATCCGGAGGCGAACGGCGTTCGCCTCCTCTCTCCCGCAACCGGAGCCCCCATGTTTCAGCTGCAGCCGCCCCGCGAACCCGAATGGCGCACCGTCGCCGAGGGCATCCGATTCAGGTTCCGCTTCGGCCCGACCGAGGCACTGAACGCGGCCAGGCGCAGCGTTCGCGCGGCCCTGCGGCTGGACGAGGCGGCGGACGCCGATTTCGCCTATGTCGCCGGCGCCGTGATCTGGGGCGTGGTCGAATGGGAAGGGATCGGCCTGCCCGCTCCCGCCGAAGGCGCCGCGCCGCTGATCCCGGAAAACGTCGTCGGGGTGTTGAGCCAGCGCCCCGACATCTTCGACGACGTCGCCCGGTTCTATGTCGATCCCTTGTCGGAGTTGCTGTCGGAAAAAAAAGGATCGTCGCCCTCGCCGAATGGCATTTCGGCGGCGGGCCCGGATACTGCCAGGCCTGCCCCGTCGAGTGCGAAGCCTGCCCCTACACCGTCGAAGCCCCGCGCACGGAAGCGGGCGACCGGGTCTGGGGCGCCGTCGAAGGCTGCACCGGACAACTCCGCATCGGCGTGAACGGCGTCCTGGGGCTGGATTTCAATGCGGTCATCGGCATGGCCGGACTTGCGGGTCCGGTCACGCCGGAAGTCGGCGCCCTGCTCGCCATGGCGCTTCCGGAAGTCGACGCGGCGATCGTGCAGGCCCTGCGCAAGGGGAATGAGACATGAGTTCGACCGTCCGGCAGATCGCCTACCGCCTC
>CAZFQC010000048.1:6460-14020 GCA_964520795.1 uncultured Brevundimonas sp.
AGCCTGGCGACGCAGGGTCAGATCAGCACCAAGGAACTGGCCCAGGCCCAGGCGCTGGCCCGCGCCCGGTTCGACGAGGCGACAGCGGCGATCGACCGGCAGGGCCGCGGCCTGTCGCGATTGCAGGTCGCCAGTCGCCTGAACCTTGCGCGCCAGGGCGCCGACGTGGCCGTGACCGCGGCCATGGGAATGAACCCGGCGATGATCGCGATCCAGCAGGGACCGCAGATCCTCGACGCCATGGCGACCAGCGGCCTCAAACTGTCGACCGCCATGCTCCTGGCGGGAAGCGCCGTCACCGCTCTGGCCGGCGGCATCGCCGTCGCCGCCGTAGCGTGGGACAACGGCGAAAAATCGGCCTTGGCCTATGAGCGCGCCATCATGGGGCTGGGCCGCACGGCGGGCCTGACGGCCCGTGAAATGGAGGCGCAAACCATCGCCGCGGCCGAACTCGGCGAGGTCTCGCTGGCGTCGGCGCGCGCCCAGGCCGCCGCCTATGTCTCGACCGGGAAAATCGGCGGCGAGATCATGGCCGGGCTGATCCGCATCGGGCGGGACTATGCCTCCGTCATGAGCATGGACGCCGAGGAGGCGACCAAGTCGCTCGCGAAGGCGATGGAGGAGCCGGACAAGGCCGCCCGGCAACTGACCCGCCAATTCGGACTGCTGGATCAGGAGACGCTGAACAGCATCGACAGTCTGATCAAGCACGGCGACCGCCTGGGCGCGCAGCGCATTCTGCTCGACGCCTTGACCGAAGCGGTCAGCGGACACGCCGACCGGGTCGGTGAAATCGAAACAGCCTGGGATGGGGTCAGCCGATCGATCTCAAACGCCTGGGACTGGCTGGGCCGCTATCTGTATCGCAGCGAGTCCGAAAGGCTTGAGCAACAGCGGTCGACGCTGGAAAGGCTGCAGGCGCGGGACGCCCGGCGCGGTCGAGGCGAAAGCCCCTGGACAGCGACGGTCCGGGGACGGGTCGAAGCCGCCGACGCCGCCGCCGCCGCCCGTGAGGCCGAGGCCAAGCGGATTCGTGACGAGGCCGCCGCCAATCAGCGCGCGCAGGAGGAAAAGGACCGGGCCGACGCCGCCCAAGGCGCAGCGGATCGAGCCGCGCGGGAGGCCCGCGCCGCCGCCGAACGGCGCCGGCGGGAAGCCGAGCGTGTCGCTCGCGAGACGCTTCAGCGGACCCGGCGCGAGGAGGACGCCGCTACGTCACGCGAACTGGAAATCGCGCGGCTCCAGGAAGACGGGCAACGCATCCAGGCGCTCCAGGACGAGATGTCCCTGAGGCAACGCATTCGGCAGCTGGTCGATGACGAGATGTCGGCCGAGGCCGCGCGGACCCAGGCCCTGCGCGAGCAGGAGCCGCTGCTGGCGGCCCGCTGGGAGGCGGCAGAACGCGAAGCCGAAGCGCGGGCCGAGCAGCTGCAGATGGATCAGTTGCGCGAACGGGGCGACCACGCATCCCTGCGCCTGATCGAGGACCGGGTCCGCGAACAGGCCGTGTTCAACGAGTATCTCGGCATCTGGCACAGCCGGTCCCTCGCCCTGCTGATGACGGAACTGGAGCTGTCGGCCGCCGCCGAACATCGCGCGGAAATGGCCGAACGAACTGTCGCCGCCGCCGAGCGGGAACGTCAGATCGCCCTGGCGCGCGCCTCGGGGAATACCCGGCGCGAGCGGATGCTGGACCGGGAGGCGTTCATCGATCGGCGGGCCGCCGAAATCGAGGCCGAGCGTGAACTTGACCGCGGGGAGGGTCGAGCCCAGGCCGCCCGGGAATGGGCGGACATGTGGCAGGCCGAGGCGACCGGCGCGCGCCGCGAATGGGTCAAGGGCTTTGCCGACGACCTGCGGCGCGGGGGCATCGGGGACGCGGTCCGCAACCAGCTTGAGGAGGCCGGCGACCGGTTCATCGATCACCTGATCGACGCGCTGTTCGACATGGACTGGGCCGCGATCTTCAACAACGCCCGCCCGGGCGCCGGTGGCGGTCAGGGCGGGGCGGGCCTGGCCGATCTGTTCTCGCAGGCTCTGAACTTCTTCGTCGGCCGCAACGCCGCCGGCACCGACTTTTGGCGGGGCGGCTGGACCCTGGTCGGCGAGGAAGGTCCGGAACTGGTCCGCGCGCCGCGCGGCGCCCAGGTGCTGAACCATGCCCGGTCGATGCAGCTGGCCGCCGCCGCCGGGGGCTCTGGCGGCGGGGCCGCCAGCTTCACCTTCGCGCCGGTCATTCACGCCGAAGGGGCCGGACCGCGCGAGGTCGAGGCCCTGTCGCGCAAGCTGGACGAGATGCGTGACAGCCTTCGTTCGGAGGTTCCGGCCCTCATGCGCGACGCCCTGACGCGCCGCCTGGTCTGACGGGGATTCCATGGCGCTGACCTTTCCGCTCAGCCCGCCCCTGTTGGGGCCGGCTTCCGAATATTTCGAGATCGAACGCGTCGACCATCAATCGGCGCAGACGGGCGGTCGGGTATCGGGCGTGACGGCGGGCTTTCCGCTGTGGCGCGGGCGGTGGTCGCTGAGCCGCAGCTTGTCGCGGCTGACGTCCGAGGAATGGCGGGCGTTCGTATCGAGCCTGCGCGGGGGGCAGAGGGCGTTCTTCGGCTACGACTACGGGCGGCCCTATCCGCTGTCGGCGCCCAACGGTTTCGCGGGTCTGACACGGGCCGGCGGCGGGTCGTTCGACGGGACGGCAACCAGCTGGTCGGTCAACGCCGACCGGGACGTGGTCACGCTGAACGGCCTGCCGGCCAACTTCAAATTGAACGTCGGCGATTACGGCATGTGGCGCTGGACCGGCGACGCCATCCCCGGCGCCGGGACCGCCCGCCGGTCGCTCGGGCGGGCGGTGGAGACGCTCACCGCCAACGGATCGGGGGTGGTGGCCATCACCATGGAGCCACCGCTTCCGACCCTTGTCCCGGGCGGCGCAGTCTTCGACCTGGCCCGGCCCTGTTGCGTGATGCGGCTGGACACCAGTCAGACGCAGCTGGGCGAGAAGGCCCGCGCCCTTCGGATCGACGGCACGATCGCCGGCGTCCAGGACCTGCGGGCCTAGCCCGAAGGAATGACTGATGGCCGCGGGCTGATTTTTTCGCCTGCGGTCGTCGGCCCTTCGGGACCTCCCGACCCGACGCGGGCTGTGACGAACGCCGTTCGCGCCTGAACCTCCTGACTTCCGGAGTCCCCATGAAAACCTTCAGCGCCGAGGCGCTGGCCGCCTTGGCCAGCGGGGATGTGATCGTGACAGGCGCGGTCTGGTTCGGCGGCGCGGAACCGGTCGGTTTCTGGGGCGGCCACGGGCCGCTGACGATCGGCGACAAGACCTTCGTCGGTGTCGGCGATCGCGGTCTGGCCCAGGTCTCGACGGGGACCTTGGGCGGGTCCGAGCAGGGGGCGACTCTGAAACTGTCGGGCGTCGATCCCGACGTCGCGGCCGAACTCGATCTGCTGGCCGTGCGCGGCGTGAGCGTGATCCTGTGGCGTCTGTTGTTCAACGGCAGCGGTTCGACCCTGCTCCACGCCGCCGTCTTCCTGCGCGGTCGGGTGGATTCCGCGCCGCTGGAGGAAACCCCGGCCGGGACCTCGATCATCAGCGTAGGAGTCGAGGGCGCGGCGCGCGGCCTGGGCCGTCGATCCGAACGGATGCGGTCGGACGCCGACCAAAGGTTGATTTCAGCGACGGACGGCGGCTTCCGCAGGATCAGCCACGCCGGACAGAAGGACATCTATTGGGGCGGCAAGCCGCCGGTCCGCGCGGGCGGCGCGTTCGGCGGCGTCACGGGGTCCGGCTCCGGGCCCTCGGGCGGACTGGGCGGCGGAGGCCGCGATCTGGGGGTGATGGTATGACGCGCCGCCCCGACCGCCTGATCCCGTTTCTGGAAGACCGCGAGGGTTGGACCTTCGGCTACGGCCCCGCGCCCCGAACCCACGACTGCGTTCGGTTCGTCGCCGCCGGCGTCGAGGCCGTCACGGGGGCGAAGCCGTTGCGGACCGTGCGCCTGCGCTGGCGGACGGCGCTGGGGGCGCGGCGTCATCTGAACCGGCTGGGCGGCCTGGCCGGCGCCGTGGACGCCTCGGGAATGGTCCGGATCGAACCCACTCTGGCCCGGCGCGGGGACGTCGGCCTGACGGCCGGCGAAGCCCTGGTCTTGGTCGAGGGCGAGACCGTCGTGGGTCTGACCGAACGCGGACTCTACCGCCTGCCGCGCGCGGCGATGACGATCGCCTGGACGGTGGCCTGATGTCCAAGGTCGCGAAATGGATCATCCCGGCGGCGGGCGGCAAGGACGGGATCATCGGCACGGCCAAGGCCGTCGTCGGCGCCCTGACGGGCAATCCGGGCATGGTTCTGGCCGGGATCGCCCAGGTCGCGGGCATCGGCAAGGAACAGGCGCAGGCGCGCCAGGCCAGCGTGACGACGCTGCAGGTCGGCGAGGTCCCGCGCGAGGCTGTATTGGGCCGGTGCTGCACGGGCGGCTCGCTGGTCGACGCCTTCAACCATGGCGGCCAGTACGGCACGGACACCGTCACCCGCTGCATCGCCCTGGCCGACCACGAACTGGACGGTATCGAAGGCTTCTATGTCGACGATCAGTACTACGCCTGGACCGGCGACGGCCCGCAGGCAGCGTTCGAAAACAAACTGATCCTGACGTTTCGCGACGCGGCGGCGGGGGGCTATGCCCCGCCCGCCGAGGCGCTCGCCAACGGCTGGGACGCCGCCGACCGGATGTGCGGCGTGGCCCATATCTGGGTCAGCACGGTGCTGGACGACAAGGTGTGGTCGCGGGGCCATCCTGAGTTCCGCTTCGTCCTGCGCGGCCTCCGCGTCTATGACCCGCGCTTTGATCCCGCGCTCGGCTATGCCGGCGGATCGCCGCAGACTTGGGGCGACCGCGCCAGCCATGTCTTCAGCACCAATGCGACCCTGCTCCGCTACGCCTACGCGCGGGGCATCTATGCCGAAGGCCATCACGGCGAGGAAGGCTATCTGCTGATCGGGCGTGGCCTGACGGCGGAGGAAGCGCCGCCGGACCGGATCATCGCCGCCGCCAATCTGTGCGACGAGGATGTCGACGGAAAGCCGCGCTATGCGGCCGGCGGGGTTATCCGCGCGGCGGACTCCTTCATTGCGGTCGAGGGAATGTTCGCGGCGGCGATGGCCGGGGTGATCGTCCAGCGCGAAGGCGGGGTCGAGGTGGAGCCGGGCCAGGCCAAGGCCACGGTGGCCACGATCACCGACGCGGACCTGGTGGTCGGCGAACCGGTCACCTTTTCCCGCTTCCTGCCCGACGGCAGCGAGGGCCGGATCAACACCGTCGTTCCGAGCTATATCGAGCCAGCGCAGGGGTGGAAGACCCACGCGGGGCCGGTGCGCCGGTCGACCGACGACATCCTGGCCGACAAGGGTCCGCGCGAGCAGCCGCTGTCCCTTTTGATGGTGACGGACGGCGCCCAGGCGGACCGGTGCGCCGAGATCGCGCGGCTGATCAGCCGCCTCGAGCGGCGGGCGACGATCGTCCTTCCGCCGGATCACGCCCAGCTGGAGGAGGGCGACTGGATCGCCTGGACCAGCGCCCGCTACCACGGCGGCGCGACGGTGAAATACCGGATCGAAAGCTGGACGCTGGACGAGAAGTGGCGGATGCGGCTGACGCTGCGCGAAATCGCGTCGTCGGTGTTCGGAGATCCCGATCCGCTGACGGACGAGGCCGATCCGCCGCCCTCGCCGCCCGTGGTCGATCCGTTGGAACTGGACGGCGTGACGGCCGAGATGGTGACGCCGTCGGACCTGCCGACGATCCGCTTTGAATGGTCGACGCCCGACCCGGCCGTGATCGCGATCCGGGCCGAGGTCCGCCGGGTCGGCGAAACCGAGGCGGCGCCGACGCGGACGGAGGACGTCGCCGCCCTGTCGATGACCGTGACGAACGGCGTCGTCCCGGACCAGGCGCTGGAGGCGCGGCTCGTTCCGATCACCAGTCTGACGCGCGAGGTGACGCCCTCGGCCTGGATCGCCCTGACCTCGGGCGACCTGACCGCCGGCGACGTGACGCCGATCGTCCCGGGCACGGTGGCGGGCACGCCGACGATCTCGATCACGACCGCGATCGCGCCCGACGGGACCCAGACCAGCCGACTGTTCGGGACCTGGACCGCCCCCGCCAACGCCCTGAGCTATGTCGTCGAGATCGACGACGGGACGCTGGTTCAGCAGGTCCCGTTGGCCGAGAACGCGATCGAGGACCGGATCGTCGCGACGGGCCCGACCTACCGCTATCGCGTCAAGGCCATAAGCCGGACCGGGACCCTGTCGGCGGCCTGGTCGAGCTGGTCGGCCAACGCCACGGCCTCGGGCGATGTGACGCCCCCCGGCGTGATCACCGGCCCCTATTGCGTGGCGGGGCCCCGCACCGTCGCCCTGGGCTGGACCCTGCCGACCGACGATGACCTGGCCTTCGTCCGCGTCTATCGCCACACCTCGAACGTCCCGGGCTCGGCCACCCTGCTTCGGGAGACCGACGGCAGCTATATGCTGGACACGACGGGCGTGGTCGGAACGGCCTATTGGTATTGGGCGGCGACGGTCGACCGCTCGGGGAATGAGGGCGCCAAGACGGCCCTCGGCTCGGCCACCTTCCGCTTCGTCAGCACCGGCGGCGGCGACGTCAGCGCGACCGACCCGGTGCTGGTGACCCAGTACGGCACGGCGGCGCTGATCGCCGGCCAGGGGGCGTTCGCCACGCAGTCGAGCGCGCTGCCGACGCAGCTGCAGATTTTCGACACCGACAATCTGGTGCCGGACCCGACCTTTGTCGAAGCCGCGGCGTGGACGCCCAGCCCCAACTGGGCGATCGTCTCAAGCGGACCTGGCGTTACAGCCCTGCAACAACCGCGCGCCTATAAGGGCGAAGACGGAAACGGAACGACGTCGCAAGCCGCGACCGGCGCCTATCAGGCCGCGACCACGACACAGCTGGTCGAGCCCGGATCGACAATTCGGGTGTCATGCCGAGCCTGGGTTCCGTCCGGCTTCACCGGCCGGACCCGCATCATCGTTTACTGGACCAAGGCCGACGGCTCCGCCTCGGCGACGTCTTCCACTAACACGATCGGGACCGACTACCGCACGACCGCGGCAGTAGGCGACCAAATCCAAACGCTGGCCTCAAACGTGGTGGTTCCCGCGGACGCCGTTCGCGCCCGTATCCGCTTCTTCTGCGACTGGTCGACCACGCTGAACAACGCCGGCGCAGCGTGGTTCGTCGAGCCGCGCCTGCAGCGGGTCCATGCCCTGAACGCCACGCTGGTTAGGCAGGACGGCTCGACACTGCTGACCGACGCGACGGCGGTCACCAGCCTGGGCACGGCGGCGCTGGTGGCGGGTCAAACGGCCTGGGCGACGTCGCCCCTGTCAACGGCGAGGCTGAACAACCTCAGCGACACCGGGGTGTTCAACAGTCTGAGCAACATCACCACGCGTGATCTGAGCCAGTTGAACTCGCGGACGGCGAACCATCTGACCTATGTCGCCGGCGGAGCCACGGTCGA
>CAZFQC010000049.1:0-13985 GCA_964520795.1 uncultured Brevundimonas sp.
CGCGGGGCGCTGAAATCGGCACCCGGCGTGGTGCTGCTGGAGGACGCGTGATGGCTGCAGATGTGAAGACCCACACCGGGTCCTGCCGCTGCGGCGCGGTGGCCTATGAGGTCGACACGGACCTTGAGGGTCTCGTGGAGTGCAATTGCTCGCACTGCTATCGCAAGGGACTGGTGCTGGCCTTCGTCTCGCCCGACGCTTTCCGCCTGATCGCCGACGGGCCGCAGACGGAATATCTGTTCAACGCCCACAGGATCACCCACCTGTTCTGCGAGACCTGCGGCGTGCAGTCGTTCGCGCGCGGCGCGGGGCCCCATGGGCCGATGGTGGCGGTCAATATCCGCACCTTGACGGACATCGAGCCGTTCAGCTGGGCTGCGCAGCGGGTGGACGGGCGCAGCTTCTAGGCCTTGTCCGTCACCGCATAGACCATGATCCCCGTCGCCACGGCCAGGTTCAGGCTGTCGGCGCGGCCGCGCATGGGGATCTTCACATTGACGTCGCAGGCCGCGGCGAGCGTGTCGGTCAGCCCGGCCTGTTCATTGCCCATCAGGATCAGGGCGGGATATTCGATGGCGGCGTCGTGGTGGCCGACGGTCGCGTCGAGTCGGGTGCCGATGACGCTGCCGGGCCACATCTGGCGCCAGGCGATGAACTCCGCCGGCGTCGCGCGGGCGATGGCGACGGCGAAGACCGAGCCCATGGTGGCGCGCACGGCCTCGACCGAGAAGGGATCGACGCAGTCGCCGATCAGGATGACGCCGCCGCAGCCCGCAGCGTCCGCCGTGCGGATGATGGTACCCAGATTGCCGGGATCGCGCACCTGCTCCAGCGCCACCCAGGCCGGGGCGGTCGCCGGTTCGATGGCGGACAGAGGGGTGTAGACCTGGTCGAAGACGCCCAGCACCGTCTGCGGATTGTCGCGGCGGCTGATCTTCTCGAGGATGGCGTGGGTGACGACCACCACCTCGCCGCCGGCGGCGCGGGTCGCCTCGCGGGCGCGCTCGAGAATGGGATGGGGACGGGCGTCCTCGCCGACGAGCAGCAGGCGCGGAGCGCGTTGCTGATCAAGAGCTTCGCCAATGAACTTCAGACCTTCGGCGAGGAAATGCCCGGTTGCCTCGCGCTCCTTGCGCATGTGCAGGGCGCGAACGTTCTTGACCGTGTCATTGGTCAGGGAGGTGATGAGGCGATCGCTCATGCCGACCAGCGCGCGAAGAAGCTGAGGCCGATGGCGCGGCCGTCCGGGCCGTCCTCGGCCAGGGCCAGTTCGCCCCAGTCGATGACCCCGCCCCGGTCCGCGGTCGCTTCGGCCATCAGATGGGCCAGCGACAGGCCTGAGACGCGGGCAGCGTAGGCGTTAAGCAACAGGAAGGAGGCGTCGTCGGAGAGCAGGGCGGCGCAGTCCTTCAACAGGGCCGGCATGTCCTCGAACAGCCGCCAGACCTCGCCGGTCGGGCCGCGCCCGTATTTCGGCGGATCGAGGATGATGCCGTCGTATTTCGAACCGCGCCGGACCTCGCGGGCGACGTATTTGCGGGCGTCCTCGACGATCCAGCGGATGGGCTTGTCGGCCATGCCGGACAGTTCGGCGTTCTCGCGGGCCCAGGCGACCGACTTCTTGGAGGCGTCGACATGGGTGACCTCGGCGCCGGCTGCGGCGCAGGCCAGGCTGGCCACGCCGGTGTAGCCGAACAGATTGAGGACCTTCGGCTGCTTCAGGCTCCGGATACGGCCGTCGAGCCATTCCCAGTTGGCGGCCTGTTCGGGGAAGAAGGCGAGATGGCGGAAGGGGGTGAACCGGCTGGTGAAGCGCACGTCGCGCCAGGCCAGGGGGAAGCTGTCGATCGGGCTTCCGGCGAACCGCCAGCGGCCGGTCTCGTCCTCGTCGGTCGGATCAAACACGGCGTCGGCAGCGTCGAAGGCGGCGGGATCGCGCGGCGACCAGAAGCACTGGGGCTCGGGCCGGACAACGGTATGACGGCCGTAGCGCTCGAGTTTGCGCCCGCCGCCACTGTCCAGCAGGGCGTAGTCCGCCCAGGCGCGGGTGACGAGGGTCTCAGGCGACGGGTTCAGGCGCGGCGGCATGACCCGCTGATAGGCGGAGAGGCGCGGTCCCGTCCAGCGCGGCGTGCGTTTCGGCGGCGGCGGCGGTTGGCGCTTCGTTCGATGAACCGTCCCTGCGGTGGGGCGTCTTGTCCCAGGCGAAGGGCTCGGCCACCAGCCGCCAGGCGGCATGGACAAAGGCGAGGCTCAGCAGCGCCCAGTAGGCCGGGGCGGAGATCATGTCGACGGGGCCATAGTCCACGCCCGCGCGGCGGGCCCCGATGGCGCAGGCCAGCCAGGCTGCGGCGGCCCCCAGCACGAGCACGCTGATCGCCAGGGCGGGCGTGTCGGGCGGGAGGCCGGCGGCAGCCGACACAAGCACCGCCGTCGCGACCCAGGCCAGGGACAGTCCGTGAATCGCGGCGGAGGCCAGGCCGGCCCCGACGGTCACAACCAGGGACAGGACGCCGCGCCAGCCCAGCCGCCAGGGCCGGCGGCCGTGCACGCCCAGGGTCTGGAGATAGCCCTTCAACCAGCGGGTCCGCTGGGGCAGCCAGTGCGCCAGCGATCCGGGCGGCGTCTCCCAGGTGGGACGCGCGATAACGCCGAGCCGCCAACCATGCGCCCACAGGCGAAAGCCGAGGTCGGCATCCTCGGTGACATTCCAGGCATCCCAGCCGCCAACCGAGCGGAGCGCATCGACCCTGAAATGATTACTGGTCCCGCCAAGCGGGAAGGGCAGGCCGACGCGGGCCATGCCCGGCAGGGCGGTCTCGAACAGGCTGGCGTATTCGGCGGCGAACTGGCGTTCGAGGAACCGTCGGCCCGCACGGATACGGAGAGGGGCCTGCAAACAGGCCAGGCGGCCGGTCGGGTCGGCGGCGAAGCGGCCGGCGGCCTCCCGCAATTGAAGGGGGTCGGGGGCATCCTCGGCATCATAGACGGTCAGAAATTCGCCGGTGGCCCGGTCGAGGGCGCAGTTCAACGCACGCGGCTTGGTCTGCGGGCGGCCCGGCGGAATCAGCAGAATCTCCAGCCAGGCGGGTCGGGGCACGGCTGCGGCGGCGGCGATGGTGGCGTGATCGTGGGCCTCAAGCAGGAGCAATCCCTGCAGTCGGTCAGCGGGATAGTCGATCCGCCCGAGGCGTTCGATCAGCTGGCCGACGACATCGGCCTCGTCATGAAGCGCCGCCAGGAGGGTGTAGCGCGGCCAGTCCGCCGGGCAGTCGGTCGGCGGAGACGGCACCGCACTGAGCAGGATCAGGACGACCCGCCAGACCGCTGTCCCGAGAAAGCCGCCCGCCGCAATGGCGATGATCCAGCCTGCGAGCCGGTCCGGCCAGAACCACAGGGTGAAGCCGAAAACGGCGCAGAGGGCGGCCATCAGCAGTATCTGGAACGGTGCAAAGGCCCGCAGGGCCGCGCTCTGTTCGAGAGGCGGACCGTATCGCGCGGCGTCGCACCGGCGATCATCCAGATCGCTGAATCCAGCCCACTCCACTACCAAGAGTTACCTTGCGAATTCGCGTGGAGCAAGTGGTTGGCGTGATCAGGCGATTGCCGCTATTCAGGATCAGGACGATCGGAGCCGCCAGCGTGACCCTCGCCAGCCCATTGACCCTGCGTTCCCAACGCAAGCCCAAGGGGGAGGGCCATGCGCGCCGCGCGGAGATCCTCGCCGCCGCCGAACGCATCTTTGTCGAGCACGGTTATGAGGGGGCGACGATCCGCAAGATCGCCGACGAGGTCGGTCTGTCGTCGACGGCGCTCTACATGCATTTCGCCGAGAAGGGCGAAATCCTGCACGAGATCTGCCGCCAGGCCTTCGCGGCGCTGCTGGAGATGAACCAGGCCATCGTCGCGGAGCCCGGCCGACCGGAAGAGCGGCTGCGGCGCATGCTGCGGGCCTATATCGACTTCGGCTTCGCCAACCCGAATGCCTACCGGCTGATCTACATGACCCGCCCGGTCGAGCTGGAGCACGGCGCGCTTTCGGCGGCGCAGGAGCTGGGCGGCGGCCTGTACCGGTCGTTCGAGGTCGTGGTCGAGGACGCCGAGGCGGAGGGACTGCTGCGGGGCGATGCGCGCACAACCGCGCAGGCGCTCTGGGCCGGGTGCCACGGGGTGGTGTCGCTGGTGATCACCAAGCCGTATTTTGACTGGGTCGAGCGCGAGACCCTGGTGACGACCCTGCTGGACGGGTTGTTCGCGGGTCTGCTGAAGCCGTGAAGCGGCTGGCGGGGACGCTGGCCGGACTGTTGCTGCTGGGGCCCGGCGTCGCCGAGGCCCGGCCGCTGCGGGTCATGGCGCTGGATCAGTGCGCCGACCAGTATGTGCTGGCGCTGAAGCCTGACGCCGAACTGGCCCTGTCGCCCCGGGCCGACGACCCTGATGCCTGGCTGCGTGAAGCGGCGGCGGGTCGGCGGCGAATGCGTCCGACGCTCGAGGCGGCCATCGCCTTCCGGCCCGATGTGGTGGTGCGCTACTGGGGTGGGGAGCCGCGGCTGCTGGCCCGGCTGGAAGCGCGCGGCGTCCGGGTTGTTACGATCGATGATGTGTCGGATTTCAGAGGTATAAGAGCCAATATTCATACGGTCGCGCAAGGTCTCGGCGTGCCCGAACGCGGCGCGGCGCTGACGGCCCGGATGGATGCGACCCTGCAGGGGTCGGCCCCTGTGCCGGGCACCCGTGGGCGCTCGGCCCTGTACCTGACGGCTGGGGGCTTCACCGCCGGAAAGGGCACGCTGGTGGATGCCATTCTGGGTGCGGCGGGGTTCGTCAATGCGGCGGCGGGGCCCTTCTTCGCGCCGGTCAGCGTCGAGCGGATCGCCCTGTATCCGCCGGCGCGGTTCGTGCTGGGCTTCTTCGATCAGCCGCGCGGAGACTGGCGCGGACCGGGGCGGCATCCGGTCGTGCAGCGCGCGGCGAAGGGCCGGGTCGCCGCAAGGCTGCCGGCGGCGGCCCTGACCTGTCCGGCCTGGTTCGCGGCTGATGCGGCGGCCATGCTGAAGGCCGGATTGTGACGCGGCCGTCGCGCCTGACGCTGGTCCTGGCCGGCCTGATTCTGGCGGCATCCTTGTTGGGAATTCTGCTGGGCGAGACCGTTTTCGACATGGCCCAGATGCGCCAGGCCTTTGCCGTTCCCGGCTCGGGCCCGGCAGAGGTGCTGTGGCAGGTGCGGGCGCCGCGGGTGGCGACAGCGTTGATGGTGGGGGCGGCGCTGGGGTTGTCCGGCGCGGTGATGCAGGGGCTGTTGCGCAATCCGCTCGCCGATCCGGGCGTGCTGGGCGTGTCGGCGTCGTCGGCGCTGGCGGCGGCGGCGGCGATCGTGCTGGGCGCGGCGGCGGTTCCGGGAGCGGTGGAGGTCTCGGCCCTTGTCGGCGCCGGACTGGCCGGGGGGCTGCTGATCCTGTTTTCGGCGCGGGTGCGGTCGCCGGAAGCCCTGATCCTGTTCGGGGTGGCGGTGTCCAGTTTCGCGGGCGCGGCGACGGCGCTGATCTTCAACCTGTCGCCATCGCCCATCGCCACAGCCGAGGTGATGAGCTGGCTGCTGGGCTCGGTGCAGAACCGCAGCTGGATCGATGTGGCCTGGGTGACCCCGGCGGTGCTGGTCGCGGCGGCCCTCGCGGCCCTGGCCGCGCCGGGGCTGCGCATGCTGAGCCTTGGCGAGGAGACGGCGCGGACTTCGGGCCTGCCGATGGCGCGGTTGAGGTTGCTGGCCCTGCTGGCGACGGCGCTGGCGACCGGGGCGGCGGTGGCGGTGGCAGGCGTGATCGGCTTCGTCGGTCTGGCGGCCCCGCATCTGGTGCGCAGCGCGGTGCGGGGCGATCCCGGGCGATTGCTGCTGCCCTCGGCTCTGGCGGGCGGACTGATGCTGGTCGTCGCGGACCTGCTGGCACGGATGACGCCGACCGATCAGGAGCTGAAACTGGGCGTGTTCACCGCCCTGGTCGGCGCGCCGTTGTTCGCCCTGATCGCCTGGCGGGCGGCGCGGGAGTGGCGTCTGTGAGCGCGCTGGAGCTGATCGGGGCGACGGCGCGACTGGGTGGCCGGACGGTACTGGATGGCGTCGACCTGGCCGTCGCGGCCGGGGAACTGGTGGCCGTGGTGGGACCGAACGGCGCGGGCAAGTCCAGCGCCATACGGGCGCTGGCGGGACTGTTGCCGTTGGCGGGCGGTCAGGCGCGGCTCGCCGGCGACGCCGTCGCGGCCCTGTCAGCCCGGGCGAGGGCGGAGCGGGCGGCCTATCTGCCGCAGGAGCGCCGCATCGCCTGGAACCTGCCAGCGGTCGAGGTCGCGGCCCTCGGCGCTCCCTTCCTGACGGCGGCGGACGCTCTGGACCGTGCGCGCCTTGCGCTGGATGAGGTCGAGGCCGGCCATCTCGCGGACCGCGGCGTGGCCGAAATGTCGGGCGGCGAGCGGGCGCGGGTGCTGCTGGCGCGGGCGCTGGCCACCGGGGCGAAGGCGCTGCTGGCCGATGAGCCGACGGCCGGCCTGGATCCCGAGGCACAGCTGATGGTGCTGGAGCGGCTGAAGGCGCGGGCGGCGGCAGGGCAGGCGGTCCTGGTCAGCCTGCACGACCTGACGCTGGCCGCGCGGTTCGCCGATCGCGTGGTGGTGCTGGATGCCGGGCGGGTGGCGGCCGACGCCGTACCGATGGCGGCCCTGACCCCCGGGGTGATGGCGCGGACGTTCGGGCTGGCAGCGCGATGGGTGGATGGGCCGGACGGGCCCCTGCTGTCGAGCGGTCGTTACTCCGACGACTCGCCCGCGGCGCTGTCTTCGCCGGCATAGGTCGCATAGGGTGCCGGTCCCGCCGGAGCGCCGCGCCGCAGGTCGGTCGACAGGGTCAGCGGGGCTGATCCGCCATTCAACCGCGCGCGATAAACCTGCATGTTTTCCATAACTCGCATCATGTAGTTGCGCGTTTCGGTGAAGGGTGCGCACTCGATGAAGTCGACCGGATCCACCCCACCGCTACGCGGATCGCCGCAGCGGGCGACCCATTGCGGGGGGCGTCCGGGGCCGGCGTTGTAGGCGATGGTCGTCAGGAGCATCGACCCGCCAAAATCGCTGGTCAGGTCGCCGAGATGATAGCTGCCGAGCGTCATGTTGAAGTCGGCGTCGTACAGCCGCTCATCCGAATAGGGCAGCCCCAGCTGGCGGGCGACGCTGCGGCCGGTGGCGGGGATGAACTGCATCATGCCGCGGGCGTTGGCGTGCGAACGGGCGCGAGGGTCGAAGCTGGATTCCTGGCGCGTAATGGCGAGGGTGAACTCCAGCGGCGCCGCGCCGGCGACCGGAGGCGGCAACCGGACCGGATACTGACGTTCCGGCATCAGGAAGCCGCGCTGGCTCGCGGCGCGACCCACCATCATGGCGGTGAATCCTTCGCCATAGTTGCGCGACAGGTCCATCAGCAGGGCCAGGCCGGCCGGCCCGGGCAGGTCGTCGTCCAGCTGGTAGGCGAAGACCCGGAACAGGCTCATCTCGCCGGTTTCGCCGAGGATGCGCAGGGCGCGGACCACTTCATTGTTTTCAAAGGCGGCGACGTCGGTGCCGGTCGGGACCGGGTCAGCGGGCAGGTTGATCGTGGTCAGACCGGCCTTTTCGGCGGCCAGCTGGCCGTAGAAGGTCTGGATGTGGCGGGCACCGTCCCGATAGTACTGGATCGCGGCCGGGGTGTTGCCCTGGGCCTCGGCGGCGCGGCCCAGCCAGTAGAGGGCGCGACCCTGGGTGATCGGGGTCGAGGACGACTGTCGCAGGGTCTCGAAATGCCGCGCGGCACGGACCGGATCGTTCAGCTTCACCAGGGCGGCCCAGCCGGCGAAGAATTCGGCATCGACCTTGCGCTCGCCCGAAGGGAAGCCGTGGCCGGCCATGGCGTCATAGGCGGCCTGGCCGTTGCGCCGCTCGAGGGCATCGAGGAAATAGTTGCGGCGCTCGCTCCACAGGGTGTTCTGGCCCTCGGTATGGGACGGGGCGGCGGGCAGGGCGCGCAGGAGGGCGAAGCCTTCGGACTGGCGGTTCTGCGAGCGCAGGATACGGACGCGCTCGAGGGCCACGGCCGGGTCCAGCGCCTGGGTCGGGCTGAGATTGGCGACGAGGCTGTCCGGGCTGTAGGCCGTCCGTAGCGCCATGACCGCATTGGCCACGGCCTGGCGATCGGACGGAACCAGCTGGACCATGGCGCGGGTGGCCGGACCGTGCGGGCCCAGCAGCAGCATGTTCAGCCGCGCCTCATGGTCGGCCTGGGTCAGGCTGGAGCCCCAGCGGGTCAGGATACGGGTCTGGGTCGCGTCGTCGAACGAGCGGGTGCGCCACCAGTCGGTGACCAGGCGGCGGGCCTCATCCGAACGGCCGCGCTGTTCGAGTGCGTCGGCGAGGGCGATCGCGCCCTGGACCGTCGTCGGACCGCTACGGGCAAACAGGTTGAGCACCGCGTCGGGGTCGGCGTAGGCCCGCTCAAGGGCGCGCTCGGCGGCGGCGTTGCGGCTCTCGGCGCGGGGCCAGCCGGCGAAGGCGGTGCGGGCGACGGCGAGGTCGCTGAACGGCATCTGGTCGGCCGCGGTGTCCAGCAGGGCCCATTCGACCAGTTTCCGGGCCACGGGATCGCCGATCTGCGCGGCGATGTTGCGGGTGCCGGAGATGTCGCGCGACCTGGCGGCGGCGAGGCCCTGACGGAAAAGGGCCGTGTCCTGATCGTTCAGCCGGCGCGGCTGATTGCTGACCGGACCCGAGGCCACGGCGCTGTACGGCACTTCCTGGGGAACCAGGGTCTCGGGCGCGGGGGCGAGCAGGGCCAGGGCGGCCGCGAGGCTGGTAGCGATCATGACCTGTCCGATCTCCATGCGTCGCGGTTGCGGTCGGGCGACCGGCAACCTACCCTCCAACGCTTAATATCCGGCGACTGTCGCCCCGATTTTCCACGCAGGACCATCTGTCTCAATGACCGCCCCCTTGTTCAAGGGCGTGATCACCGCCCTGATCACACCACTTCGTGACGGAAAGGTGGACGAAGCCGCCTTTACGCAGCTTCTGGAACGCCAGATCGCGGCCGGAATCCACGGCGTCGTGCCGATGGGCACGACGGGCGAGAGCGCCTCGCTGACCGCCGATGAGCACAAACAGGTGGTGGAACTGTGCGTGCGGGTCGCGGCCGGGCGGATCCGCGTCATCGCCGGGGCCGGATCGTCGGCGACCGACAAGGCGATCGAGCTGGCGCGGTTCGCCAAGACCGTGGGCGCGGACGGAGCCCTGATCGTCACCCCCTATTACAACCGGCCCTCGCAGACGGGACTGGCGCAGCATTTCGAGGCCATCGCCGGGGCGGTCCAGCTGCCCGTGCTGTTGTACAACGTCCCCGGCCGGACCGGCGTGGACATGTCCAATGAGACCGTCGCGCGGCTGGCGGCCCATCCGAACATCGTCGGCATCAAGGACGCGACCGGGGACCTGGGCCGGGTCAGCTGGATGCGGGCCAATATCGGCGGTTCGTTCGCCCTGATCTCGGGCGATGATCCCAGCTATCTCGGCTACCACGCCCAGGGCGGGGTGGGCGTGATCTCGGTGACCTCCAATGTCGCGCCGGAGGCCATGGTGGCGATGCATGAGGCGGCGGCCGCGGGCGACTACGCCACGGCGCGCGACTGGCAGGACCGGCTGATCGGCCTGCACAAGGCGCTGTTCCTCGACAACTCCCCGGCACCGACCAAATACGCCCTGTCGCGCCTGCAACTGTGCAGCGAGGAGATCCGCCTGCCCCTGTCCCTGACGTCCGATGCGGTCAAGCCGGCCATTGACCGCGCCATGGCGGATGCGGGGCTGGGCTGATGGCCTCCACAGCCCCCAAGATGAAGATCATCGCCGAGAACCGGCGAGCGAAATTCGATTATTTCCTCGAGGATTACATCGAGGCCGGCATCATGCTGCTCGGCACCGAGATCAAGGCCCTGCGCGACGGCCGGGCCAATATCGCCGAGAGTTATGCGGCGGTGGAGGGGCGCGAGATCGTGCTCGTGAACGCCGACATACCGCCCTACAAACAGGCCAACCGCTTCAACCACGAGCCGCGCCGTCACCGGAAGCTGCTGCTCCATCGCAAACAGATCGACAAGCTGATCGGCGCCGTCCAGCGCGATGGCCAGACCATCATCCCGGTCAAGCTGTATCTGAACGAGGCGGGCAAGGCGAAGATCGAGATCGCCCTGGCCAAGGGCAAGAAGCTGCACGACAAGCGCGAGGCCACGGCCCAGCGCGACTGGCAGCGCGACAAGGCCCGGCTGATGAAGGAGCGGGGGTAGAAGCGATTCCGATCAGAGTTCGAGGCGCTCGTCGATGGCATCCTTCGCGCGTCGCTTGATCACAAACGAACCCGTTCTTGCGTCGAGCCTATCCAGGACTGGCTTGACGGCCTCATACATCTGGTCGGCGCTCTCGCCGTAGATGTAGATGACGAAATAGCCGCCACCGATTTCGTGTCCATCCACGGCTCCCAGCGGGCCGACAGCCCGGCCGAGGTCGTCCTCGACGGGATACAGGGCGAAGGTCTCGCCGCTCGCGCCGAACCCGGAGTCGGATAGTTTGAGGTTCACCACGACCGCCTCCCGGGCGGGCGCCGTCATGCAACCTGCCGCGGCAATGGCCAGGGCGAAAAGCACTGCTGCGAACCCGCGCATTCTCAAGTCCCCCAACCCGGGTTTCAGAAACGGCAGGCCAACTGAACTGTCAACTCCGCGACAGTCCAAGCGAGGCGCGCAGTGGCGGCTCAGTCAGCCCAGCGGCTGGCCCAGATCGACCACCGGCTGGGCGTCCAGAACGCCCGGGACCGGGGCGGTCATATAGGCTTCGATCCCTCCGGGCCCCACCGACGGCTGGCTCCATTGCTGGATCATCATCCCCATGGCGGCGACCAGACCCGCCATCAGCAGCGCCCACAGCGCCGTCTTCCGTTCCTGAGGTGAAAAGACCCCGTTCGACCTACGCATCACAGCCCTCCAAAGCTGTTCGATCAACGCAAGGTACGCAGCACTGTTCCTGACGGATGACGCTACACCCGGTGCCCTGTGATTCGCGTGGCAGGAGAGCCACACTCGCCTGTCTGGAGAGCGTTGTTCGATCAGGCTTCGATGATTTCGCGGGCCCGTCGGAAGATGGCCTCGAACATGGCGGGGGTCAGCCGGCCGGTGTTCGTGTTGAGCCGGGAGCAGTGATAGCTGTTCAGGATCACATAGCCGCCCAGCGCCGCCTCGACGCCGTGGCCGGGTGGGGCCGCCGAGCCGGACAGGCCCAGGGCCTTCAGCACATTGCGGCGCGAGACGTCGCCGAGGGTGACGATGACCCTGAGCCGGGGCAGGGCGGCCAGCCGGGCAGTCAGGAAAGGTCGGCAGGTCGTCTCCTCGACCGGCAAGGGCTTGTTGCCGGGCGGGGCGCAGCGGACGGCGTTGGTGATCATGCAGTCGACCAGCTGGAGGGTGTCGTCGGGCCGGGCCTCGTAGCGGCCGGTGGCGAAACCGGTCTTGATCAGGGTCTCGTAGAGGATCACCCCCGCGCCGTCGCCGGTGAAGGGCCGGCCGGTGCGGTTGGCGCCGGTGCGGCCGGGGGCGAGGCCCGCGACCAGCAAACGCGCGTCCGGGTCGCCGAAGGAGGGCGCGGGGCCGTTGAACCAGTCAGGGTTCTGGCGCTGGTTTTCCCGCCGGTATTCGACCAGCCGTGGGCAGAGGGGGCAGTCGCGGGGCGGTTCGGCTGGAGCTGGCGGCAAGACGGGCGAATCCTTGGGCGATGGCGGGCGCGCGTGCCTTCATTGGTGTATTACGCGGGGATGGAGAAGCCCGGCTCGCAGCAGAAAGCGTCGCCGCCCGTTCCGTTCGACGACGCGGCCGGGCTGGACGACGCCATTGTCGTGGCCCTGGGCTGCAACGACCGCGGGGCCTGGAGCGACTGCCGCGAGGCGCTTGAGGCGGCGCTGGCGCGCTTTCGGGCCGAAGGGATCGATGTGGTGGCGCGGTCGTCCTGGTGGCGGTCGGCGGCCTGGCCCGATCCGGACGATCCGCCGTTTCTGAACGGGGTGGTGATCGTGCACACCGCACACGGACCGCATGACCTGATGGCCGCGCTGGGCCGGATCGAGGAGGCGTTCGGTCGGCAACGGGGGGCCGCCAATGCACCGCGGACCCTCGACCTGGACCTGATCGCCTATGGCCGGCTGACGGGCGACCTCGACGGCCTGATCCTGCCGCACCCGCGCGCGGCCGACCGGCTGTTCGTCATGGGGCCGCTGGCGGAGATTGCACCGGCCTGGGTGCTGCCCGGCGGGCAGGACCCGGCGACGGACCTGGCCGCCCGGGCCCGGGTCGGGCGGGACGCGCGTCCGGCGCTGTGAGGTAAATAGTCAACACCCGCAACGCGTCGGCCAGTGGCAGCGCGAAAGTTGTTTCGTCCGGTTCGCCAATGGCTAAGGTTCCATCGCGTCGTGGGGGCGCGGGGGATATTCCATGATTGTCTGGTCCGGCTGGGGCTTTCTCGTCGCTGTCTTTTTTG
Source organism: uncultured Brevundimonas sp. (assembly GCA_964520795.1). Taxonomy (GTDB): domain Bacteria; phylum Pseudomonadota; class Alphaproteobacteria; order Caulobacterales; family Caulobacteraceae; genus Brevundimonas. The sequence goes on from CAZFQC010000049.1 coordinate 12,586, forward strand.
TGCTCGGTTTCGCGATCGGCGTTCCGGTCGGCTCGCTGATTTCGCCCGATCCGAACACGGCCATGGGCGCGAGCGTCGTGATCGGCGGCCTGCTGGCGGGACTGGGCTCCTTCCTGCTGGCGCGCCAGATCGAAAAGGGCGAGGGGCGGGTCTTCATTGACGAAGCCACCCAGCAACGAATTGTCGTGCGAAAGCACGCCGGATCGCTGTTCTTCATCCCGACCCGCTACTGGGCCTATGTCGCGCCCATTCTCGGCATCGCGCTTGCGGCTGTGGTCATGACGACGCCTCCGGTCGAACCCGGTGCGGACCAGACGGCCGCGCCGGCGGCGGTTGAGCCCGTCGCCGCCGTGCCGACGAGCACTCAGCCGGCCTGACCCGGCCCGGGGTCGCGGCTGTCGCGACAACCGCCTCATTCCCGCCCATGCGGCGTTGCACAATTGTGCCCGACCCTATAGTTTGTGCGGTTCTCCCCCCGCGCCCGAGGATATTCATGGCTCGCGTCACTGTCGAAGACTGCATCGAGAAGGTGCCGAACCGGTTCGGCCTGGTCCTGCTGGCGGGTAACCGCGCCCGCGCCATCGCCAACGGCGCGCCGCTGACCCTCGATCGGGACAACGACAAGAACCCCGTCGTGGCCCTGCGTGAACTGGCCGACTCAACCGTCGCGCCGGAAGAGCTGCGCGAGACCGTCATCGTCGCCCTGCAACGCGTCGACGAGCGCACGGAAGCCGAGGACGAGGCCGAGATCGTGGGCCTGCTGGCTGAACCCCAGCACATGAACATGGCCGAGGCCGAGCTGATCCGGGCGCTGCAAAGCGACCGCGACGGCGGACAGGAGGAGCGGTACTGACGGCGGATCCCGCCAACGGTATCACCATCCTGCCGGCGCGGCAGCCCGCGCCCACGCCCGCACCCGCCAATCTGAACGACCCCGGTGGCCCGCGTCCCCACGTGGAGCCGGAGCCCCACGCCCGCTCGCGGGTGCTGCGCCAGTTCGAACTGGTCGAGGCCGTTCGCGCCTATGATCCGACCGCGGACGAGGCGCTGCTGAACCGCGCCTATGTCTATGCGATGAAGATGCACGGCTCGCAGCTGCGGGCCTCGGGCGATCCCTATTTCGCCCATCCGATCCAGGTCGCCGGCATCCTGACCGACTACCGGCTCGACACGGCCACCATCGTCACGGCCCTGCTGCACGATGTGGTCGAGGACACCTCGGCCACCCGCGACGACATCGCGGACATGTTCGGTGAGGAGGTCGCCTCCCTGGTCGAGGGGGTCACCAAGCTGTCGCGGCTGGAGCTGCAGGCCGAGCACACGCGTCAGGCCGAAAACCTGCGCAAGCTCCTGCTCGCCATATCAAAGGACGTGCGCGTCCTGCTGGTGAAGCTGGCGGA
>CAZFQC010000050.1:0-13946 GCA_964520795.1 uncultured Brevundimonas sp.
GAGGCGGGCATGGTGGTCGGCCTCGGCACCGGCTCCACCGCGGCCTGGTTCGTCAAGGCGCTGGCGGCGCGGGGGCTGGACGGCTTGCGCTGCGTGCCGACGTCGGAGGCGACCGCCGAGCTGGCGCGGGACCTGGGCCTGACCCTCTCCACGCTGGAGGACAGCCCGCGCATCGACCTGACCGTCGACGGCGCGGACGAGGTCGGGCCGGGGCTGGCCCTGATCAAGGGCGGCGGGGCGGCCCTGCTGCGCGAAAAGCTGGTCTGGGAGGCGTCCGCCCGCTGTATCGTCATCGCCGACAAGGCCAAGGTGGTGGCGACCCTCGGTGCCTTCGCCCTGCCGATCGAGGTGGTTGCCTTCGGTCACAAGACCACGGCCAACCGCATCGCCGACGTCCTGGCCGACCATGACATCACCATGCCGGCACGGGTCCGTACGGCCGAGCGTGGGCTGGTCCGCACCGACGGCGGCAATCTGATCTACGACGCGAAATGCGCCGCCATCCACGACCCGGCGCGGCTGGCCGATGATCTGAAACTGATCACCGGCGTGGTCGAGCACGGCCTGTTTCTCGACCTCGCGGACGAGGCGATCATCGGCACGGACGCGGGCGTCGAGGTGCTGACGCCCTGAGGGCGGCCTATTGTTCGGGGGCGGGCTCCTCGGCCTCACCTTCCTCGCGCAGCTGCTCACGCGAACGGCGGATCGAGTCGACGATCTCGCTGCGGCCCACATTCTCGCCGACATGGTTGCGCTCGGCGGCATAGAGGCCGGCGAGATAGGCCTTGTCCCAGTCGGTCAGGCTGTCGGTGACCGACGGGTCGTCGAACACATTGAGGATGGTGGCGTAGCGGCTGGTGTCGGCGTCCGGATCGATCTGGGCCAGGGACACCATGGCGATATAGTCGGCCAGCTGCAGGGCCGAGACCTCACCGACCTGGTCGACGTCGATGATGACGATCGCCCGGATCAGATTGTCGACGATCTGGGTGGTCAGTCGCGAGGCCGCGAAGACGCCGATCTGCGGGGCCATGTCCATGGCGCCGGTGCAGGCGCCGGTGCACTGACCCGGGATGCGGACCGCGATGTCACCGGACTCGGAGTCCACGGGCAGGCTCATCTGCCACCAGCGCACCGGCCGGTCGGTCTCAACGAAGTCCCGAAGCGCCGCGCCGCCACGGTCCATGCCCGTTCCGCCCAGGCGGAATGCCCGGCGGCGCTGCCCGGTCAGCTGTTGGGCCAGGCTGCCGGCGTCGGCCGTGGCGACGATCAGGATGTTGGGGGTGCAGCCCGGAGCGCCCGGCGTCAGGCCCACATCCTCGGCGACCGTCGAGATCCGGTCCGCCAGATAGCGGGCGGCCTCTCCCTCCAGATTGGCCACGCCGACGCAGATCCGGTCGTTCCAGCGCGCCAGGCCGCGACGGCGGTTGGGCTCGCCGACCTCGACCACGAAATCGCGGATCAGGGTGTCGAGCGAGCGCCCGGACACGACCACGTCCTCGAGCTGGACCGCGGTCTGTCCCGCGGCCGGAGGCGGATCCTGGGGCGGTGTGGCCAGAAGCGCGCCCGCCAGGAACAGTTCGATCATCATGCACGCCCTGACTTGAAATACTTGCGTCACTAAGGGGGCCGGGGCGGACACGGTCAACGCGAAAGGGCGCGGATCGACATTCCGGCAGTGAAATGAGGTTCGGGCGACACGCCTGGACGGCGTCTTGTACGCGCGCGACCGGCTATTCCGGCGCGGCGCGACTTGCCGGTCGGGGAGGGGATCGCTACCTGCCACGGCGAACCATCCGGGAAATCCGCTGTGCCTCACACCTACGACTACGATCTGTTCGTCATCGGCGCCGGTTCGGGCGGCGTCCGCGCGGCGCGGCTGACCGCCCTGGGCGGCAAGCGGGTGGCCATTGCCGAGGAGCACCGGGTCGGCGGAACCTGCGTCATTCGCGGCTGCGTGCCGAAGAAATTCATGGTCATGGCCTCGGACTTCGCCCACCAGTTCCATACGGCCGAGGGCTATGGCTGGACCGTCGAGGCGAGCTTCGACTGGCCGAAATTCATCGAGGCCAAGGATGTCGAGATCGCCCGGCTGTCGGGCATCTACGCCGCCAACCTGGGCAAGGCCGGGGTCGATCTGATCCACGGGCGAGCCATTCTGAAGGACGCCCATACGGTCGAGATTCTCGGCAAGGACCAGACCATCACCGCCGAGCGGATCCTGATCGCCACGGGGGGACGGCCCTGGGTTCCGGAAGGCCTGCCGGGGATCGAACACGCCATCACCTCGGAAGAGGCCTTCCACCTGCCGGAACTGCCCAAACGCATCCTGATCGCGGGCGGCGGCTATATCGCTGTTGAGTTCGCCGGCATTTTTGCGGGTCTGGGGGTGGAGACGACCCTGATCTACCGCGGTCCCAACATCCTGCGCGGCTTCGACGACGATGTGCGTGCCCATCTGGCCGGCGAGATCGAGAAGCGGGGGATCAAGGTCATCCTCGGCTGCCAGCACGCCGCGATCGAGAAGACAGCCACGGGTTTGCTCAACAAGCTCGAGAACGGACACGAGATCGAGACGGACGTCGTCATGTTCGCCACCGGCCGCGTGCCGCACGTCAAGGCGCTGGGCCTTGAGACCGCCGGGGTCGAACTGAACGACGACGGCGCGATCAGGGTCGACCTGCATTCGAGGACGACGGCCGAAAACATCTGGGCCATCGGCGACGTCACCGACCGGATGAACCTGACCCCCGTGGCGATCCGCGAGGCGGTGGCCTTCCACGAGACGGTCTATCGCGACAATCCGCAGGCCTTTGACTATGAGGCCGTCGCCAGCGCCGTGTTCAGCCAGCCGCCGGTCGGTTCCGTGGGCCTGACCGAGAGCGAGGCGCGGCACAGCTGCCCGGGCGAGGTCGATGTCTATCTGACCCGGTTCCGGCCGATGAAATATGCCTTCGCCGGCTCGGACGAACGCGTGCTGATGAAGCTGGTGGTCGACGGACAGAGCCAGAAGGTGGTCGGAGTTCACATCGTCGGGCCCGAGGCGCCGGAGATGATCCAGCTGGCCGCCATCGCCGTGAAGGCCGGCCTGACCAAGGCGCAATGGGACGCCACCTGCGCCGTCCACCCGACCATGGCCGAGGAACTGGTGACGCTGAAAGACAAGCAACAGCCGGGAAATATGTCGGCTGGCTGACAAACGCGACAAGGCGTTCATTGTCGCGAAGGCAGCGTCAGCCTATCTAGGCGGCATGAATACGCGTTGGACACCGGATAGCTGGAGATCAAAGCCTGTCGTGCAGATGCCGACAGACTATCCGGACATGGCCGCCCTCGGTCGGGTGGAGGACGAACTGCGGGCCTTGCCGCCGCTGGTCTTCGCCGGAGAAGCCCGGCGGCTGACGGCCAAATTGGCCGAGGTCGAGGCCGGCCAGGCCTTTCTGCTGCAGGGTGGCGACTGCGCCGAGAGCTTCAAGGAGTTCTCGACCGACAACATCCGCGACACCTTCCGCCTGATCCTGCAGATGGCCGTGGTCCTGACGTTTGCGGGCCGCAAGCCGGTGGTGAAGGTCGGCCGGATCGCCGGCCAATTCGCCAAGCCGCGCTCGTCCTCGCTCGAGACCATCGGCGACGAGACCCTGCCCAGCTATCGCGGCGACATCATCAATGGCATGGCCTTCACGCCGGAAGAGCGGTTGCCCGATCCGCAGCGGCTGATCCGCGCCTACAACCAGTCGGCCTCGACCCTCAACCTGCTGCGCGCCTTCGCCGGCGGCGGCTATGCCGACCTGTACAACATCCATCGATGGACCATGGGCTTTGCGGCCGACACCGCCTACGGCGCCCGCTATCGCGAACTGGCCGACAAGATCACCGAGGCCCTGGCTTTCATGGAGGCGGTCGGCGTTACCCCCGAGACCCATCCGGATCTCAGCCGGGTCGAGGTCTTTACCAGCCACGAAGCCCTGCTGCTCAACCTCGAAGGTGCCCTGACCCGCCTCGACGGGGCGACGGGCGAATGGTTCGACACCTCGGCCCATATGGTCTGGATCGGCGAACGCACCCGCCAGCTGGACGGCGCCCACATCGAGTTCGCCCGCGGCATCCGCAATCCGATCGGCCTGAAGTGCGGCCCGACCATGGAGGCCGACGACCTGCTGGCCCTGATCGATGTGCTCAACCCCGACAACACGCCGGGCCGGCTGACCCTGATCGGCCGCTTCGGCGCGGACAAGGTCGGCGAGCGGCTGCCGCGTCTGATGCAGGCCGTGAAGGCCGAGGGCCGGCGCGTGATCTGGTCGATCGATCCGATGCACGGCAACACCCTCAAGGCCGGCAACGGCTACAAGACCCGGCCGTTCGAGCGCATCCTCGCCGAGGTGCGCGGCTTCATCGACGTGGCCGAGGCCGAGGGCGTGCATCCGGGCGGGGTCCACCTGGAGATGACCGGTCAGAATGTGACCGAATGTCTGGGCGGGGCGCAGGCCCTGACCGAGGATGACCTGTCCAGCCGCTACCACACCCACTGTGATCCGCGCCTGAACGCCGACCAGGCGCTGGAGCTGGCCTTCCTTGTCGCCGAGCGGCTCAAGGCCGGTCGACGCGCCCAGTCGGAAGCGGCCTAGTGTGAAGGGCGTCGGGAGACCCGAGGGCGACGACGCCGAACTTGCGGAGGGCGGTGGGCGTTGCGCCTATCAGGGCGCTCCCGGGGCATTCAGCCACGAGGCCTGTCTGGACCTTCGTCCCTGGGACGAAGCCGTCGCCTATGACACATTCGAGGCCGCGATTGCGGCGCTGAAATCCGGAGAGGTCGGCTGCGCCCTCATTCCGGTCGAGAACTCGACCATCGGCCGGGTCGAACCCGCGGCCACCCTCGTCGAGGCGGCAAGGCTGCGGGTCGTGTCCGAAGCCTGGCGACCCATTCGTCTGGCCCTTATGGCACCGCCCGGCGCCAGTCTGCGGACGGTAAAGACGGCTGAAAGCCATCCGATCGCGCTGCGACAGTGTCCGGCGTTGCTGGCGGCGCTCGGACTGACGCCCGTCGAGGCCTTTGATACCGCCGGCGCCGCGCGGGCGGTGGCGGAGGCCGGTGACCTCACCCGCGCCGCTGTGGCACCGGCGCAAGCCGCCGAAGTGTATGAGTTGTCGATTTTACGCAACGATATCCAGGATTCGGAAGACAACCGCACGCGTTTTGTCCTGTTGAGCGCCAAACCGGCTTGACGCCGCACGATCCGTGCGCCTCTTGAACCCATGGTCCGTTCGCAAGCCATCGCTGCGACTGCATTCGCCCGCGTTTACGCGGCCGCGGACCTGTATTTTTACGGCTTTCGATACGCCGGCTGAGGCGTCGGGGACATCGTCCTGACGGCCTCGCCGGCGACCGCCCCGCGACGGGGCGGCGGCTCGCAAAACCTCATCGCCGCTGATCGAAACCGAAAGTCCCTTTCCCGTGCCCCATTCCAGTACCAAGCCCGCCCTCCAGCAAGTCTGGCCCGCCGCGACGGGCATCTCGCCCGAGCATATGGCCCTTGCCGCCCTGCGCCATGAGATCGATCGCATCGACGACGAACTGCTGGCCCTGTTCGAACGCCGCCTGGCCATCGCCGCCCGAGTCGGCCAGGCCAAGGATGCGCCCGCCGGCCCCCATGTGAAGCTGCGCCCTGACCGCGAACAGACGGTGCTGTCGCGTATGCTCGGCAAGGCCGATCCCCGGAATCTGGAGGCGGTCGAGAGCCTGTGGCGGCAGATTGTCGGCTGGGGTCTGGCGCGCCAGGGCCGGATCAATGTCCAGGTCTGGTCGCCGGTCGAGCCGACCCGGGCGTTCGACGGCGCGCGTCTGCGCTTCGGCGCGGCCGCCGACATGCGGGCGGTGCGTGATCCCCAGGCCGCGCTGGCCTGGGCCGCGGAAGGGCATGGGATCGCCGTCCTGGCAGTCAATACGGACGACGCCTGGTGGACGGGACTGCGTCGTGAGTGGGCGATGCTCAGCGTGTTCGATGGCTTCGGCGGCGAAACGCCCACGGCCCTGGCGGTCGGCCGGATCGATCCCGCCGCCCTGCCGACGGGCCGACGGGTCATAGTTGATGCAGGTGGCGACGCCGGCGACGGCGGCGGCATCCGCCGGCGCGGGCTCGCGACCCACCATGGCTGGACGCTGTCGCTGACCGATGCGCGGCTGCCGGTCGGCGGCGACGAAGGCTGCGTCGGCGCGATCGTCTGACCACGAGGGCGAGGGTCAGCCCGCCTTGGCCGCCCGGATCGCGCGGTCGATATCGGACGGCTGAATGCTGGCGCTCGCGCGACCATTGATGAAGAAGGTCGGCGTCCCCTGAAGTCCAAGGCCGGACGCCGACAGCTGGATGTCCGCCAGGTGCCGGGCGATCTCGGGGCTGGCCATGGCCGCCCTTGCGGCCGGCAGGGCCACGCCGTTGGCGACGAGGATGCGGTCGACGGCGGCCTTGGTCAGGGCGGGCTCCGCCATCAGGGCCCGGAACACGGGCAGGTATTTGCCCTGACGATGGGCGGCCTGGGCGGCGCGAGCCGCGTAGTGGGAGGTGTCGTCAGAGCCGCGGTCGAGGATCGGCCAGTCCTTGAAGACGAAGCGCACGTCGGGATGGGCCTGCATCAGGCGCAGCACTTCGGGCGCCGTCGCCTTGCAGCCGGGGCAGCGGAAGTCGAAGAATTCGACCACGGTCACGCGGGCGTCGGCCGGACCGAAGGCGGGATCCCGCGGGTCTTCCGCCAGCAACGACGGCGCTGTGGCCGCGCGCTGGTTGATCGTCTCGGTGAGAGCGCGCTCCTCCCTGGCCTGCAGGGCGGCGCTGACCTCCTGGAGAATTTCCGGGTTCTCCAGCAGATAGGACCGGACGCGACCATCGAAATCGCCGCCCGTGGCATAGGGGGCGACGGCGAGCACCAGCGCCACCACCGACACGGCCAGCGCGACCAGGGCGGTGCGCGGTCCCGCAAGGATGCCGCCGCGCGTTGCTTGCGGCGTCTGCTCGGATGTGTCGGTCATGCGGTCTCTCGGTCCGAGGCTCAGCCGGCGGGAATGACGCCGCCACGGTCGCGGCGGGTGTTGCGGCGGTCGACGTCGTCAACGTCTTCCTGGGTCGCGCCCGAGGCGAAGACAATGTCCATGGCGCGCGTCCATTCGACCGAGCCAGGCTCCAGCATGTCACGGGCGCGCAGGGCAAACTGGGTGGCCTGCACCTCGGCACCGCCGGCGAAATACATCTCCGCCGAGGCGAGGCGTGCCTCGCCCTCCTTGCCCTGGGCACCATAGGCCTGGCTCATCAGTCGCCAGGCCATGGTGTTGTCATCCTCGAGCGCCGTGGCCCGCTTCAACTCGGCGATGGCCTGGTCCAGCCTGGCCGGATCGTGGGTCTCGATCAGGGCATGGGCCAGATTGATCCGGAGAAGGGGGGCGTCGGGCTTCAGTTCGACGGAGCGCTGATGGGCACCGATGGCCTCGGCCGGCCGGCCCTCCTCGAACAGGATCTGACCCTTCAGTTCCCAGAAATACGGGTTCTCGGGCTGTTCGGCGAGCAGGACGTCGACGGCCGTCAGGGCTTTTTCGGTCTGGCCGTCACGGTACCAGGCGATGGAACGCGCGTAGCGGGCCGGCAGGGAAAGATCGCTCTCCGGATAGTCCCGCAGGGTCTGGTTCGGCTCATCCATGAAGGCGTGGATCTTGGCCACGATCAGGGCGTGCTGGGCGACCCGCTCCGGACTGTCCACGGTATCATAGTGGGACTGTTCAGCGACGAAGCGGCGCAGATTCTCGATCCGGTCGGACGACAGCGGGTGGCTGCGGAAATAGGGGTAGCGGCGGGCGTCGGAGAAGACCTCCTGCGCGCGGAAATTCTCGAAGAAATTGACCAGACCGCGGCCGGATTCGCCGGCGTTCTCAAGGGCGCGGGCGCCGGTATTGTCTGCCTCGCCTTCCTGGTGGGTCATGTAGCGCAGGGCGCTGAGCGTGCCGAAATACTGGCTGTTGCCGAGCAGGACCGCCCCGGCCTGGGGCGAACCCGCCGCAATGGCCAGGGCACCCAGCGCCATGGTCATCAGCATCGGCTGCATGGCGGCGCCCTGGGCACCGTCGCGCAGGGTGTGCCGGTTCTTGATGTGGCCGGCCTCGTGGGCCAGTACGCCGAGCAGTTCGTTGGCCGAGCGGGTTCGCAGGATCAGACCGGTGTTGACGCCCATGATCCGGCCGCGGGTCGCGAAAGCGTTCAGATCATTCTCGTTGATCAGCAGGATCTCGACCTCGGTCGGCTCCAGGCCCATGGCGACGAGGACGGGATCGGCCCATTCGTGAATGATGCCCTCGATCTCGGTGTCGCGGATCGCGCTCTGGGCCGAGGCAGGCGAGGCCGCCGCCAGCACAAGGCCCATGGCGGCGACAACAGCCGTGGCGCGGCAGGCGGTGCGGGACATCCAGTTCAAGCCGAACTCCTCATACCCGAAACACCCCCCGCGCCATCCTCACTATCTAATCACGGCCATTCAGCGGCGCCACCATCCGCGCTTGGGCTTCTCGGGCGGTGCGACGATCTGGTTCGGATCGTCCGCGATCAGGGCGGCGACGTCGATTTCCGGCTGCGGCGCGGGCGCTGGCTCGACAACCGCCGCGACCTTCGGCTCAGGTGCCGGCTCGGGTTCTGCGGCTGCTTCCGCGGGCATGACATCGAGAACCGCCGGTTCAGCGACGATCTCGATCTCGTTGGGCTCGACGTCTGACGTGGGTTCGGAGGCGGAGTCCGCCGTGGCGCTGGCCGAGACCTTGCGCCTCACGCGGCGACGCTTGGGTTCTTCGGCGACGGTGACCGGAGCGGCTTCTCCTGCGTCGTCGACGATCACGGCCATAGGCGTGTCCGGCGAACCGTCCGGCGGCATGCCTTCGTTGGTGGCGCGGGTCTCGACCTTGACCTCGTGGGTCAGGCCCTGCTCGCCGCCGCGATCCCGGCCGCGGCCACGACCGCGACGACGACGCGAGCGCGGTCCGCGTTCGCCGCTGATCTCGCCCTCGGGGCGTTCGCCGACAACCTCGTCGACGTCCGCCGGAGATGTAGCGGCCACCACGCTCTTGCCGCCGGCCGGAGCGCGTTCCGGATTGATCGGGTCGAACCAGACGTAGGGGTCTTCCAGGGACGGCGTGCGGCCGCGCACCCAGTTGAAGCCGTCACGCTCGCCGCCTTCCTCACGCACACGACGTCCGCCGCGGCGTCCCCGGCGACGGCGGCGGCCGCTTTCGCTGTCGTCGTCGTCCTCTCCGGCGTCCGGCGCGGGCGCGGCGGGTGCGGCGGCATCGGTGGAGGCGTCGGCACCGTCACGGCGTCCGCCGCGACGACGACGGCCGCGACCCCGGCTGCCCTCGCCCTCGGCGCGCTCGGCGCGCTCGCGCGGCTGGTCGTCGTCGGAGTCCTCGGCGTCGAGGTCCGCATCATCATCGCCGGGGATGAATTCGTCGTCGCCGTCGTCTTCATCCGCATAGGCGCTGTCGTCGAAATCATCATCCAGGTCGACGAAGGCTTCGGGGCGTTCGAGGGGGACGAAATCCTCGTTGGTTTCGGTGCGTTCGACTGCGTGATCGCCCTGGCCGAGGCTGTCGTCGATCAGGATGACGACGTTCAGGCCACGCTGGGCCAGCATGCGCTGCAGATAGTCGCGCTTGTGGTTCAGGATGTAGAGGGCGACGGCGGTGCAGAGGCGCAGATTGATCGAGCCCGCGCCGTTCTTGCCGGCCTCGATGTCGACGGCGCGCAAGGTCATCAGGGCGGCGCTCTCGGCCGAGCGGACGCGACCGGCGCCCTGGCAATGCGGGCAGACCTCGGTGGCACCCTCGATGACGCCCAGACGGCGGCGCTGGCGGCTGATCTCCATCAGGCCGAAGCCCGAGATGCGGCCCATCTGGATGCGGGCGCGATCCTTGGCCAGGGCATCCTTCAGGGCCTTTTCGACAGCCCGGTTGTTCTTCGACTCATCCATGTCGATGAAGTCGATGACGATCAGGCCGGCGAGGTCGCGCAGACGCAGCTGACGGGCGGCCTCGACGGCGGCCTCCAGGTTGGTCTTGGTCGCGGTGGCCTCGACGTTGCGCTCCTTGGTGGCACGGCCGGAGTTGACGTCGATGGCGACCAGGGCCTCGGTCTGGTTGATCACCAGATAGCCGCCCGAATGCAGGGGCACGACCGGCTGGTGGATCTGGGTCAGCATCTCCTCGATGCCGTTGGTCGCGAACAGCGGCCGGGCACCCTGGTACAGGTGAACCTTCTTCGACTGCGAGGGCATCAGCACCCGCATGAAGTCGCGCGCTTCCCTGAAGCCCTCGACGCCTTCGACCTGGATGCCGTCGAAATCCTTGTCGAACATGTCGCGCACGGCGCGGCGGACGAGGTTTTCTTCCTCATAGATGATCGAGGGCGCGTTCGACTTCAGCGTGGTTTCGCGGATCGTCTCCCACAGGCGCAGCAGATATTCGTAGTCGCGCTTGATCTCGGCCTTGGTGCGTTTGGCGCCGGCGGTGCGGATGATCAGCCCCATGCCCTGGGGCACGTGCAGGGCGGCGGCGGCGGCCTTCAGGCGTTTGCGATCGGTGGCCTGGGTGATCTTGCGCGAAATTCCGCCGCCCTTGCCGGTGTTGGGCATGAGCACGCAGTAGCGGCCGGCCAGCGACAGCCAGGTGGTCAGGGCCGCGCCCTTGCCGCCGCGCTCGTCCTTGACGACCTGGACCAGCATGACCTGGCGGCGCTTGATGACGTCCTGGATCTTGTAGCGGCGCATGAGCCGGCGCTTGAGCCGCTCTTCCTCGGCCATGCCGCCTTCGGATTCATCGTCGCCTTCGCGGGCGTGTTCGTCATGATCGTCGTCGTCCGAATGCGCCTCGGCCATGATGGCTTCGCGGTCGGCGACGGGGATCTGGTAGTAATCCGGGTGGATTTCGCTGAAGGCGAGGAAGCCGTGGCGATTGCCACCGTATTCCACGAACGCCGCCTGGAGGCTGGGCTCTACGCGAACGACCTTGGCGAGATAGATGTTGCCGCGAAGCTGTCGCTTCGCGCGGGATTCAAAGTCGAATTCCTCGACCTGACGGCCCTCGACGATGGCGACCCGGGTCTCCTCGGGATGCGCGGCATCGATCAACATGGTCTTTGACATGGGATATTTCTCTCTGGCGCGCTCGGCCATCCCCTCGAAGGGGGCAGGCGGCTCGCCGAATGGGATTGGGGGCGAACGCAGGCGCCATCCCGTCGCCGCGACGGATGCCGCGGGCGAGGTCGGTCAGATCAGACCGGAAGGGAGCGCAGGCGATAAGGCCCATGGGTTTCGTACGGTCCTGGGCCCGGACGCCGTCTGGGGCGCCCCGAACCCGGTCGTCGAACAGGCGGGGCAAACCCGGCCGGCTCTCGGATCAGTGAAAGTCATGCCGCGAAGAGGGCGCGCCCAAGCCTGACGGATCAGGGGACGCGATCGTTCGCGAGCCCTGCAAGCATAGGCATGACAATCCTGAATTAAAAGGCGGGGTACGGCTTTAACCGGTTGTCGACGAGGTTGCGTCATGATGCGCCCAACCAAGAAGGTGGGTCTCCGTCGAAATGCACGGACTTTCGCGTATCAACCTGGCGCAATGGCGCATTCGCGACTGGGCGATCACGGCCCTGGCCGTGGTGATCATCCTGTTCGTGATATTCGCGGCCGGCAAGGGCCTGGCCTCGGGGGTCATGGGCGAGGTGCTGCGCGTTCGCTTCGGCGGCGACGCTGAACACACGCGGGTCGTGCTCGATCTGGACCGGACCTCGCGCGGTCAGGTCATCCAGTCCGGCGACGACGGCCGGGTGATCGTCTCCCTGGCCGGGGTGGCACCCGCCTCGCGCGGCCTGACCGGAGCCGGCACGGGCCTGGTGCGCGGCTGGCGGGTCACCGGAGCCGGGGCCGCCGCGCGGGTCGAACTGGACCTGGCGACCAGCGCCGAGATCGAGCGCCGCTTCCTGCTGCCGCCCGGCGACGGGATCGCCCATTTCCGCTATGTCATCGACCTGAAGGCCACGGGCCGCGCCCCGACCGCGCAGGCTCCGCGCACGCCCCCGCGGGCACCGCGCGCTGCCGAACGGCCGACCGAACGACCCCTGATCTTCATCGATGCCGGCCACGGGGGGCGCGATCCCGGTGCCCACGGGGCCGATTCGCGCGAGAGCGCCGTCACCCTGGCCGCGGCCCTCGACCTCAAGCGCGAGCTGGAGCGCACCGGTCGTTACCGGGTTCGCCTGACCCGTGAGAGCGACGCCTATGTCGCCCTGTACCGCCGCGTCGCCATCGCCCGCCAGGCGGACGCTGACCTGTTCATTTCCCTGCACGCCGACGCCGGCTCCGACCCGGCCACGCGCGGGGCCAGCGTCTATACCCTGTCTGAACAGGGCGCCGGCCGGGCCGTGCGCGAGTTCACCCGCGGCGAAAACTGGCACCGCAGCCTGAACCTGCCGGGCCGTGACCCCTCGGTCGACCGCATCCTGCTGGACATGACCCAGCGCGCCACCCAGAACCGCTCGGCTCAGCTGGCCCGCACCCTGCTGGGTGAGCTGGAGGGCGCGGACCATCCGATGCTGCGCCGCAGCCACCGCGACGCCGGCCTGGCCGTGCTGCTGGCCCCCGACGTGCCGGCCGTCCTGCTGGAGATGGGCTTCATCACCAATCCCGAGGACGAGCGGCTGCTCAACGACAACCGCGCCCGCCGCCGGCTGATGCGGGCCGTGGCCGACGGCATCGACCGCTATTTCCGCGAGCCCTCGGGCACGCTGCAGATGGCCTCGGTCGGCGGGGCGGCCGGGCAGCCCTGATCCCTTCGGCGCGCCTGAGGGTGCGCGCGGGCTCCTGAGCGTCTATCTCCGCCCCATGCGCCTGCGTGTCGTCGATCTTGAAACCTCCGGCGGTGACCGGACCGCAGAAATCCTCGAGGTCGGTTTCGTCGATGTGACGCCCGACGGCTCCGGCGGCTGGGTCGCCTCTCCGCCGGTGACGAAGCTGTTTCGGCCGCGAGGGGAGATCTCGTTTCACGCCATGGCCGTGCACCATCTGACGCCGGCCCACTTCAGCGAGGCCGATCCCCATTGCGACGAATACCGGCTGCGCGAGATGTTTTTGCCCGTGCCCGCCGACGTCATGGTGGCGCATTCGGCGCGGTTCGAGCGGGGGTTCATCGCCGATACAGCGCACGGTGGCCTGCCGTGGATCTGCACCGTGCGCTCCGCGAAGAATGTCTGGCCCGAGGCGCCGGGGCATTCCAACCAGGTGCTGCGGTACTGGCGGGACCTGCGGCTGGACCCCGCCCTGGCCGATCCGGCGCACCGGGCCGGGCCCGACGCCTGGGTCACGGCGCATTTGCTGATCGACATGCTGAAGGTCGCCACGGTCGAGCAGATGCTGGCCTGGACGAACGAAAAGCGGCGGGTGGACCGGATTCCGTTCGGCAAGCATCGCGGCAAGCCGTGGTCTGAACCGCCGGATGACTATCTGCGCTGGATGGCCGGGCAGGGGGATATGGACGCCGATGTCGTGGCCGCAGCGCGACAGGAGCTGGACCGTCGCGTCACGGCTCTAGCCGGGGGCTCCGACGCGGGCTAAACCAGCCCATCGGGCCCGTCCTTCGGAGTATCAGGTGAAGATTGCCGAACGCTGGTTCGTGATGGCGGGCGTGGGCCTGCTGGGGGCGATCGCCCTCGCAGGGCTGATCGTCGCCATCTATGCGGCCTGGGTGTTCCATGACCTGCCGGACGCCTCGGAGCTGGCCGACTACCGGCCGGCGACGGCGACCCGGGTCTATGCAGGCGACGGCACCCTGATCGGCGAGTTCTCCGACGAACGGCGCATCTATGTGCCCTATGAGCAAATTCCGCTGCCGGTGATCCAGGCCTTCCTGGCGGCCGAGGACCGGAATTTCTTCAACC
>CAZFQC010000051.1:0-13930 GCA_964520795.1 uncultured Brevundimonas sp.
TGCGCCCCGATCTGGGTCAGCTTGTTCAGCGTCGGTGCCCACCACGGATGGACATAGTCGGCGTGATAGTGGGTCGCCGTGCCGACGCGCGCCGAGACGTGGCCCGCCAGCGCGCGTTCCGCGACCAGTCTGGCGCGGTTCCAGGCCCAGCCGACCGGTGCCTGGGCCAGGGCGCCGTCGCATGTGAAGCTGAACTGGCAACCGGTGGTGCGTTCGGCGCCCTCGAACACCACGCCGCAGACGCTGTTGGCGTAGTTGGGGTCACGGACGCGGTTCAGAATCACCTGGGCCACAGCCTCCTGGCCCTCGGTGGGCTCCAGCGCGGCCTCATAATAGATGCCCTGGGTCAGGCAGCGCAGGGCCCGACGGCGGTCCTCGGCCGTGGCCGGCTTGAAGACGAAGGGCTGGGCGACCCGCAGGAATTCCGACGCGTTCGGCGTGGCCGCATTCAGCTTCATCGCGTCGAGTCCCGTTGCGCCGAAATCGAGCGTCGGCCGGCCGGCGAGAGTCAGACTCTCCCAGCCCGGGGTCAGTCCGTAGAGGGCCGCGCGGCGTTCGTCGGGGTCGTGTCGCAGGGCGATGGCCAGCTGGGACGGGTCCATTCGGCCGGTGATGGCGGCCAGGCCGCGCGCACCCAGATCGCCGCCGGTCAGACGGCGGACGCTCTCGGCGCGACGATCGATTTCGGGACGCGGCGTCGAGCTGGCGGCCATGGCGACGCCGAAGGCAGCCAGCAGCACGGGCGCAGCGGCGAGCAGCCGGCGCATCCTTTTCAACCGAACGGTCCAGTCGATCCGGGCCAAACAACAACTCCAAGGCGGGGCATAGTACCCTGCAATCCGGCAGATTGCGCGCCAAGCGGGGCGTTTTTCAGGCGGAAAAGCATGGGTCGGTCAAGCTTCAACGCCTCCCGGGGGTGAAAGGCCCCATCCGTGCCTCCGGGATTGGAGCCGGCGCGCGGGGCCCGGGATGAAATCCCCCGCCCCTGTTGGAACCCGATCCGGCCACGTACGTTGCCTCAAGTCGCGTGCGCGCGAGTGGGGGTAGATGAGCGCGTTGGGGGAATTCGGTCGCAACATCAGTGTCAGCGTCGCCGTCACCCGGCTGGCGCGGATGAGAAGCCGCGGCTGGTGGGTGTCGATGCTCATCGGCGTCGGCGCCGCGGCCGTAATGCTGGCCGTCCGTGCCAACCTCGGCTTCTTCTACGGCAATGTGGCCGGCTTCATGATCCTGCTGCCGGCGGTAATCGTGGCCGCCCTGGCCGCGGGGCGACTGGCGGGTCTGACTGCGACCGCCGCCTGCCTCCTGGGCGGCTGGGCTGTCGTGGGCATCGACGCCGTGGGTGCCGGGCTGACCGACCGGCTCGGCCTCGTGGCGACCGTCAATTTCATCGTCGTGGGCCTGTTCGTGACCGCCGTCGCCTCGGCTTTGCGGGACATGGTCGGCGCGCTGGACGCCTCGCTCGACGCCCTGCGCCGATCGGACGCCCGCATCGACGACCGCGAGCACCAGTTGCGGCTGATCAGTGAACACGCCCCCGTCATGCTCTGGATGAGCGACGCGTCCGGCCGTTGCATCCACCTGAACGCCGCCCAGCGCGCCTTCTGGGAAGCGCCGGAATCGCTGGAGAGTTTCGACTTCAGCGCCCTGATCCATCCCGACGACGTGGAAAAGGTCAGGGGCCTGACCGCCGAGGCGACGGCGCGGCAGGTCGCCTTCTCGACCGAGGCGCGCTTCCGTCGCCACGACGGTGAATGGCGGGTCCTGCACACCGACGCCCAACCCCGCCTCGAAGCCGATGGGCGTTACGGCGGCATGATCGGCGTCAACACCGACGTCACCGAGGCCCGGCTGGCCGAGGCGGCCCTGCGCGAGAGCGAGACCCGCTTCCGACTGATGGCTGACACGGCACCGTCACCCGTCTGGATGACCAATGCGGAGGCGAAGGTCGAATTCGTCAATGCCGCCCTGGTCGATTTCTACGGGCAGCCGGCCGAACGGATCCTCGGCGATGTCTGGAAACTGGCCATTCATCCCGACGACGTGGCCGACGTCGAGGCCGCGATGGCGGCCGCGCGCCCCGCCCGCCTGCCCTACGGTTTCGAGGCGCGATTCCGGCGCGCAGACGGTGCCTGGCGCTGGATGCGGATCTCGGTCAACCCGCGCTTCGCCGGCGACGGAACCTTCCTCGGCTATGTCGGTATGTCGTTCGACACCACCGAGACACGTGAAGCGCTCGAAGCCCTGGAACGGCAGCAGCGGCGGCAGACCTTCCTGCTGGCCCTGGCGGACCGGCTGCGTGATCTGACCTCGCCCGACGCGGTGATCCTCGAGGTCGAGCGCGCGCTCGGGGTCGAGCTGGCGGCGGACCGCGTCGGCTACGGCGAGGTCGACCAGGAACGCGGACTGGTGTCGATGACCCGCGACTGGACGACGGGCTTGGTCAGCGCCGAGGGCGAGTTCAGCCTGGACGAGCTCGGCGCCGATCTTATCGCGGACCTTGCCGAGGGTCGGCTGATCCACATCTCCGACGTCCAGCAGGACCCGCGCACCCGCGATGCCCTCGATGTGTTCAAACGGCTTGAAACCCGCGCCCTGATGCGCGCGCCGGTGATCCGGGCCGGCGGACTGCGCGCCTTTCTCTATGCCCACCACTCCACGGTGCGCGAATGGACCGAGGCGGAAACCGCCCTGCTCCAGGACGTCGCCCTGCGCACCTGGACCGAAATCGAGCGCACCCGCGCCGAGGCCGAGGTGCGCGAGAGCGAGGAGCGGTTCCGCGCCATCGCCGACACGGCCCCGGTCCTGATCTGGGTGACCCACCAGGATCGCACCCGCGCCTTCGTCAACCAGGCCTATGTCACCTACAACGGCGGAACCTATGAAGAGGCGCGGCTGGCCGACTGGCGCGCGGTCATCCACCCGGATGACCACGAGCGCGTGCTGGAGGAATCCCTCACCGGTGAGGCCTCGGGCCAGCCGTTCTCGATGGAGGCCCGCTACCTTCGGCACGACGGCGAATACCGCTGGCTGAAGTCCTTCTCCCGCCCCCGGCTGGGTGGCGACGGCGAGGTGCTCGGCTTTGTCGGCGTCGCCTTTGATGTGACCGATATCCGGGACACCGCCGCCAATCTCGTTGCGGCGGCGGCTGAACGGGACGCGATCCTGGGCCAGTTGGCCGAGGGGGTTATTGTGACGGATCCCGAGGGACGGATCACCTTTGTCAATGACGCGGCGGTGCGGCTGCACGGGGTCGACCGTCTGGACGTGGGGCCGGAGGACTATTCCGCGACCTACCATCTGTTCACCGAGGACGGCCTTCCCTACCCCTCGAACCAGCTACCGTTGGCGCGCGCCGTGACCGAGGGCGAGACGATCCTGAATGCGCGCTGGCGCATCCGCCGGCCCGACGGGTCCGAGGTGCTCGCCGTCGGAAACGCCCGGCCCGTCTTCAAGCCGGACGGCGGGCGGATCGGTGCCGTGCTCACCTTGCGCGACGAGACCGCCCGGGTGGAGGCGGAAAGCCGGCTGGCGGAGTCCGAAAGCCGCTTCCGCACCATCGCCAACATCGCACCGGTGCAGATCTGGATGACGGACGACCGGGGCGATCTCGCCTTCGCCAACCGCAGCTACAAGTCCTTCTTCGACGTCAGCGACGAAGACCTCGCCTTGTCATGGCAGGAAAGCGTGGCGAGCCTGGAGCTTCAGGACGACCATGAGGCCTTCGTACGCGCCGTGGAGGCGAGGGACCGCTACGAGCGAACCATGCAGATGAACCACCCGCGGCTGGGCACCCGCTGGCTTCGCTGTGAGGGTATTCCCCGGTTCGATTCAGCCGGTGCCTTCCAGGGCTATGTCGGCGCCAACCTCGACGTCACGGACGCCAAGCGCGCCGAGGAGGATCTGAAGCGGATCAACGAACTGCTCGAGGAACGCGTCGGCGAGGCGCTGGCCGAGAAGGCCAAGGCCGAGGCGGATCTGATGCATGCCCAGCGCATGGAGGCCGTCGGCCGCCTGACCGGCGGCGTGGCCCACGACTTCAACAACCTGCTGACCGTGGTGATCGGCGCGCTCGACATCATGCTGCGCTCGCCCAATGACGCCGCCAAACGCCAGAAGCTGGGCGAGGCGGCCCTGGCGGCGGCGCGGCGCGGCGAAGGCCTGACCCACCAGCTGCTGGCCTTCTCGCGGCGCCAGGCCCTGCGGCCCGAGGCGCTCGATCTCAACATCCAGATCCGCGAGAGCGAGCCCCTGCTCCGCCGCGCCGTCGGCGAGGCCGTCGAGTTCAAGCTGAAGCTTCGCCGCGGCGGCGCGCGCGTCAACGTCGATCCCTCCCAGTTCGAGGCCGCCCTGCTCAATCTGGTGGTCAACGCCCGGGACGCCGTTGGCGACCGGGGTCGGATCACGGTCCAGACCCTGTCCTGTCCGGTGGCGGCCGGCGAGATCGCGGATCTTCCCGCCGGCGACTATGTCTGCGTCACCGTCTCGGACAATGGCGCCGGCATGTCGCCGGAGTTGATCGGTCGGGTCTTCGAACCCTTCTTCACCACCAAGGCCGTCGGCAAGGGCACCGGCCTCGGCCTGAGCCAGGTCTATGGCTTCGCCCGCCAGAGCGGCGGCGCGGCCCACATCACGTCGACGGTCGGCAGGGGTACGGAGATCAAGCTCTATTTGCCGCCACAGTCCGGCACCGCCGGGGCCGTCACGGGGGTCACGCCCGGCGCGGCGCGGCCCATGGCGGCCGGACGGCGACTTCTGCTGGTCGAGGACGACGTCAGCGTCGCCGTTGTGGCGCTGGAGCTACTCGAGGGGCTGGGGCTGGAGGTGCGTGCGGTCGAGACCGGTCCCCAGGCACTGGACCTGCTCAAGCGCGAACGGTTCGACATGATGCTCAGCGATGTCGTGATGCCGGGCGGCATGACCGGGATCGAACTCGCGCGGCAGTGCGGCCGCGACTACCCCGAGATGCGTGTGGTCCTGACCTCGGGCTATGCCGGCGAGGATGTGGACGCGGCCCTGGCGGATGCGCCCTGGCCCTTCCTGCGCAAACCCTATTCGGGGGAGCAACTGGCCCGTATTCTGGGCGAACTCACCTGAACGAGGCCCGGCCGGCCCTTGTGGCCGACCGGTCTGTGATCAGCGGGTGCGGGCCTTGCGGGCCGCATAGCGGGCGTCGCGTGCGGCCTTCTGCTCAGCCTTGGTCAGAGCCTTGCGCTCCTTGCGGGCGCCGCGACGCTCGGCTTCCGACTCTTCCGCCGCCAGGCGCGCGGCTTCGGCGCGGATGGCTTCCTGTTCCGCCTTCTGGCGGCGCAACTCGGCCTTGGCGAGTTCATGCTGCTGGCGCAGCGCCTCCTTCTCGGCGGCGCGTTTGGCGGCCAGCTTATCGAATTCGGGATCGGGGGCGGCGGCCTTGGGCTTGAAACGGGCGAGCAGGGCCTTCTTGGCTTCCTGCTGGGCGGTAAGGCGGTCCGTGAAGCCGGTCTGTTTCAGATCTCTCATGCGGAGGGCGTCGATGTCCTTGATCGTTTATGGAGGCGCTGGAACGAAGCCGGGCGGTTAGCAGCGCAGCCCGGCGCGTCGCTAACCCTATATGGGCGCGAAAATCAAGATCGCGAGGCGGCGAAGGCCGCCCCCCCGCTCACTCGACAGCGGAGTGTGTCAGTTCGGCTTCCCGGCCTGGCCGACGGCGGCACCCGCCGCGCCGCCCACGGCCGCGCCCACCGGTCCGGCGACGACTGCGCCCGCGATGGCACCGGTTGCGGCGCGTTGCTCGATGGTCTGGCCGCACGCGGCGGCCGAAACGGCGGCGACGGCGAGGACGAGGGTGACAATGGTGCGTTTCATGGGGGTGATCCTTCCAATGGCACAGCTTCAACGCTGTCCGGCTCCGTGGGTTCCGGTGCCGGGACGCAAGTTGTCGAACCCGTCCGGCGTGGCCCGAAGACAATAGACACGGTGACCTTCAATCCGGCGCACAGCCGGAGACACTGGATCCGTGTTGTGCTTGTGTTGGAGAATACAGTATCGCCCTGTTTCACTGAGTCCGACAATCGTGCGCCCGTGACGCCTTGACTGACGGATACCGGTGAACCGTCCCGCGATGTTGCGCCGCACCCGAATCTTGCGAATCAACCACATTGGCGCCACAAACGGCTGGCTTAAGGCGCGTCCTTGATTATCGGCTCGTTCATCGACCGTCGATATACTGCAGACGGATCGCGATGCCGGTCTCCACGGATTGGAGCGGGTCGCCCGGTTGCGAGACTACCCGGGGGCGGCATTGCGCCCTGCCGTACAGGACTGAGCCCTTGCCGAAAGCCCCGCAGACGCGTGTGAACCCCCCTGTTGATCGTGCGGCCCGGATTCGGCCCGGATCGGCGGCGGCGGCGTTCGGCGCACTGGTGGGACTGGCGATCGGGTGCGCCTATCTGGGCGGCACGGCGGCCAAGGCCACGACCGTCCGGGCCCAGGCGGAACGGATCGAGGGCGCGACCGCGGCCGGCTTCACCGAGGAGGCCCTCGCGGCGGCCGCCGGCGGCCTGGACGAGAGCGCCCTGGCCATCGCCCGTCGGCATGATCCCTACACCGTCGCAGGCGGTGCCCAGCGCGACCGTCAGGCCGAACTGCTGACCGCCCGCCTCGAACAGCTGCGCAGCCCGCGCGCCGACGCCAATCTGCGCCGGGTCAATCTGACCGGCCCGGTCGCCGCCCTGCCCTTCCGACTCGGCAGCACGCTCGACGCCTCGCGCGATCTCGATTGCCTGACCCAGGCCGCCTATTACGAAGCCCGCGGCGAAGGCCGTGACGGCATGCGCGCCGTGGCCCAGGTCGTGCTGAACCGCGTACGCCACCCGGCCTTCCCCAAGAGCGTCTGCGGCGTGGTCTTCCAGGGTGCGGGTCGTCGCACCGGTTGCCAGTTCAGCTTCACCTGCGACGGCTCGATGCGCGGCCGCGTCAACCGCGCCGCCTGGAACCGGGCCCGCGAGATCGCCTCCGGTGCCCTGTCCGGCGCGGTCTACAGCCAGGTCGGCAACGCCACCCATTTCCATACCACCGGGGTCGCGCCGGGCTGGCGCAATTCGCTCGTCCGGGTCGGCCAGGTCGGCGACCATCTGTTCTATCGCTTCGGCGGCCGCTCCGGCTCGCGCGAGGCCTTTTCCTACGCCGCCCGGCCGTCGAGCGAGGTCGAGGGCCCGCGCCTGATCCAGGCCAGCCTGGACCCCACGGGTCCGGTGCTGGAAGCGGGCGCGGTCGCCTACAATATGCTGGTCGCCCAGGACCATGGCGCTGACGCCGGCGCCGCCCAGGAGCCCGGTGCCATGGAGCCGGCTCCGGCCCCGGCTCCAGCTCCCGCCGCGACCGACGCGACCGCCGCCCGGGCCGTGCCGACCGCCTGACCTTCCGGTCCCCGCCACCCCATCCTGGAGCGTCACCGGGCAAGGTCGCGGTTCCCGGACCCGCGGTCAGAGGTTCCGGGATGGGCTGGAGCCGCTCATCACCAGAAGTCCATCGAAGCCGTGAACCAACCGGACCAGCTCACGGTTGACCCCCGCAGTGCGTTGGCCCGGCAGCAGGGCACGTAGCGGACGCAGATCGATGACCGTGAAGACGTCGTCGAACGCCTGGCCGGCCACGGGCTCGAGGCCCGCGGCGTAATCATCCCGAGGCTCGCTCTCGCGGTAGGTCCAGGTGACCGGATCGAACACCGCGACCGACCGGCCGCTTCCTGGCAGAACCATCAGGCTGAAGGTCGAGCCGCCCTCGATCGCCGCCAGCTCCGGCACCGTCGTGCCCAGGTCGAAGGCCTCTGTCATGTTCAGCCCCCGGACCATGTGGTTGGCTCCGAATTTGAATATGGCCCGCGGGCTCCGCCCTTCCGACCGGGCCTGTCGCCAGTACCGGAACAGATTGGCCTTGTTCAGTTCCGCCCGACGCTGGTTCGAGGCCAGGCCGCTCCCCGAAAGGAACAGCCGGTTGATCTCCAGACTCTCCTCCAGAACCGTCAGCATCCAGGCCGCTTCCGGGTCGGCGTCCGGCCAGGCTTCGCGGACGGCCCGCACAAGGGCCGGATCGCCCGAGAAGTTAAAGATGTGCTGCGGCCCGCGGGTGGCTTCATATTGCGCCCAGGCCGCCACCGACGCGGCCTCCAGGCGCGCCAGCGCCGCCGCTGCCGCCGCCGGCTTGGGTCGGGCGGTCAACCGCGCAATGGCCAGCCGGTCGGCGGCAATGTCGTAATCCAGCCCCCACAGGACCGGCCGCCCGGGCGGAACGGCCGCGCGGATCGCCGCCAGCATCCCGGCCTCTTCGCGCATGCCAAAGAAGGCGGCCTGGGACCGCGGGTCGGCGAGCAGCTGTCGCAGGCCGTCGATGCCCCCGGCGGACGCCCGATCCAGCTCAGCGGCCATGAGTGGCGAGGTCTCAATGGCGAGCGTGTCGTATCCGGACGGTGCCAGTTCCGCGAACAGGGCCGCCGCCAGCATCGGATTCTCGGCGATCCCGTGTTCCTCGCCCAGCAGAAAGAACCGCGCCTTGCGTCCCTCAGCGACCAGCAGGTCCCAGCCAGGCCCGGAGAAGCGTCCGTCGGCGAACTCCAGCCTGTGGCGGTTCTCGCCCGCCCGCGTGGCCAACCGTTCCAGCAGAGTAGCCTGGGCGGCGGCGGGCGCGGCCGGGGAGGTCTGCCCCAGCGCCGGTCCGGCCGCCAGTCCAACCAGGCCTGCAGCGGCCAGCATCGTGCGGCGATCGATCATGGTGCATCTCCCTGGACGGAAGTCGTCCTCCCGATGACTGGAGGATCAGCAGCGGCGTCCTGGATGCAAGAGGGACATTAACGATTGTCAATGTGGCTCAGACGACGTCCAGCCCCACATCCAGCGCCGGCGCGGAGTGGGTCAGGGCCCCGACCGAGATCACGTCCACCCCGGTCTCCGCGATCCCGCGCACCGTCTCCAGAGTAACCCCGCCCGAGGCCTCCAGCGTGATCCGCCCGGCCGTGCGATCCACCGCCTCGCGCAGCATCGGCAGTGTGAAATTGTCCAGCATGATCACGTCCGGCCCGGCCGCCAGGGCCTCGTCCAGCTGATCCAGCCCGTCGACCTCGACCTCGACCTTCATCAGGTGGCCGACGGCGGCGCGCGCCCGGCGAACAGCCTCGCCCACCCCGCCGCAGACGGCGACGTGGTTGTCCTTGATCAGGATGGCGTCATCCAGCCCGAAGCGGTGATTGACCCCGCCGCCGCACAGCACCGCGTGCTTTTCGAGCGCGCGAAGGCCGGGCGTGGTCTTGCGGGTGTCGGCGATCCGCGCCTTCGTGCCGGCGACGGCCTCGACATAGGCGCGCGTCAGGGTCGCGATCCCGCACAGCCGGCCCAGCAGGTTCAGCGCCGTCCGTTCGGCCGCCAGAAAGGCGCGCGCATCCGCCTCGACCTCGGCCAGCACCGCGCCGGCCGCGAAGGCGTCGCCGTCGCGCCGCTTCAGCTCGATAGAGGCCTTCGGGTCCATGGCCAGCACGGCCAGCCGCACGCAGTCGATGCCCGCCAGCACGCCGGCCTTGCGCGCCGCAAAGACAGCCCGCATGCGCGCGCCCTCGGGGACGCAGGCCTGCGCCGTGACATCCCCGGCCCGGCCGAGGTCCTCGGCCAGCGCCATGCGCACGACGGGTTCGATCAGGATTTCGGGGATCATGGGCGTCAGAACAGTTCCGCCAGTTCGACCCGCACCTGATCCGAGAACAGCGGCGTGACAGCGCCGTCCGTGACGACCGCCTCATCGCCCCAGCTTCCATCGGGTCGCGGGTCGCGGAAGACACGGATCCGTCGCGCCTCGGGCTCTACGATCCAGAACTCCGGTATGCCGGCGCGCGCATACATCGGCATCTTGATCCTGAGATCGTCGGCCCGGGTGGAGATCGAGACCTCGACCAGCAGAACGGCGTCCGACGCCTCCGCATATTTGCGACCGGAGAAATTTCGCACCACGTACACATCCGGCTCAGGTGCGCTGTACTCGCCGATCCGAAGTGTGCCGTCGGTGCGAACGCCGAACTCTGCCTTCAGTCCAGCGGCGCGCAGACCTGCCGCGATCAGATAAATCAGCTCCGCGCCGGTCTTGCCGTGCTGGTCCGAGCCGGGGGCCATTTCGACAATTCTCCCGTCAAGCAGTTCCACCCGATTCCAGACGTTCTGAAACATGCCGTCGTCGAACATCTGCTCGAACTGGTCGAACGTGAACCGGAACGTCGCCGGGTCTTCGCGGACTTCGAACTCGGGCGTGGTCACGGGCCTGTCTCCTCCAGACACTATGCCGCTCTTTCCGCCTGCGCGAAAGCGTTTGCCTCTTCAGGTTGTATACCCACTCTGGTATGCCTCGCGACGGGGGCCGCTTCAGGATAGTCCGAACGGAAATGCCCGCCCCGGCTCTCGCGCCTCGCCAGCGCCGCCTCGACGATCAGCCGGGCCGCGATCAGCGGCAGTGCGCCCGGAGCCGCAGCCTCCAGCCGGGCGATGAGGGCAAGGGTCGCGCCGAGGCCGGCCGCGTCGCGCACCACCCCGGCCCCCTGGCTCATCGCCTCGCGCAGGGTTTGCAGAGCCTCCGGCGACAGGTCCGGAGCCGCCTTTCCCGACAGGGTCGTTCCGGTTCCGGAGACCTCAGCCGCCGCCGCCCGCCCTGTGCGCCGCCCGAAGGCCGCGGCCTCCAGCAGGGAGTTGGAGGCCAGCCGGTTGGCGCCGTGCACCCCGGTCGCAGCGCATTCTCCCACCGCGAACAGGCCGGGCAGGCTGGTGCGGCCGTCGGTTCCGGCGGCGATCCCGCCCATGTGATAGTGGGCCGCCGCGGCGACCGGGATCGGCGTCTCGCGCGGATCGAGACCGGCACGCATACAGGCGGCGAAGACGGCGGGAAATTCCTCGGCCAGCTTCGCGCCGATGGCGCTGCGGCAGTCGAGGAAGGCGCCGCGCCCGGCGGCGCGCGCCGCATGCACTGCCCGCGCCACCACATCGCGCGGCTGAAGGTCGGCGTCCGGGGCCTCGCCCAGCAGAAAGCGGCCGTCCCGGTCGATCAGCCGCGCCCCCTCGCCGCGCAGGGCCTCGGTTGCCAGCGGCATGGGGTCCAGACCGACGTCGATGGCTGTCGGGTGGAACTGCACGAACTCCGGGTCGAGAATGTCCGCGCCCGCGCGCCAGGCCGCCGCCATGCCCTCGCCCAGCAGGGCGACCGGGGTGGTCGTGCAGGCGAAAAGGCCGCCGGCGCCGCCGGTGGCCAGCACCACGGCGGGCGCCAGCACCTCGACCAGCCGGCCCGAGCCCGGTGCCCCGCGTTCGATCAGGGCCCCGCGCACCCGGCCGCTGGCGTCCTGGATCAGGCCGCGCAGTCGCCCGTCTTCCTGGACCTCGATATGCGGCGCGGCGCGCACGGCCGCGATGAGCGCCGACAGGATCGCCCGCCCGGCCCCGTCGCCGCCGACCCGGGCCACCCGGGCCTGGGAGTGGGCGGCTTCCAGGCTGACCGCGAAGCCGCCGGCGGCGTCGCGATCGAAAGGCGCGCCCAGCGCCGCCAGCCATTCGACCGTGGCGCGTCCGTCGCCGGTCAGGATGTCCGTCGCTCCGGGCTCGACCAGACCGGCACCCGCCGCCGTCGTATCGGCCGCGTGCAGGGCCGGGGCGTCGTCCTTCGACAGGGCCGCCGCCACCCCGCCCTGGGCCCAGGCCGAGGAGCAGGCTTGCAGCAGGGGGGCGGGGGTCACGACCAGCACCTTGCGCGGCGCGGCCTCCAGCGCGGCCGACAGCCCCGCCAGCCCGCCGCCGATGATCAGCGGCCCGTCGTGATGGACGATGCGGCTCAACGGCCGAACTCGAGATAACGGCCGGCGATGGTCATGGCGTTCTCCACCGTGCCGGTCAGGGGCAGCAGGGCCGCCAGCCCCACGCCGCCGCACAGCAGCAGGGTGACGACGAACAGGCCGACGCTGTAGCCCGACTCCCGCAGGGTCAGGGGCCGGCCGTCGGGCCGCCAGTCGCCGCGCCGCAGATGGGCGTAGAGCGACAGCGCCAGGAAGCCGGCGAAGAACCAGCTGCCGTTGCTGAGGCCCCACAGCACGACCACCGCGCCGATGAGGAAGATCACCACCCGCTCCAGCATCGGGTGGATGCGGGCCAGCACCGGGCCGAGGGCCTTGGACCCGTCGAGCGGCGGCGCGGGCGCGAGATTGACGAGGTTCAGTGTGGCGATGGCCAGCACGCCCACCAGCCACTCGCCCTGCCCCGTGGCGAGGTAGATGCCAAGGAAGGGAATGGCCGCCAGCATGCCGAAGGCCGGACCGGCCAGCGACACCAGCACCCCGTCCCATTCGCTGGTCGGCAGCCGCTGGCTCTTCGCCACGCCGCCGAGGAAGGGGATGATGTAGATCCGCGCCGGGCCCATGCCGAGCCGGTTCATCGCCAGCACATGGCCGTACTCATGCACCAGCAGGCCGAACAGCACGGCCACGACCATGATCCAGCTCTGGGTAAACGCATAGATCAGCCCGCCCAGCAGCAGGGTCGAGACGATGGCCCAGACCGGGTGCTGGCCCTTGTCCAGCGGCGGCTCGGCGCTGCGGGGCGGTCCCCGGTCGGCGACGGTGGCCTGCCGCGCGGGGGCGGCCGGCTCGGGCTTCGGGTCCCAGGGACCGGGGCGGGGTGTCTGGCTGTCTGTCATCCCGACGACGTGGCCTTTTCCGACCGCAGCCACAAGGCCAGCAGGGCGAGAAGCCGCAGGCTGCGCTTGTCGAGTGTCGCTGTGACCCTGACGGGTGGAACATAGTGCATCAGATCAACTCCACCGCCACATGGTGCCGCGCCTTGATCATGTCGTAGCGCGCGGGGACCGCCGGCGGCGGCAGGTCCACCATCCGCTGCACGGCCAGCCGCGCGCGTTCCGCGATGTCCTCGGGCACCGTGACCTCGAACTGCATGTTCAGCAGGCAGTCGCGGATATTCTCCAGCGTGATCCGCTTCATGTGCGGGCACATGTTGCAGGGGCCGATGAACTGGACCCCGGGCACGTCGCCGGCGACATTCGAGGCCATCGAACATTCGGTGATCAACACCACCTGCTTCGGCCTGCGGGCCGTCACATGGTCGATCATGGCCGCGGTCGAACCGGCAAAGTCCGAAGCCGCAATCACGTCCTCGGGGCATTCCGGGTGGGCGAGGATTTCGGCACCCGGATACGCCTCGCGCATCTCGGCGATGTCGGCGGCGGTGAAGCGCTCATGCACCTCGCAGCGGCCCTTCCAGGCGATGATGCCGACGTTGGTCTGGGCCGCAACGTTGCGGGCGAGGAACTCATCGGGGATCAGGATGACGCGGTCGACGCCCCATTCCTTCGCCGCCCATTCCACCACCTGCACCGCATTGGCGCTGGTGCAGCAGATGTCGGTCTCGGCCTTCACGTCCGCCGAAGTGTTGACATAGGTGACCACCGGCAGGCCCGGATAGCGCTGCTTGATCAGCCGCACATCGGCCCCGGTTATCGAGGCCGCCAGCGAGCAGCCGGCGCGCAGGTCGGGGATCAGCACCGTTTTTTCGGGGCTCAGGATCTTCGAGGTCTCGGCCATGAAATGCACGCCGGCCTGGACGATCACCTTCGCCTTCGACCGCGCAGCCTCCCTGGCCAGGCCCAGGCTGTCGCCGACATAGTCGCCGACGCCGTGGAAGATCTCGGGCGTCATATAGTTGTGGGCCAGGATGACGGCGTCGCGGCGCTTCTTCAGCGCATTGATCTCGCTGATCAGCGCCGCCTGTGCCGGCCACTCCATGGGCGTCACATGATCCTTGACCTTGGCCCAGACCGGGGCGGTTTCCCGCTCCAGTTCCCGGGTCATTCCGAACGCGCCGTCTGCCATTTCGCATCCCTTTTGCTCGATTTGAGCAAATCAGAGGCCCGAAGAACGGCG
>CAZFQC010000052.1:0-13284 GCA_964520795.1 uncultured Brevundimonas sp.
CGGCGTCGAGCTTGCCATAGAGCGGCGCGCCCCAGCCTGCCGGCAGGCCCGTGACCTCCAGCGCCACCACGGCCCCGATCGACGACCCCGCCTTGCGCACACTGTCGAGGTAGTCTTCCCACGTCGCGACGACCTCAGCCGAGGCCGCAAACAGGGCGTTATGATGGACCGCGTCGAAATCGACCGCCGCGGGCGCGATCCGGTGCGGGCCCAGCTGGACCACCCCGGCGCGGATACGGACGCCATCGCCCAGAACCTTTCGCGCCACCGCCCCCGCCGCCACTCGCATGGCCGTCTCGCGCGCCGAGGAACGTCCGCCCCCACGGTGGTCGCGCACACCGTATTTGGCCTGGTAGGTGAAGTCGGCATGACCCGGCCGGAAGGCGCGGGCGATTTCGCCATAGTCCTTCGAACGGGCGTCCTCGTTCTCGATCTGGATGGCGATCGGCGCGCCCGTGGTCACCGGGCCGCTTCCGTCGTCGAACACGCCGGACAGGATGCGCGCCGTGTCGCTCTCCTGCCGCTGGGTGACGAAGCGGCTTCCGCCCGGCTTTCGCCGGTCCAGCCAGGGCTGGAGGTCGGCCTCCGTCAGGGGGATCAGCGGGGGACAGCCGTCGACGACGCAGCCGATCGCCGGCCCGTGGCTCTCGCCCCAGGTCGTCACGCGAAACAGATGGCCGAAACTGTTGTGGGACATGGCGACGTCCTAGGCCGCCAGCCGGTCCGGCGTCCAGACGCGTGTGAAGCGGATCAGCAGGTCTTCCGCCGCCGAGGGGGCGTCCTCGGACGGCTCCAGCGTCACGAACAGATGGCCCTGCGGCCGCGCGCCGCGCGCCGGAAGGCCCAGGCCCTTGAGCCGCAGCCGCAGCGGCTGATGTCCCGCCACCAGCCAGGCGGAGCGGGTCCCGGCATGGGTCTCGACCTCCAGTCGCCCGCCATCGGCCAGCAGGCGCGGGGATACCGGACAGCTCATATAAAGGTCGTCGCCTACGGCGCTCAGGCCGTCCGCGCCGCGCACCAGCACGGCCAGGTACAGGTCCGAACCGTCCTCGCCGGCCCCCTTCAACCGCAGATGCTCCGCCGTACGCAGACCCGCCGGAACCTGAACGCGCAGCAGCCGACCGCCGATCCGGACCTCCACCTTGCCGCCGTTCAGGGCGTCCAGCGGACTGATCGCCAGCACCGGCGGGGCCGGCGGGCGGGCCGCGGGGGCGGCGAGGGCCAGGGGCGTCGCCTGACGCTGGAGCAGTCGCCAGGCGGCGATCGTCCGGCGGAAGCGCGTTTCGTCGCCGCCCTCGGCGCCGGGGCGGGCGGCCTTGATGGCGATGCGGAAGGCCGCAGTCAGCGCCTCGCCCTCCGTCGGGCCGGTCAGGCCGAGCAGGGACCAGGCCTCACGGGTCGAGGCGACTTCAGGGAGGGATCGGGCGCGCATCGGCGCACTAAGGCCCTGCACATGGTCAAGGCCGGGTTAACCGTGAAGCCTCTCCACAGGCGGGCCGCGAGGGTCTATCTCCCCTCCATGACCGCACCCGTGATCCCCCCAAGCCCGACCCGCGAGGAATATGCCGAGCACTACGCCGCCGCCCTGGCTGCCAATGGCGACGAGACCATCTTCGATCGCCTGGAGCCGATCGGCCTGTTCGTCGACTGGCTGGGCGAGGCGACACGGACGGAGCCCAACGATCCCAACGCCATGACCCTGTCGACAGTGGACGCCGATGGGGTGCCGGACGGGCGGATTGTCCTGCTCAAGGACGTCGATGCGGGCGGCTTCACCTTCTATTCGAACCGCGAGAGCGCCAAGGGTCTCGATCTCGACGCCCATCCGCGGGCGGCCCTGTTGTTTCACTGGAAATCGCTGCGGCGGCAGGTGCGGGTCCGTGGGGCTGTCGAGCCCGTGACGGCGGCGGAGGCTGACGCCTATTTCGCCAGCCGGGCGCGCGAGAGCCGGGTCGGGGCCTGGGCCTCGGACCAGTCGCGGCCGCTGGACAGCCGCGCGGCGCTGGAAGCCGCCGTGGCGCGCGAGACCGCCCGTTTCGAGGGCAAGGACGTGCCCCGGCCCGAGCGCTGGACCGGCTGGCGGGTGGTGCCGGACAGCGTCGAGTTCTGGCGCGACCGACCGTTCCGCCTGCATGACCGGCTGCGGTTCCAGCGGGTTGGTGAAGGCTGGACGAAGACCCGCCTGTGGCCCTGAAGGTTCAGGCGCCGTAGCGGGCCAGGAAGGTGTCGACCGCGTCCTCGACGATCTCGGCGTTGGTGCGCAGGACCTTGATCTCGTCGCCGGTAACGAGGGGGACGAAGAAGACCGGGTGTTCGATCAGCCCCATGAGTTGCCCGGCCGCCCAGGACGGCCTGGTGATCGGCTTCAGGGCCCCCGCCTTTGATTGGGCCTTCAAAATCCCGATCAGGGTGGCGCCGAAGGCCGCCTGGCCCTTGTCGAAGAACCCCCGCGCCACGGCCTGGAAGCGCGGACGCTCCGCCATCACCAGACGGAAGACCGCCCGCACGAAGGGGTCGCTCATGAAGGCCGCATAGGCTTCGGCGAAACGGGTCAGCTGCTGGCGGGTGTCGCCCTCGATGGTGCGGATCCCGGTCATCTGGCGCGCAAACTCGCCCGCGGCGTCGTCGATCACGGCCGAGAACAGCTGGGCCTTGCCCTCGAACAGCGCGTAGAGGGTTGCGGTCGAGACCCCGGCTTCACGCGCGATCGGTTCGATCTTGGTGGCGGCGTATCCGTCCCTGACAAAGGCCTTCCGCGCGTGCCGGAGGATCGCCTGACGTTTGGGATCGAGGGGAACGGAAGGACCGACGCCGGGGCCGTACATGGAGTTCATTGCTCGTGGGACGGCCACAGGGTGAAGCTTCTGCCCAAGCCAGGTCAAGAGCTGGCCGAACGTTGTTCGTGGGTTCAGCCGCCGAGGAGGGGCGCGAGCAGCGGATGGGCCAGGACCGGCGCAGCCAGCCGGACCACGGCCTGGGGGTCCTCCAGCCGCACCGCAGCGGTGGCGTCCGCGATGATGAAGTCGGCGTTGAGCCGGGACGGCTCGGTCAGCCGCTCATGGCCGGGCCGCACGGTCGCCAGATACTGGGCGATCACCGAATCCGCCGTCCGCCCCCGCTCGGTCTGATCGCGCAGCAGGCGCCGGATGAAGCGGATGTCGGCCGGGGTGTCGACGAACACCCGGATGTCGAACAGGGCGGTCAGGCCGGGCGTGCACAGCACATGGGTGCCCTCGACGATGACGACATCCGCGGCCCGCACCGGCTCGCCGCCGGGCTCCCGCCCGTGGTGGATGAAGGAATACAGGGGCGCGACAATGTCCCGTCCGGCCTTCAACGCCGCCAGATCGCGGATCATCAGATCATGGTCGCGCGCGGCCACGTCATCGAAGTCGAAGGTGGCGGGGTCAAAGTCCGGCAGGCCGGCGGCGTCGCGATAATAGGCGTCCTCGCGCAACAGGACCGCCGCGCCGTCCGGCAGGGCCGAGACCAGGGCTTCGGCGAGTGTGCTCTTGCCTGAGCCGGAGCCGCCGGTGATCGCAATGAGGATGGGCATGGGTCGGTTCTAGGACCGCGGACGGCGTTTCGCCAAGCGGGCGACAGGTCAGGGTGACCTCACGTCACGTTGCTTATCGACGATCACGCCGATAGCGTGATGGGCAAGCGCCTCGAAGAGCAGGTGCAGACTTGAGGGATCGTGATGCTCGGATTGATGCAGGACTGGCCGCTGACGGTCGACAAGATCCTGGACCACGCGAACAACTGGCATGGCCACCGCGAGGTGGTGACCCGGTCCGTCGAGGGGTCGATCATTCGCACGACCTACGGCGAGATCCACGCACGGGCCAAACGCGTGTCCAGCGTGCTCAGGAGCTGGGACGTCAAGGTCGGCGACCGGATCGCCACCCTCGCCTGGAATACCAGCCGCCACATGGAGGCCTGGTACGGCATCATGGGCATCGGCGCGGTCTGCCACACCCTGAATCCGCGCCTGTTCCCGGAACAGCTGATCTACATCATCAACCACGCCGAAGACCGCATCATCTTCGTCGACCTGACCTTCATTCCCCTGCTCGAGGCCGTGCTGCCGCACTGCCCGAGCGTCCAGCGGGTCGTCGTCATGACCGACGAACTGAACATGCCGGCGACCCGGTTGCCGGGCGCGGAATGCTATGAGTCCGTGCTGGGCTCCGCGTCCGGGGACGTGGTCTGGGGCGGCTTCGACGAACAGACGGCCTGCGGCCTCTGCTACACCTCGGGCACGACCGGCAATCCGAAGGGGGTGCTGTATTCGCACCGCTCGAACTTCATCCATACGCTGCTGGGGATGCAGTCCACCGTGCTGGGGCCGTCGCCCAGGGAGGTGATCCTGCCGGTGGTGCCGATGTTCCACGCCAACGCCTGGGGCATCGCTTTCGCCGGTCCCGCCTCGGGGGCCAAGCTGGTCATGCCGGGCGCGCGCATGGACGGGGCCGCCATCTATGAGCTGATCGTCTCCGAGGGCGTGACCTTTTCGGCCGCCGTGCCAACGGTCTGGCAGATGCTGCTGACCCATCTCCGCGAGAACAATCTGACCATACCGACGGTCAAGCGCGTGATGATCGGCGGCTCGGCCGTTCCCGAGAGCCTGATCCGCGCCTTCCATGACGAGTTCAACATCGAGGTGGTCCAGGGCTGGGGCATGACCGAGACCTCGCCGATCGGGACAATCTCGATCCTGACGCCCGAACTGGAAGCCCTGCCCTATGACGAGGGCATGAAGTGGCGGGTCAAACAGGGCATGCCGCCGCTGGGGGTCGAGTTGAAGCTGAAGAACTACGCCGGCCAGGAGATGCCGCACGACGGCACGACCTACGGCCGCCTGATGATCAAGGGGCCGACCATCGCCAGGGCCTATTTCAAGGACGAAGGCGGCGACATCCTCGACCACGAGGGCTTCTTCGACACCGGCGATGTCTCGACCATCGACGAGTACAAATTCATGCAGATCACCGACCGCGCCAAGGACGTGATCAAGTCCGGCGGCGAGTGGATCAGCTCGATCGAGATCGAGAACATCGCGGTCGGCCATCCGAAGGTCGAACTGGCCGCCGTCATCGGCGCGGCCCATCCGAAATGGGACGAGCGGCCGGTGCTGATCGTGAAGCTGAAGCCCGGCGAGGCAGAGAACAAACAGGAGCACCTCGCCTTCCTGGAGGGCAAGATCGCCAAATGGTGGATGCCGGACGATGTCGTGTTCGTGGACGACATTCCCCTGGGCGCGACTGGCAAGATCGACAAGAAGCTGGTCCGCGAACGGCTGAAAGACTACCGCCTGCCGACCGCGGGGGCCTGAGGCGTGACCCGCCGCACGCCGGGATCCGGTCGGGTGCAGGCGCTGGCCCTGCTCGCCATCGCCGCGCCGGTGCTGGTGATGGTCGGAGCGCTCGGGACCCGGGTCGGAGCCTGGCCGGTCGAAGTCGGCTATGACCTGCTGACCATGCGGGCGGGGTGGTACCTCGCCTTCCTCGGCGCGGCGGCGGCCCTGGGCGCGCTGGTTCTGTCCTTCGGCAATTTCCGCAAACTGGGCGGCGTGGCCCTCTTCGCCATGCTGGCGGCCGGGGCCACCCTCGGCGGCTTCGCCTGGCAAAAGGCCCGTATCGCCGCCGGTCCGGCCGAGAATGTCAGCACCGACCTCATTGAGGTTCCGGGATTCGGCGACCTCGACGGGTCGCGGCGCGGGCAGGGACCCGGGCCTGCCGTCGGCGTTGAAGCCTGCCCCGGCGCGCTGCCGGTGATGCGCCAGATTGCGCCGACGACGGCCATATATGCCCTCGAGGAGGCCGGCTTCACCCTGCGTGGCGCGGGCGTGGCGCGGGCCGACGGCAGCCGGGAAGGCTTCTGGTTCGGCTTCGACCATGACGCCGTCATACGCATCCGCCCTGGCCGCACCGACATCCGCGTCGCCGCCCGCGACCATCGACTCCATGGCGGCGAGGCCTGCCGCATGGCGTCCGCCATCAGCGAGACGCTACGCTCTGCCGGCTGACCCGGGTGCGGACGAAACGTGGCTCCCGTGCAACGCGAGCACCCTGCCGCGACGCGGGCCGGTTGCGCGAAGGCCCGCGGCTGTCTAGGCCTGACTGACCAGGGGGAACCACGATGACCGACAACGCCGCCGACGACTCGCTCGCGCCCTATTCCGAGCCGCCGCCGGAAGGCGAAACCCTGAAATTCTCGACCACGATCGAGCCCGGCCGCTTCCTGGGCCTCAGCGTCAAGAACGGCCTGCTCAATCTCATCACCCTCACCCTCTACCGCTTCTGGGGCAAGACCGAGGTGCGCCAGCGGGTCTGGCGCGGCGTCCGCCTGAATGGCGAGGCCTTCGAATATACCGGCCGCGGCATCGAGCTGTTCATCGGCTTCCTCCTCGCCCTGGGGGTCATCGGCCTGCCGTTCCTGATCGTGGTCTTCGGCATCCAGTTCACCCAGCACTGGGCCTTCATGCTCGCCCTGTTCCCGCTCTACATCGGCCTGTTCTGGCTCTGGGGCTTCGGCATCTTCACGGCCTTCCGCTATATGGCCAGCCGCACCACCTGGCGGGGGGTGCGCTTCCAGCTCAAGGGATCGGCGTCCGCCTATGGATGGAGCTATCTGTTCGCCATGTTCCTCAGCAGCCTGACCGGCGGCTGGTACTGGCCCTACGCCGAGCGGCAGCTGGCCTCGCGCATCTGGGACGAACTGCGCTTCGGCGACCGTCGTCTGCGTTTCCGCATGGACCGCTCGGAACGCCACGGCATCTACGGGGCCTTTGCCCTGGGCTGGTTCGGCACCCTGGTCGGATATTTCGCCCTGATCTTTGTCTTTGTCGGCGTGGCGATGGCGGCGGGAGATTCCCTCCAGACCTCGACGGACGGCCAGGCGCCGGTGCCCAGCCTGATGTTCACCGTCATGATCTACGGGATCATCCTGGCGGCCTCGCCGTTCGCCCTGCTGATCTGGGCGCCCTACCAGGCCGCCCTGCTTCGCTCGATCGCGGCCGGGGTCACGCTCGACAATGCGGGCTTCAAGCTGAATGTGAAGGCGATCCCGCTGTGGTGGCTGACCGTCACCAACCTGTTCGTCCTGCTGATCACCCTCGGGTTCCTGATGCCCTGGGTCCAGGCCCGCACGGCGCGGTTCCTTGTCCAGCGGCTCGAGTCCGCGGGCCACGCCCGCCTCGACATCGCCCAACAGGCCGCCCGCGGTCCCGGGAGCGGAGAGGGGCTGGCGGACGCCTTCGGCTTCTCGTCGATCTGACCGATGAGCGCCCGCTTCTACGACGGCCGCTCGGCGCTCTCCCATGAGGCGGACGTCACGCTTGAGGATCTGGCCCTGCACATCCGCACGGACGGGCAGGAGATCGTCTGGCGTGTCGGTGATCTGACCGCCGAGATCGAGGCGGACCAGGCGCGGGTCTCGAACCGGCGCGCGCCGGACGCCCGCCTGGTCCTGTCGGTCGGCGAGTGGCAGGGCCTTGTCGGCGACCGGCTGGCGGGCTTCGCGCGGGCCCGGCGCCGGCGCGAGGTCTGGCTGGTCGGCAGCCTGACTGCCGTCGCGGTCGGCGTCGTCCTGTTCGTCTTCGTCGGAGTTCCCATCCTGTCAGGGCCCGTCGCCCGGGCCACGCCCGTCGACATGGAACTGCGCATGGGCGCCAATTTCGACGCCCAGGTCGGCGCGATCTTCCCGACCTGTGGCGACGGGGAGGGACAGCGGGTTCTCGCCGCCCTCGGCGACCGGATCGCGGCCGGGGCCGAAACGCCCTTCGACATTCGCGTCCGGGCGGTAGAGGCACCGATGATCAACGCCTTCGCCTTGCCGGGCGGTGCGGTCCTCATCACCGACGACCTGATTGCCGAGGCCGACAGCCCGGACGAACTCGCGGCTGTCATCTCCCATGAGGTCGCCCATGTCGAAATGCGCCACGTCATGCAGGCGGTCTGGCGCGACCTCGGCATCGGCATGCTGCTGGATCTGGTGGTCGGCGGCGGGACGGGAGCGGGCCAGCAGGCCGTCATCCTCGCGGGCCAGGCGTCCGATCTGACCTACAGCCGCGAGGCCGAACTCGCGGCCGATGCGCGCGGCCAGGCCCTGCTGCACGCCGCGGGCCTGTCCTCGCGCGGCATGGCACCCTTCTTCGAGCGCCTGGCGCGCGCCGAAGGCGCGGGCCGTTTCGGCGAGGCGGTCGAGTTCATGAACAGCCACCCCGATTCCAACCGCCGCGGCCGCCTCGCCCGCGCCGCCGCCCGCCCCGGTCAGGGTGCGCTCACGGCCGCGGAATGGCGGGCGGTCAAGTCGATCTGCGCGGCACCCTCAGACGGGCCGGTAGATCGCCTGCGGGGTCGCTTCGGGTTCGGCGACGACGCGCCCCTGCCGAACGAGCGCGATCAGGTGCGCCCAGACTGACAGGGAGGCGGCCGGCCACAGCCGCCGGTCCACAGCGGCGTACAGCACCGGCACCATGTCGGCGATGCACCGGTCGCCGGCCGCCAGCCGGGTCAGGATCTGCGCCTCACGGCCCAGCCGATGCGCCCGATAGGCGGCGAGGAACGGTCCCGGCTCGGTGATCGGCGATCCGTGCGTCGGCCAGATCGTTGAGAACCGGCGCGCGATCACGGCGTCCAGACTGGCCATATAGGCGGTCATGTCGCCGTCGGGCGGGGCCACCACTGTGGTCGACCAGCCCATGATGTGATCGCCGCTGAACAGGGCGTTCTCCGGCTCCAGCACAAAGGCCATGTGGTTGGACGCGTGACCCGGCGTGGCCAGGGCCTCGATCGTCCAGCCGTCGCCCGCCAGCCGTTCGCCGCCGGTCAGGACTATGTCCGGGGAGAAGGTCTCGTCGTCTTCCTCATCCAGGGACGCCGGGACGTGGACCGTCCGCGCCGGCGGGGCCGCCGCCAGGACCGGCGCGCCGACGCGGTCAGCGAAAGGGCGGGCGAGGGGGGCGTGGTCCCGGTGGGTGTGGGTCACCAGCACATGGCTGACCGTCCGGCCCTCGACCGCCGCCAGCAGGGCCGCCAGATGGGCCTCGTCCAGCGGCCCCGGATCGATCACCGCCACCCCCGCGCCGTTCTCGTCCCGGCCGACGATATAGGTCCCGGTTCCGGTGAATGTGAAGGGCCCCGGATTGTTCGCAATGACGCGCCGGATCAGCGGTGAGACCCGGTCGGTCCGGCCGTATTCGAAAGCCGGCGCTTGAACGAAAGGGATCATCGAGCCCGGTCCGGCCCTTGCGTCAGGACTTCGGTAACCTTTTCCGGAGTGCCCGAAGTGGCTGTTTCCATCGCCCTGGCTGTTTCAAATCGGCTCCAGCCCATCGCGGTGGCCTTCCTGTGTCTCATGACGATGCAACTCGTCCTTGCGTCGTGCACGCCGGAACCGGCGCCCTATGCGACCCGGGTCGCCATCCTGCGCTAGGCGCTACAGCGGCACGCGTCCGAGGTCGTAGCCCGCATCGGCCGCGATCCGGCGCAAATCGTCCGCATCGGCCCCCTTGAGCCGTTCCGCCATGGCCCAGGCCGTGGTCGAGCGCATGCCCGAACGGCAGAACATCACCGTGGACGCCCCGTCAGCCAGGGCATCTGCCACGGCCGCGACCTGATCGGGGCCCGGCAGGCCGACGAACGGGATCCAGACGAAATCCATCCCTGCGGCCCGGGCGGTGGCCTCCATTTCGGCGGCCGTGGGCTGGCCGGGATCCTCACCGTCCGGCCGGTTGCTGACGATCCGCCGGACGCCCGAGGCGGCGAGAGCGGGCAGGTCGTCGAGCGATAGTTGCGGCGAGGCCTGGATCGCCGGTGTCAGGGGGCGCGGCGACACCCCTACTGCCTCCGCACCCGGACGGCCCGGCTGTCGCCGACGGTCAGCAGGAAACTGCCGAGGCTGGCCTTACGAACCTCAACGGGCTGGCCGGGACGGTTCTGGAAGCGGACGCGCTCGGAATCGATCTGCCGCCAGACGCTGCCGTCGGCCAGGCGGAAGACCCAGCGGCCTTCTCCGACCAGGGATGCGCTCTGCAGGGTGGACTCAATCGAGT
Organism: uncultured Brevundimonas sp.; assembly: GCA_964520795.1. Lineage (GTDB taxonomy): Bacteria > Pseudomonadota > Alphaproteobacteria > Caulobacterales > Caulobacteraceae > Brevundimonas. Next base: position 10,058 of record CAZFQC010000052.1, read on the forward strand.
CGAGCTCGACCGCGCCCTCCGGGCCGAAAAGGCGGGGCAGGGACGGCATTGCGAAGCCGAACAACTGGCGGCGGGTCTCGGCGACGCCCGCACGGTCGATGACCACGACATCGCCGGAACGTTCGGCGGTGTCCAGCGCTCCCGCCGCAGTGTCGAAACAGGTCAGACGCGCCGTGTTGTCCGCAATTCCACGGCAGGCCATCAACCGCGCCAGGGTTTCCGGGCGCGCCTGGGCCGGTTCGGTCTGTCCGGACAGGGCAGACGCTGCCGCAACGGCCGCAAGGCTGGTTAGCAAAGACATTGGTTGATCCTCGGAAAAGCCTGTCGCCGGTACCCGACTTCAGTCGGACAAGACGCCCCCAGGGTCAACTCCCGGCATGTCATGGCGGGGGTGTCCGTATCGTGGCCGAAATACGACAGTCCCGCTTCTTCAGGGTTACAGAGGTGTAATTTGGCTGGCGAATTCAGGTCACCGGCGCGTAACGTTCGGCAACTGCGGTCGGGATTCTGTCCGCGGGGGAAGGGAATATTCCATTTCTAAGGCCGCGGGAGCCCGGTTTCCGGAAGCTGCCGAACATCAGGAGATCACCTTTGAGAACCCAGAAAATCCGTAATCGGCTGCTGTCGACGACGATGATCGGCGGATTCGCCGCTCTCGCCTTCGCCGCACCGGCCATGGCCCAGGACGCGGGGCAGGACGCCGAACTCGACGAAGTCGTCGTTACCGGTTCGCGCATCCCGCAAACCAACCTCGTCACCACCAGCCCGGTGACGCAGGTGACCGGCGAGGACATCGACTCCGCGGGCGTGACCCGGGTCGAAGACCTGATCTCGCAACTGCCGCAGGCCTTCGCCGCCCAGAACTCGACCGTTTCGAACGGCGCGTCGGGCACCGCCACCGTTTCGCTGCGTAACCTCGGCTCGTCGCGCACCCTGGTGCTGATCGACGGTCGCCGGATGGGCTACGGCTCGCCGAACGACGACGCCGCCGACCTGAACCAGATCCCGGAACAACTGGTCGAGCGCGTTGAAGTCCTGACCGGCGGCGCTTCCGCCGTTTACGGCTCGGACGCTGTCGCCGGCGTCGTCAACTTCATCATGAAGAAGGACTTCGAAGGCCTGCAGATCGACGCCCAGTACGGCTTCTATCAGCACAACAACGACTATGACGGCGTCGGCAACCTGCGCTCGGTGATCGAAGCCCGTGGTGCCACCAACCCGTCGCAGTTCGCCCTGCCCGAAGACAACGTTTCTGACGGTGAGAGCCGGTCGGTCAACGTGATCCTGGGCGTCGCTGCCCCCGACGGCCGCGGCAACCTGCTGGCCTATGCCGGCTATCGCAACAACAACCCGATCCTGCAGCGCGACCGCGACTATTCGGCCTGTTCGATCGCCGCCCCGGCCGGTGCCACGCCGCAGTCCTATACCTGCGGTGGTTCGGGCACCTCGTTCCCGGGTCGCTTCACCGACTTCGCGACCTTCAACTTCACGCTGGGCACCGGCCGTACCTTTACGCCGTTCAACAACGCCCTGCACCAGTACAACTACGGCCCGGTCAACTACTACCAGCGTCCGGACGAGCGTTACACCCTGGGGGCCTTCGGCCGTTATGAGGTGAACGACAAGGCCGAGGTGTTCGCCCAGCTGATGTTCTCCGACTACCGTTCGGTCAGCCAGATCGCGCCGTCGGGCAACTTCTTCAGCACCGCCACCATCAACTGCGGCAACCCGCTGATGTCGGCTGCTCAGGCCGCGGCCATCGGTTGCGACGCCGGCGAAATCGCCGCCGACACGCCGACGGCCCTCTACATCGGTCGCCGTAACGTCGAAGGCGGCGGTCGTCAGGACGACCTGAACTACACCTCCTATCGGGGTGTGGTCGGCATCCGCGGCGAACTCGCTCCGGGCTGGGACTATGATGTCGCCGCGCAGTACTCGCGCGTCGCTCTGGCCCGGACCTACATGAACGACTTCTCGACGGTTCGCCTCGGTCGCGCCCTCGACGTCGTCAACGTCGCCGGCACTCCGACCTGCCGCTCGGTCGTCAACGGTACCGATCCGAACTGCGTCCCCTACGACGTGTTCATTTCGACCGGTGTGACCCAGGCACAGCTCGACTACCTGCAGATCCCGCTGATCCAGCGTGGTGAAACGACCCAGCAGGTCGTCACCGCCGCCATCACGGGTGACACGGGCTGGTCGATGCCGGCCGCCTCGCGCACCGTCCAGGTCGCGTTCGGTGCCGAGTACCGTCGCGATTATCTGGCCTCCACCACGGATGCCAATTTCGCGTCGGGCGACGGCACCGGACAGGGCGGACCGACGATCGGTCTGTCGGGAGACACGGATGTCGCCGAAGTCTTCGGTGAGATCCAGATCCCGCTGGCCGATGACCAGCCCTGGGCCTATTCGGCCTCGATCGACGCCGCCTATCGTCGCTCGGAGTACGAAAACCTCGGCACCGACACCTACAAGGTCGGCGCTGACTACGCCCCGGTCGAGGACATCCGCTTCCGCGCCAGCTACTCGCGCGCTGTGCGGGCACCGAACGTGATCGAGCTGTTCGCGGCCCAGGGCTTCGGACTGTTCGATCTGGACCGTGACCCCTGCGACGCCACCACGGGCGCCGTGGCGGCCAACTGCATCGGCGCCGCGCCTCACCAGGTCACCGCTCTCCAGTCGACGAGCGGCGCCCTGAACAGCCCGGCGGGCCAGTACAACCAGCTGACCGGCGGTAACCCGAACCTGGCTCCCGAAGAGGCCGACACCTACACCTATGGTGTGGTCTGGACGCCCAGCTTCGTTCCGGGCTTCAACCTGACGATCGACTATTTCGACATCCAGGTGGACAACCTGGTGTCGTCGATCGGCTCGCTGAACACCGTTGCCCAGTGCTTCGCGGCGACGCCCGATCCGGCCGCTTGCGCCCGTATCGATCGTAACGTGGGTGGCCAGCTGTGGATCGGCACCGGCGTTGTTGAGGATCTCAACAACAACATCGGTGGTCTCGGCACCACGGGTTGGGACTTCAACGCCAACTACGCCTTCGATCTGGAAGACGTCGGCATGTCCAACATGGGCTCGCTGAACCTGTCCTTCGTCGGTACGCTGCTTGACGAACTGATCACGGACACCGGTCTGGGAGCCGCGAACTCGGTCTATGACTGCGCCGGCTTCTACGCCAACCAGTGCGGCGTTCCGAACCCGGAATGGCGTCACCGCGCCCG
>CAZFQC010000053.1:0-11194 GCA_964520795.1 uncultured Brevundimonas sp.
GGTGCAGGATGATCAGGGCGGCCACAATGAAACGCAGGGCGTCCAGCCAACCGCCACGCACGATGGGCGGTGTCTCGTTTCGGGTCGAAATTGCGGCCCAGGCCATGGAATTCACCTCTTCTGAGGCGAATTCCGCAAGGACCGGGCCGGATCAGGCGGCGGTCAGGACCCGTGCGCGCTGAAGCCGGCGGACGTTGATGACCTCGGCCGCGCCGAAGTCGACCGGCTTCTTCCCGCCGCCGGCCAGCGAAAGGGATGCCAGATTGGCGGTGTCGAGGTCGGCAAAGGCCAGTCGCGCCCCGCGGAAGGACGATCCGCGCAGGTCGGCGTCTGTGAAGCAGGCGTCGCGCAGGTCGGCACCGTCGAACACCGCGCCCTGAAGCTGGCTGTCCTGGAAACTGACGCCCGCGGCGATCGCCCCCCTCGCCGAGAGGGCGGGCAGGGTCCGACCGCTCAACCGGCCGTCCAGCACCCGAAGGTCACGACCGTCGAGATTGGCGGGCCGCCCCTCTCGCCCGTTGGTCGCCGCCCACAGCTCGGCGAGGTCGAGCATGGCCAGCATCTCATCACGCGCGGCGATCGCCACCGGTCCCGGGTCGAGCAGGCAACCGACCAGGCTCTCGGGCGGCAGACCCAGCTTTGTCACATCGATCCCGGTCAGGACCGCGCCGCGAAATGTCGTCCCGACCAGCTGGGCGCCGGCCAGGTCGGCGCCGGTCATCACGGCGTCGGTGAAGACGGCACCGCGCAGATTGGCCCCCCGGAGTCGCGCGCCCTTGAGCGAGCAGTTTGAGAAGTCGACCTTGCCGGCCTCGGCTTCGGACAAGTCCGCGCCGTTCAGGCTGGCGGCGGCCCCGTTCGTGCGGATCAGCTGAAATCCGTCATGCGCCGTGGCAAGGACCGCACGGCGCATGTCCGCGCCATCGAGCACGGCGCTGTTCAGCCGCGCGCCGGACAGGACGGCTCCGCGGAAATCGGCCCGTGGTGCCCGGATCAGGGTGAGGTCGGCGAACGACAGGTCAGCTGCGAAAAAGGAGGCGTTTGCGGCGCTGGCCTGCCGCAGGTTGGCGCGCTGCAGATTGGCACCGGTCAGGTCGATCTCGTCGAGGATTCGCGCCGTCAGCACCTCGCCCGGCAGTTCCGCGAACCGCAGGAAGGCGCGCATGCCGCCGGCCTGCCGGCGCACATAGCGCTGGTGCTTCTGCAGACTCGCGGCCAGGGCGGCCGGACTCAGCAACAGGCGATGCTTGGCGGAGTTGGAGCGAGTCAACGGAGGTTCCTTCACACCTCGCATACTGCGGTGGAACGAATTTCCCGTTAAATTCTGTGGTTTTTCAGTACCGGTCGCAGATGTAAAGGGTGCAGGTCGACGCGCCACCGGTCAGGGGATTGTCGAACGCGACCACCTCGGCCCGGATGTTCACGAACACGGCCTCCAGCGCGGCGATGAAGTCCGGGTCCGGCCCCTCGTCGGACCACATGGCGAAAACGCCGCCGTCGGCCATCCCGTCGCGCAGTCGCTTCAATCCGTCGATCGCATAGAAGCGCGCGTGTTCGGGGTGGAGGAGGGCGCGGGGCGAGTGGTCGATGTCAAGCAGGACCACGTCATAACGGTCCGCCGCCGCCCGGGGCGCGTCGAACCAGCCGAAGAAGTCGCCCAGTTCGAGATGACAGCGCGGCTCCTGCCCCAGACTTTCGCCCAGTGGCACCAGCCCGGCCTTATGCCATTCAATCACCGGCGCCAGGGCGTCGACGACGTCCACCGATGTCACCCGGTCATCGGCGAGGGCGGCGCGCGCCGTATAGCCCAGCCCCAGACCGCCCACGAGAACCCTCAGCGACGCGCCCCTGGCCGCCGCGAGACCGCGTACCGCCAGTTCGGTCTCGCCGACCGTGAACAGGCTGGACATCAGATGTTCCTCGCCGAGGATCACCTCGACCACATCCGCATCGATCGCCGCCACCCAGCGCCGCCGCAGGATCAGCGGCCCCATGGCGGTCATGCGATAGTCCAGTTCCTCGATCAGCCGGCCCATGACGCACGCCTCCCGGACCGGCCGATCGCGGGGACGCTCACCCGCGCACCAGCCGGAGGAATTCCTCCCGCGTCCGGGCGTCGTCGCGCACCACGCCGAGCAGGGCGCTGGTGGTCAGGCTGGCGCCCGGCACATCGACCCCGCGCAGGGTCATGCAGCTGTGCTCGGCCTCGATCACCACGCCGACGCCCTGGGGCTTCAGCACCTCGTCGATGGCATTGGCGATCTCTGAGGTCATCTTCTCCTGGATCTGCAGCCGGCGGGCAAAGCCCCGCACCACCCGCGCCAGTTTGGAGATGCCCACCACCCGGTCGGTCGGGAGGTAGCCCACATGGGCCACACCGACGACGGGCAGCATGTGGTGCTCGCAGAAGCTGACGAACCGGATGTCCTTCAGAACCACCAGCTGGTTGTAGCCGCCGACCTCCTCGAAGGTCCGCTCCAGATAGGCGCGCGGCTCCACCTCATAGCCGGCGAACAGCTCCCTGTAGCTCCGCGCCACCCGCGCCGGCGTGTCCAGCAGCCCTTCGCGGGCAGGATCGTCGCCCGCCCATTCGATCAGGGTGCGCACGGCGGCTTCGGCGTCGGACTGGGAGACGGAGGGCTTGGTCATGAGGTCAGACATAGGGGGTCGGGGGGCGAGGGTCGAGCGGAGGCGGGGTGATTGGTGATTGGTGATTGGTGGTTGGTGGTTGCTAATCGTCATCTGCCGGTGCCCGGGACGGCTCGCGAGAGATTCCTGTCAACCGGCAAGCACCCACCACCAACCACCAACCACCAATCACCAACCACCCGCCCTTCACTAACCCCTCGTTAACCACGCTCCCGGCATTTTCTGCCCGGTATCCCGGGAGTACGATTTCGATGAACGGCGCGGAAGTGATGGACGTGGGCCGCGACGCCCTGTGGCTGACCATCCAGCTGTGCGCGCCCGTCCTGCTGGTCGGTCTGGTCGTGGGCGTGGTCATCGGCCTGTTCCAGGCCCTGACCCAGATCCAGGAACAGACCCTGATCTACGCGCCCAAAATCCTCGCCATCTTCATCAGCCTGCTGCTGTTCCTGCCGCTCATGGGGGCGCTGCTGGGCGGTTTCATGCGGACGATCGCGGCACGCATCGCCGGCATGTGACCGGCATGGGACGCTGACACGTGGAGCCCTGGGCGACATCGGACCAGGTCTGGCAGGGCGCGCTGATCTTTTCGCGCATCGGCGCCGTGCTGCTCATGCTGCCGGGGGTGGGCGAAAGCTATGTCTCGCCGCGCATCCGCCTGTCGCTGGCCCTGGTGGTCAGTCTCGCCCTCTGGCCGGTGATTGCCGGCGTGCTGCCGGCCCTGCCCGAAACCCTCGGCGGCATGGCCGGCTGGATCATCCGCGAGGTGATCGTCGGCCTGATGATCGGCGCCCTGCTGCGCTCCTTCCTGACCGCCCTGGCCACCGCCGGTGAGATCGTCGCCCTGCAGACCACCCTGGCCTTCGCCCAGACGGCCAATCCGATGCAGACCCAGCCCGGCTCGACCATCACCGCCTTCCTGATGCTGCTTGGCACGACGATGATCTTCGCCACCAACACCCATCACCTGTTCATCGCCGGTCTGGTGGGATCCTATGAACTGATCCGGCCGGCGGGACCCCTGCTGACCGGCGACTTCGCCACCCTGGCCATCCGCACCCTCGGCGACGCCTTCATGCTGGGCGTCCAGCTGTCGGCGCCCCTGCTGGTCTTCGCCCTGATCTTCAACCTCGCCTCAGGCCTGGTCGGCCGCGTCATGCCGGCGTTCCAGGTCTTCTTCGCCGCCGCCCCGCTCAGCATCCTGCTGGGCCTGTCGGTCTTCGCTCTCAGCCTCGGCGTGGTCGGGACGGTCTTCATCGACCGCTACCGCGCCCTGGCCCAGGTCTTTGCGGGAGGCGCCGGTGGCTGAAGGCGCCGATCCCGAGTCAAAGACAGAAGAGGCGACACCGCGAAAACTCGCGGAGGCGCGTCTCAAGGGCGATGTCGCCAAGTCGCCGGACGTCGCGGCGGCCCTGTCCCTGATGGGTGCCGCCGCCGTGATCCTGATGTCCGGCGGCTTTTTCGCGACCTCGATGGCCGAACAGCTCCTGCCCTTCATCGCCGCGCCCCATACCATGCTCGGAGGGCTGGAGACCGGCGCCGGGGTGGAGATCGGTACCACCGCCCTGTGGGCCGCGGCACCCTTCCTCGGCGTGGTCATGCTGGCGACGCTGATTGGCGGCGTCGGCGGCAATGTCGCCCAGTCCGGCCTGATCTTCACCGTGGAGAAGCTCAAGCCCGACTGGTCCAAGGTGAACCCCCTGGCCGGGTTCAAACGCATCTTCGGCCCCGACGGCCTGGTCCAGTTCATCAAGACGTTCATCAAGCTTCTGGCCGTGGGCTTCATCTGCTGGCTGGTGCTCAAGCCGCACCTTCGCGAGCTGGAGAACATGGCCGCCATGCCGCCGGCGATGATCCTGCCCGTCGCGCGTGACCTCGCCATGGCCCTGCTGACCGCGACCATCGTCTTCCTGGCCTTCACCGCCGGCGCCGATTTCCTCTGGCAGAAATTCCGTTTCGCCGAGCGGATGAAGATGACCAAGGAAGAGCTCAAGGAGGACTACAAACAGTCCGAGGGCGATCCGCACGTCAAGGCCAAGCTCCGCCAGATCCGGGCCCAGCGCAGCCGGCAGCGGATGATGCAGAACGTGCCCAAGGCCACCGTCATCATCACCAACCCGACCCACTATTCCGTGGCCCTGCGCTATGAGCCCGGCGAGGGCGATCCGGCCCCGATCTGCGTCGCCAAGGGCGTCGACGCCCTCGCCCTGCGCATCCGCGAGGTCGCCCGCGAGCACAATGTCCCGATCGTCGAGAACGTGCCCCTGGCCCGCGCCCTCTACGCCGCCGTCGACATCGACGAGACCATCCCGCGCGAACATTTCGAAGCGGCCGCCAGGGTCATCGGCTTCGTCATGCAGAAACGCAAAAAACGCTGATTTGCCAAAGGTCTTAACCCGCCATTTACCATGCGCCCGGCATTTTCTGCCCAGCGGGCGTCTGTAAGGACCCGTGAGTATTCGGGGCGGGACGCGTGGGCGGCTTCACGGCGGCGTTGCAGAGATTCGGAATCGGTCGGCTGACCGTGGTGCTGGGCGTTGCCGCCGGCGTCGCGGCCGTGCTGGTCGCCGTCATGCTGCGCATCGGCCAGGCCCCGGACGCCCTGCTGTATTCCAACCTCGACCTGCAGGAGGCCTCCGAGGTCACCTCGGCGCTGGACAGCGCCGGCATCAAATATTCCTCGAAGGGCGACGGCTCGACCATCTTTGTCAGCCGTGACGAGGTCGGCGAGGCGCGCATGCTGGTCGCCGGCAAGGGTCTCGTGACCTCCGGTTCGGTCGGCTACGAGATCTTCGACAACCAGTCGGTGCTCGGCCAGACCGAGTTCCAGCAGAACCTCAACGAAAAGCGTGCCCTCGAGGGCGAGCTGGCCCGCACCATCCTGTCCATGCGCGGCATCACGTCCGCCCGCGTCATGATCGCCCTGCCGCGCCGTGAGCTGTTCCAGTCCGACGCCGCCGAGCCCACGGCCTCGGTGGTCGTGGGCGTGACCGGCGGTCAGCTGTCGGGTGCCCAGGTCCAGGCCATCCGCAATGTCGTCGCCTCTTCGGTGCCCAATCTGAAGCCCGAGAAGGTCACCCTGACCGACACCTCCAACCGCACCCTCGCGGCCGGTTCGGACGCCGCGGGCTTCAGCGCCGCCTCGGCGCAGGACGCCCAGGAAACCACCGAGGCCCGGCTGCAGGCCCGGATCATGGACATCGTCGAGGGCGTCGTCGGCGTCGGCGGCGCGCGCGTCCAGGTCACCGCCGACATCGACCACAGCCGCTCGACGACCCAGGAACAACGCTTCGACCCGGACGGCCAGGTCGTCCGCTCGACCTCGGCCAACGGCTCGGAAAGCGCCGACACCACCGGTGCCAGCGACGCCGGCGCCACGGCGACCAACAACATTCCGGGCGGCGAAGCCCCGGCCACCACCCCGGCCGGCTCGCGCTCCACCGACACCAACGAGACCACCAACTACGAGATCTCCAACACCACCACGACGACGGTGAAAGAGGCCGGAGAGATCAAACGTCTGGCCGTCTCGGTCGCGGTCGACGGCAAATGGACGCCCGGTGCCAACGGCGCGGCGCCGACCTATGCTCCGCGCACGCCGGCGGAGATCGAACAGATCAAGTCCCTGGTCGCCGCTGCCGTCGGCATCGACGCCGAGCGCGGCGACCGGATCGAGGTTCTGAACGCCCGCTTCAACCGCGACCTCGCCGTGGTCGGTGGCGAGGAGGCGGCCTCGCCCCTGTTCGACTTTACCAAGAATGACATCATGCGCGGCGTCGAGCTGCTGGTGCTGCTCATCACCGGCCTGTTGCTGATCTTCTTCGTCCTGCGCCCGCTGCTGAAGTCGGCCGGCGGCGGTGCCGGAGCCGGCCAGTTGCAGCTCGCCGGGGCCGCCGCGGGCGGCGGCGGCCAGGTGGCCTCGCTGCAGACCACCATCATGGGCGGCGCGGGCGGGGTCATGCCCCAGCTGGCCCCTCCCTCCGAGATGGACCAGCGGCTCGACATCGCCCGCATCGAGGGACAGGTGAAGGCCTCATCAGTCAAGAAGGTCGCGGACTTCGTCGAGAAACATCCTGACGAATCCACCGCCATCCTGCGCAGCTGGGTCCACGAGGGCTGATGGCGCGCCTGACCAACAAAAAGCCGGCGGTTGAGGACGCCAGGAAGCTGACGGGGCCTGAAAAGGCCGCCGTCATTCTGCTTTCGCTCGGCGAGGATCACACCCGGCTGTGGCAGGGGCTGGACGAGGACGAGATCAAGGAAATCTCCCAGGCCATGGCCTCGCTGGGCACGGTCAGCGCCCAGGTCGTCGAGGAGCTGCTGATCGAGTTTGTCTCGGGCATGACCGGCTCCGGCTCCGTCATGGGCAGCTTCGAACAGACCCAGCGCCTGCTCGCCGCCTTCATGCCCAAGGATCGGGTCGAAGGCCTGATGGAGGAAATCCGCGGCCCCGCCGGCCGCACCATGTGGGACAAGCTCGGCAATGTGAACGAGGCGGTCCTCGCCAACTATCTGAAGAACGAATACCCCCAGACCGTCGCCGTGGTCCTGTCCAAGGTGAAGCCGGACCACGCCGCCCGGGTCCTGACCAGCCTGCCCGAGGACTTCGCCCTCGAATGCGTCCAGCGGATGCTGCGCATGGAGCCGGTGCAGCGCGAGATTCTCGACAAGATCGAACAGACCCTGCGGAACGAGTTCATGTCCAACCTGGCGCGCACCTCCAAGCGCGACAGCCACGAGATGATGGCCGACATCTTCAACAGCTTCGACCGCCAGACCGAGGCCCGCTTCATTGGTGCGCTGGAAGAGCGCAATCGCGAGGCGGCCGAGCGCATCCGCGCCCTGATGTTCGTGTTCGAGGATCTGGCCAAGCTGGACCCCGGCGGCATCCAGACCCTGCTGCGCGCGGTCGAGAAGGACTCCCTCGGTCTGGCCCTCAAGGGCTCGTCGGAATCCCTCCGCGAGCTGTTCTTCTCCAACATGTCCGAACGCGCCGCCAAGATCATGCGCGAGGACATGGAGTCCATGGGCCCGGTCCGTCTCAAGGATGTCGACCAGGCCCAGATGGCCATGGTCCAGGTCGCCAAGGACCTCGCCGCCAAGGGCGAGATCATGCTGGTCGGCCAGGGCGGCGATGATGAGTTGATCTACTGACATGACCCATCAGCCCCTCAGCACCCCCTTCGCCTTCGACACCGAGTTCGACGCCGCCGGTGTGGTCGTGAGCGCCGCCGCGGCCTTCCGCCCGATCAAGCGCGCCTACGGCCCGGCGGAGGTCGACGCTCTCGTCGCCCAGGCCCGACTCGACGCCCGCAACGAGGCCCTGGCCGAGGTCGACAGCATCCAGGCCATGGCCCTTTCGGCCATCGGACAGGCTCTGGCCACGGCCGCCCCGGCCCTGGCCCAGGTCGCCCAGGCCCATCGGCAGCAGTCCGCCGAACTGGCCCTGACCGCGGCCCGGGTCGTCGCCGCTTCGGCCCTGGACCGCTTTCCGGAGGCCCCCCTGCAGGCCGCGCTGGAAGCCCTGGGTCAGGAGATCGACGCCTCGCCGCGGCTGGTCATCCGTACCGGCGACCTGACCGAAGCGACACATGCCCGTATCCAGCAGCTGTGCGCCGACGCCGGTTTCTCCGGCATCGTCGCCTTCCGCACCGACCCGACCATGGCACCGGCGGCCTTCCAGCTGGAATGGACCGACGGCCGCGCCGCCTTTGATCCCGAAGAGGCCTTCGCCCGCATGCGCGAGGCCCTGAACTCCGCCCTGGCCGCCGAGGCCGGGCACGCCGAAATCCTCACCCCCGAAACCACAATGGAAGGGAGGCCGTAATGGCGTCCGACACCATGGCCCTGGAGGAGTTTCCGGACTCCGTCGCGATCACCGTCAATGACGATGCGACCGACAAGACGGCGCACGACCTGACCCCGGTCTTCGACGTCCCGGTCAACATCTCGGCGGTGCTGGGCAAGGCCCACATGTCCGTGGCCCAGCTGCTCAAGCTGAACCGCGGCAGTGTGCTCGAGCTGGACCGCAAGGTCGGCGAGGCCATCGACATCTTCGTCAACAACCGTCTGGTCGCGCGCGGGGAGGTCGTCGTCGTCGAGGACCGGCTCGGCGTGACCATGACGGAAATCATCAAGACCGAGGACTCCGGCGCCTGATCGGCGGCCGGACAGTGCGTAGAGAATAGAGGAGAAGACCCATGCGGCTTCTGGTGGTTGGCAGGCTCAGCGGACAGCTGGCGACGGCGGTGAAGATGGCCATGGCGCACGGCGCCAAGGTCAGTCACGTCGAGCGCGGCGATCAGGCGACGGAACAGCTCCGTCGAGGGCAGGGGGCCGACCTGCTGATGGTCGACTACCGGCTCGACATCGCCGCCCTGATCGCGGCCAATGAGGCCGAGCGGATCCATGTGCCGGTGGTGGCCTGCGGCGTCGACGCCGACGCCAATGACGCGGCCGCCGCCATCCGCGCCGGGGCCAAGGAGTTCATCCCGCTTCCCCCGGAAGCCGATCTGATCGCCGCCGTCCTGTCGGCCGTGGCTGACGACGACCGCCCCCTGATCTCGGCCGATCCGTCGATGAAGGCCGTGGTCATGCTGGCCGACCAGGTCGCCCGGTCCGAGGCCTCGATCCTGATCACCGGCGAAAGCGGCGTCGGCAAGGAGGTGATGGCCCGCTACCTTCACAACGGCTCGAAACGCGCCGAGCGCCCCTTCATCAGCGTCAACTGCGCCGCCATTCCCGACAATCTGCTGGAGTCCGAGCTGTTCGGCCACGAGAAGGGGTCGTTCACCGGAGCCATGGCGCGCCGCATCGGCAAGTTCGAGGAGGCGGACGGCGGCACCCTGCTGCTCGACGAAATCTCCGAGATGGACGTCCGGCTGCAGGCCAAGCTGCTGCGCGCCATCCAGGAACGGGTCATCGACCGCGTCGGCGGCACCAAGCCTGTCCCGGTCAACATCCGCATCATCGCCACCTCCAACCGGGATCTGGCCAAGTCGGTGGCCGAGGGCACCTTCCGCGAAGACCTGCTCTACCGCCTGAACGTCGTGAACCTGCGCCTGCCGGCCCTGCGCGAGCGGCCGGGCGACATCGCCGTCCTGGCCGACCATTTCGTCAAGAAATACGCCGCCGCCAACGGCGTGCCGGTGCGCCCGATCTCGGCCGCCGCCCGCCTCGCCCTGGTCTCGCACCGGTGGAACGGCAACGTCCGGGAGCTGGAGAACGCCATGCACCGCGCCGTCCTGCTGGCGGTCGGACCGGAGATCGATGTCGAGGCCATCCGCCTGCCCGACGGCCAGCCGCTCAGCGCGGGTGCCCACGGCGCCGCCGGCCATGACAGCCCCGCCGCCCGCGCCGCCCAGACCGCCGACGCCGTCACCCGCGCCCACGTCGGCCAGACGGTGGCGCAGATGGAGAAGACGCTGATCCTCGACACCCTGTCGCACTGCCTCGGCAACCGCACCCACGCGGCCAACATCCTCGGCATCTCGATCCGCACCCTGCGCAACAAGCTGAACGAATACGCCGACGAGGGGACGCAGATCATCGCGCCCCAGTCCGGCGTCGCCGGCCCCGGCTACGCGGCCGCCTGATCATGCGCGGGGGTACGGACCGCAGAAGCGTCCTGACCGGCCTCGGTGCGCTGGGGGTGATGGGCTGTGACCGCCCGGACGCCCCGAGTGCCCAGGATGCGCCTGAGCGTGTGGCCATTCCTTTCGTACCGCTGGACCTTAGCGCGCTTGAGGCCCGGCACGGAGGGCGGCTCGGCGTCGCGACACTCGGTCCGCAGGGGGCCGCTTACTGGCGCGCCCACGAACGCTTCCTCTATTGCTCAACTTTCAAGCTCTTCCTCGCCGCAGCGACCTTGATGCGCGCAGCCGCGGGTCGGGAGCAACTGGACCGTCTGGTTCCGATCACCCAAGCGGACATGCTACCGCACGCGCCCATTACGGGCGAGGCCGTCGGCCGGGGGCTGTCGATCGAGCGTTTAGCGCAGGCGGCTGTCGAGCAGAGCGACAATCCCGCCGCCAACATCCTGATCCGTGAGATGGGCGGGCTGGGCGTCCTGCGTGAATGGTACCGCTCGATGGGTGACTCCGTCACGAGCGTTGATCGCTGGGAAATGGAGTTGAACCGTCCCGATGGGGACAAGGACACCACGACTCCTCATCAAACGATCGTCAATATAGTTGGTCTGACGAAGCGCAACGCGCTGACGCGGCGCGACGCCAGCCGTCTCGAGCGATGGATGATTGCCTCGCCGACCGGGCCGAACCGTATCAAGGCCGGCGTCCCGACCGGCTGGACCGTCGCTCACAAGACGGGGACGGGCGGCTCGGGCCCGACCAACGATATCGGTGTGGCAGGCGCGCCGACCGGGGAGATCGTCCAGATCGCCATCTATTTCCACGCCACCTCGGACTCCACTCCGACCCAGCGCGACGCCGTCATCGCTGACGCGACCCGCGCCGCGCTCGCCGCACTCGGTTACGCATGACCGACATCCCCGCCTCGACCATGATGCGGGACGGCATGGCGCCGCCGA
>CAZFQC010000053.1:11294-13240 GCA_964520795.1 uncultured Brevundimonas sp.
CGCATGACCGACATCCCCGCCTCGACCATGATGCGGGACGGCATGGCGCCGCCGAGCGGTCGCGACATGCTGGGCTGGGTCGCGCGCGGCGAGGTGGCCATGGCCATCGGCGTTATCGGCGTCATCCTGCTGCTGATCCTGCCGATCCCGTCCTTCCTGATGGACGTGTTGCTGGCGCTGTCACTGGTCTCCAGCGTGCTGATCCTGATGACCGCGGTGATGATGAAGAAGCCGCTGGACTTCGCCATTTTCCCGACGGTCCTGCTGGTCTCGACCCTGTTCCGCCTCGGCCTCAACCTGGCGTCGACCCGGTTGGTGCTCAGCCACGGTCACGAGGGCACGGGCGGTGCCGGTCAGGTCATCGAGGCCTTCGGCACCCTGATGATGGGCGGCAGCTTCATCATCGGCATCATCATCTTCGCCATCATCCTGGTGGTGAACTTTGTCGTCATCACCAAGGGCTCGACCCGTATCGCCGAGGTCTCGGCCCGCTTCACCCTGGACTCCATGCCGGGCAAGCAGATGGCCATCGACGCCGACCTGTCCTCCGGCCTGATCGACGAGGAGACGGCCAAGCGCCGCCGCAAGGAACTGGAGCAGGAATCGACCTTCTTCGGGGCCATGGACGGTGCCTCGAAATTCGTCCGCGGCGACGCCGTTGCCGGCCTGATCATCGTCTTCATCAACGCCATCGGCGGCATCCTGATCGGGACGCTGCAGCATGGCATGAGCATCGGTGACGCGGCCAACTCCTATGTCGCCCTGACCATCGGCGACGGCCTGGTGACCCAGGTTCCGGCTATCATCATCTCCATCGCCGCCGGCTTCCTCGTCTCCAAGGCGGGCGTCGAGGGCACGGCCGACAAGGCCCTGGTCGCCCAGCTGGCCACCAACCCCGTCAGCCTCGGCGTGGTCTCGGCCGCGGCCGGCCTGATCGGCCTGATCCCCGGCATGCCGCTGCTGCCGTTCGCAGCCCTGTCCCTCGGCACGGGCTTCATGGCCTGGCGTCTGGGCCGGCAGCGGCTCAAGCCAAAGCCGACCGAGGCCGAACTGGCCTCGACCGCCTCGGGTCCCAAGGAGGACGTCGAGGAGCCCATCGGCACCGCCCTGACCATCGACGAGGTCAAGATCGAGCTGGGCTATTCCCTGCTGTCACTGATCAACGACCTGGAGGGCCGTCGCCTGACCGACCAGGTCCGCGCCCTGCGCCGCTCGCTGGCCCAGGAATACGGCTTCGTCATGCCGTCGGTCCGCATCCTCGACAACATGCGCCTGGCCACCCAGGGCTATGCCATCCGCATCAAGGAGATGGAGGCCGGCCAGGGCGAGGTCCGCCTCGGGTCCCTGATGGCCATGGATCCCGCCGGCCGCCAGGTCGAACTGCCCGGTGAGCATACGAAGGAGCCCGCCTTCGGCCTGCCCGCCACCTGGATCGACGAGAGCCTGCGCGAGGAGGCGACCTTCCGCGGCTACACCATCGTCGATCCGTCGACCGTGCTGACCACCCATCTGACCGAGATCCTCAAGGAGAACATGGCCGATCTGCTAACCTACGCCGAGGTGCAGAAGCTGCTGAAGGAGCTGGGGACGGAAGAGAAGAAGCTGGTCGAGGAACTGATCCCCTCGGTCGTCACCGTCACCACCCTGCAGCGGGTGCTCCAGACCCTGCTGCGCGAGAAGGTCTCGATCCGCGATCTCGGGGCCATCCTCGAAGGTCTGGCGGAAGCGGCACCGCACACCAGCTCGGTCACCACCCTGGTCGAACACGTCCGCGGCCGTCTGGCGCGTCAGCTGTGCTGGCAGCACAAGGGCGACGACGGTGCCCTGCCTATCGTCACCCTGTCGCCGGAATGGGAACAGGCCTTCGCCGACGCCCTGATCGGCCAGGGCGAGGACCGCCAGCTGGCCATGGCCCCGTCACGCCTGCAGGACTTCATCCGCGCCGT